>DATBUS010000055.1:0-45745 GCA_036515815.1 Luteimonas sp.
CGCCGGTGTCGGGCATCGGCGCCGCCGCCGACAGCGGTGCCGGCCCGCCGTAAGCAGTCGCCGCCATGTCGAAGCCCCCTGCCGCGACGCCGGATGCAGCGTCGCCGGCAGCGCCCGCGGCCGCACCGGGACCTCCGGCGCCGTACAGCATCGCCATGGCGTCGCGGGTGGGGCCGTCGCGGAGCGACAGCACCGGCTGGCCCGCCACGCGTGCGGCGAGCTCCCGCGAGACCTGGGCCTGCGTGCTCACCGCTGCCACCAGGGGTGCATTGCCGGCACGTGTCGCGGACAGCGCCTCGTGCAGGGCCCGATAGACGAAGTCGTGCACCATGCGCGCGTCGCGGAAACGCACCTCGTGCTTGGCCGGGTGCACATTGACGTCCACGCGCGCGGGATCGAGCTCCAGGAACAGCACATAGGCCGGCTGGCGCCCATGGAACAGCACGTCGGCATAGGCCTGCTTCACCGCATGCGCGACGCTGCGGTCGCGCACCGCGCGACCGTTGACATAGAGGTACTGCTGGTCGGCACTTGCGCGCGAATAGGTCGGCTGGGCGATCCAGCCATGCAGGCGCAGGGCCGGTGCGGCATCACGGCCATCGTCGGGCGGACGCGGCGCGGTCGCGTGCTCGACCCGCAGCGCTGCCTGCGCGAAGGCCTCGCCCAGGGTCTCGACCAGGCGCGCGGCCCCGTCGTCGAAGTCCAGCCGCTCCTCGCCGCCGCCACGGTAGCGCCGCGACGGTTTGCCATTGTGCGAGACGCGCAGCTCCACGTCGGGGCGCGCCAGCGCCAGCGAGCGCAGCCATTCCTCGATATGCCCGAGCTCGGTGCGTTCGGCACGCAGGAACTTGCGCCGCGCCGGCACGTTGTAGAACAGGTCGCGTACCTCGACGGTCGTGCCCTGTGGATGCGCCTTCGGGACCACATCCCCCACCCGCCCGCCATCGACCGCCAGCGCCGCGCCATGGTCCTCACCCACGCGGCGCGAGCTCAGGGCGAAGCGGCTGACGGATGCGATCGACGGCAGCGCCTCGCCGCGGAAGCCGAGCGTGGCCACCACTTCGAGATCATCGAGCGATGCGATCTTGCTGGTGGCGTGGCGCGACACCGCCAGCGGCAATTCCTCCGGCGCGATGCCGAGGCCATCGTCGCGCACCCGGACCAGGCGCACGCCGCCCTCCTCCAGGTCGATGTCGACACGCCGGGCGCCGGCGTCGAGGGCGTTCTCGACCAGTTCCTTGACCACCGACGCGGGACGTTCGATGACCTCGCCGGCGGCGATCTGGTTGACGAGGGTGTCGGGAAGCTGGCGGATGTTCAAGGAACTGCGGTCACCCGGCACGCGCCGGGCCGGTATGGGCCAGTCCCGATGATAAGCGAGGGCGCGCGCTTCAGCGGCTGCCGCCGCTCACTCCCGCCGACGACGCGGCGGCGCCGCCCTGCGCCTGCAGCGCGAACAGCGTGCCGGGTGGCGGCTGGCTGGTGAAATAGGTCTTGACCCCATCCAGCACCGCACGCGCGACCTTGCCCTGGAAGGCCGGATCGATCAGGCGCCGCTCTTCCTCGGGGTTGGACAGGAACGCCGTCTCCACCAGCATCGCGGGCATGTCGGAGGTGCGCAGCACGGCGAAGTTGGCGCGTTCGATATGCGGCTTGTGGTTGTTGCCGATCCGCTTGAGGCCGGCAAGGATGTGGTTGCCGGCGTCTTCGGAAGCCTTCATCTGTCCGCTCTGGGTCAGGTCGAGCAGGACATTGGTCAGCGTGCTGTCGGACGTGGCCACCTTGGCGCCCCCGATCAGGTCGGCCGCGTTCTCCTTGTCGGCCAGCCAGCGCGCGCGCTGCGAGGACGCGCCCTTCAGCGAGAGCACATAGACCGACGAGCCCTTGGCGTTGCGGTTTTCAGCGGCATCCGCGTGGATCGAAATGAACATGTCCGCCCCGGCTGCACGCGCCAGCTGGGCACGGCGGTTGAGCGGGATGAACACATCGGTGTCGCGGACCAGGTAGGACTTGAGCCCAGGCGTGGCATCGACCTGCCGCGCCAGCTCGCGCGCGATGGCAAGGGTGATGTCCTTCTCGCGCTTGCCGGTGGGGCCGACGGCGCCGGGATCCTGGCCGCCGTGGCCGGCATCGATGGCGATCACCAGCGGACGTGCCTTGCCCAAGGCTGCGGCCCGCGCCGCATCCGTGGGCGGAGTGGCGGCGGCGTCGGCCCGCGGCGCCTGTGCCGCCACCGTCTCGCGCTGCACCGGCGTCGGTACGCCGGTGGCGACAGTGGTAGGCACCGCCTGCCGCGACGACGGGTCGCTCGAAGGCTGCGGCCGCTGCGGCGATGCCGTGGAGGGCGCCGTGGGCGCGGAAGCGCCCACGGCGGGAAGGCTTGCGATCAGGCGCGAGGTGGCGTCCGCGGATGCGCGTGCCGTGTCCTCGGGCGCCTGGGCCGGTGCCGTCGTCCGGGCCTGCGCATCGGCCGATGCGCCCGACTGGCTGGCCTGCGCTATCCGCGCGATGGGATCTGCGGCGGCTGCCGGCCGACCGGCCCGCGCCGTCGCCGGTGCCGCCGTGGTGCCGTGGTCGCCCGGCCACTCCAGGACCAGGCGTACGCCATCGGCACCCGATTCGAAGCGGGGCTTGAGCGCCACTACGGGCATGGCAAGGTCGAATACGACCCGGGTGGTGCCTTCGGTGGGCCTGCCGGTGCGAACCGACCTGACCACGCCCGCGCCGGCGGGCGGCACGACACGCGGGGACAGGCGGCTGCCCGGGAAATCCACCACGAGGCGATCGGGGTTGGACAGCGGAAGCAGCCGGTATTCGGCCTCGGCATCGAGCCGGAGTTCCGCGCGCGTCCCGGTGGGTCCGGCACTCACACGCAGGTCATTGATTTCCGAAGCTTTCGCGAGATTCCAGACCAGTGCGGCCAGCAGGGCGGCACCGAGCAGGATTTGCTGGAGATGGAGGCCGCGGACGCGCATGGCCGCAAGTGAATCACCACACAATGATCTTTGCAACCGCTTTTCCCTTAGGAATCCGTCACCTGCCGATCTTTTCTGCGGCTACGGTTCAGGAAGCCCGCGCAAACGACATTCGTGGTCGAACCGGTCCAGCCACATGGCGCCGCCGGCGCCAGGAAACGCCACTTGGCAGTGGCGGCCCGCACCCTGCATGGCCAGACGGACCTCGAGATCCGGCGGCGGCAGCGCGCCGAGGCCACGCTCGGGCCATTCCACCAGCCATAGCCGCGCGTCGGCGTCGTCCAGGCCGAGGAACTCGAGTTCACCGGCGTCGCCGATGCGGTAGAGGTCGAGGTGCAGGGCTTCTCCGCCAGTCTGCAGCGGATAACGTTCCACGAGTGTGTAGGTGGGGCTGCGCACGGGTCCCGTGACGCCCAGCGCACGCAGCCAGGCACGTGCCAGCGTGGACTTGCCGGCACCCAGGTCGCCGTGCAGGTGGACAACGGCAAGCGGCGGCTGGCTTGCCGCGAGCGCGCCGGCCAGTGCCGCGGTGTCCAGCGCGTCGGGAAGGAACATGTCCCGCGTCACCATCATTGCCGGCCTCCCGGATGCCGCAGCGCCGCGATCAGGTCGGTGGGCAGCAGGCCGCGAGCGCCGCCCGCCGCCGCCGCGCCGTCTCCCGCCACCGCATGCAGCAGGGTGCCGCCGACCGCCGCTGCGGCCGCGGCGAGACCCTGCGCGCGGAGCGCGGCGATGATACCGGTGAGCGCATCACCCATGCCGCCCACTGCCATGCCGGGATTTCCGGCGGCGATGATCCACGCCATGCCTCCGGGCGCCGCCACCACGCTGCCGGCCCCCTTCAGCACCACCACGCAACCGAAACGCGCGCAAAGTGCGTGCGCGCTGCCAAGACGGTCGCGCTGCACATCGGCGACGCTCCGGCCGAGCAGCCGTGCAGCCTCGCCGGGGTGTGGGGTCAGCACCGCATCGGCAGGCAGGCTGCGCGGGCTGGCGGCCAGCAGGTTGAGCGCGTCCGCGTCCAGGACCAGCGCATGCGCACCCGTGATCGCGGCCCGCAGCAGGCCCACGCCCCAGGCATCGCGACCCAGGCCGGGACCGACGGCGCAGACCTCCGCAGTCGCGGCCAGGCGTGCGACCTCGTCCGGATCGTCCACGACGTGCGCCATCGCCTCGGGCGTCCGTGCCAGCAGGGGTGCGACGTGGGCGGCACGGGTGGCCACGGTGACCAGCCCGGCGCCGGCGCGCAGCGCGGCTTCGGCCGCGATCAGGGCGGCACCGCCCATTCCCAGGTTGCCGCCGGCCACCAGGACATGCCCGGCATCGCCCTTGTGCGCGGTGCGCGCGCGACGTGGCAGGAGCGCGTCAAGCGCCGACGCATCGAGTTGCCAGGCCACCGGGGACACGCCGTCGAAGACCCCGGCCGGCAATCCGAGCGATGCCGTCGCCAGCTCGCCGACGTGGTCCAGCGCGGCGCCGGTGGCGAGCCCGGCGTGTCCGGCGATGAACTGCAGGGTGCGCTCGGCGCGCACGGCGGGCCCGTCGACGCTGCCATTGGCGGCGTCCACGCCGGACGGCAAGTCGAGCGCGAACACGGGCGCGCCGCACCTGCCGAGTGCGTCCAGCAAGGCGCCGGCCGCGTCATCCCGGCGTCCCTGGAAACCGATGCCGAACACGGCGTCCACGACCAGGTCGCAATCGGGCACCGCATCGCCGACCGGTGCCACGCTACCGCCTGCCGCCACGAAGGCCGCGCAGGCCTGTGCTGCCAGCGGAGTCCGCGGGCCATGCCCGTCCGCATGCAGGACGCGCACGTCGCGGCCTGCCTGCAGCGCATGCAGGGCCAGCACGTAGCCATCGCCACCGTTGTTGCCGGGCCCGCATGCGACGACGATGCGACAGGCCGCCGGCCAGTGGGTGAGCACCGCCTCCCATGCGGCGGCGCCGGCGCGCCGCATCAATGCGAAGCCGTCGCCACCGGTCAGCGCGATCGCCCGTGCTTCCACGGCGCGCACGCCGGCGATGTCGTACAGCGGCGTGGCAGCGTCGGTGCGGGGGGCGTACATCGCACGGATTCTATACTTGCGCCATGTGCCCGCCCGTTGCCGACGCCAGCACCGTGCCCGTGCGCACGGGTGCCCCTGGCCCGTCCGACCCGTCCGTCCTCGCGGCGCGGATCCGCGGCCTGGTGCGAGAGGCGGGGTTCCAGCGTTGCGGCATCACCGGCATCGAACTCGGCGCCGACGAAGGCCATCTCCGCGACTGGCTGGCGCGCGGATTCCACGGCTCGATGGACTGGATGGCGCGCCATGGCGACAAGCGCTCGCGCCCGCAGGAACTCGTCCCGGGCACGATCAGCGTGATTTCGGTCGGCCTGGACTACGGCCGCCGCGACGATGCCGAGGCCTGGGAGACCCTGGCCGACGGCGAGCGGGCCTACGTCGCGCGCTACGCGCTGGGCCGTGACTACCACAAGCTCATGCGCAACCGGCTGCAGAAGCTGGCCACGCGCATCGCCGGGGAGATCGGGCCGTTCGGGCACCGCGTGTTCGTCGACTCCGCGCCCGTGCTCGAGCGTGCGCTCGCCCGCAACGCGGGCCTAGGGTGGATCGGCAAGCACACCTGCCTGATCGACCGCGACGGTGGTTCCTGGTTCTTCCTCGGCGAGATCTACCTCGACGTGGCGCTGCCGCCCGACCCGCCCGCGACCGCCCACTGCGGCAGCTGCCGGCGCTGCATCGACGTCTGCCCGACGCAGGCCATCCTCGCGCCCAACGTGCTGGATGCACGCCGCTGCATCAGCTACCTCACCATCGAGCACGAGGGCGCGATCGACGAGGAACTGCGTCCGCTGATGGGCAACCGCATCTTCGGCTGCGACGACTGCCAGCTGGTCTGCCCCTGGAACAAGTTCGCGCGCCGGAGCGACGAGCCGGATTTCGTCGCGCGCAACAACCTCGACAGGGCGACGCTTGCCGACCTGTTCGCCTGGGATGAGGACGAGTTCCTGCGCCGCACCGAAGGCACCGCCCTGCGCCGCAGCGGACATGCCCGCTGGCTGCGCAATATCGCCATCGCGCTGGGCAACGCACCCACCACGCCCGGCGTGCTCGCCGCGCTGGAAACGCGCCGCCGGCATCCGGATCCGGTCATACGCGAACACGTCGCGTGGGCGTTGGCGCGGCATGGCGTGGACTGAAACGCCGGGGCCGGAGCTGCCGCGGCGCGCTGGGCCGCGGCAATCGGGATCGCGGCTTTAGCCGCTCCTACAGGGGGGCGGCGGCCTGGCTCCGGGCGCGGATCTCGCCGATGAGTGCGCGCGTCACGGCGTCGCCGGCCTGGCTTTCGCCGCGCAATGCGGGCAGCAGCTCGCCGGCGATGCGCTTGCCCAGCTCCACGCCCCACTGGTCGAAGGCGTTGATGCCCCACAGCACCGACTGCGCATAGACGCTGTGTTCGTACATCGCCAGCAGGGTACCCAGCGCGTGAGGGGTCAGCGCGTCGAGCAGGAACAGCGTCGAGGGGCGGTTGCCGGGATAGGACTTCTGCGGGTCTTCGGCGGCATGGCCGTTGCCCAATGCCTCGGCCTGGGCCAGCAGGTTGGCCAGCAGCGCCTCGTGGTTGCCGCGATGCCCGTGCGCAGGCCGCACCACGCCGATGAAATCGGCCGGCACCACGTCGGTGCCCTGGTGCAGGGCCTGGAAGAAGCTGTGCTGTGATCCGGTGCCCGCCCCGCCCCAGACCACCGGAACGGTCGCGACGCCCGGCACGCGCCCGTCGCTGCGAACCGACTTGCCCAGGCTCTCCATCACGAGTTGCTGCAGGTAGTCGGGCAGGCGCGCCAGGCGCTGGTCGTAGGGCAGCACCGCCTGTGTCGGCAGGCCAAGTGCGTTGCGGTTCCAGACCGCCACCAGCGCATGCAGGATCGGAAGATTGGCCTCCAGCGGCGCATCGACCGCATGCGCGTCCATCTCCGCGGCGCCGGCCAGGAGCGCCTCGAAGCCCTCCATCCCGATGGCCAGTGCGATGGCGAAACCGACTGCCGACCACAGCGAGTAACGGCCGCCGACCCAGTCCCACATCGGAAGCACGCGCGACGGATCGACGCCAAAGGCCTCGGCCGCCGGGACATTGGCGCTGACCGCGTACAGGCGCTCGCCGCCGCCCAGCCACTCGCGCACCAGCGCGCCATTGAGGAGCGTCTCCTGGGTGCCGAAGCTCTTCGAGACCAGGATCGCGGCCGTACGCGCCGGATCCAGCCCGCGCAACGCGTGCTGGACCTCGCTGCCATCGACATTGCTCACGAAGTGCAACCGGAAGCGGCCGTCGTTGAAGTCCTTCAGTGCATCGACCGCCAGCCGGGGTCCGAGGTCGGAGCCGCCGATGCCGATGTTGATGACATCGGTGACGCCGGACGCACGCAGGTCGGCCACCAGTGCGGCCATGCGTTCGCGCGCGGCAACTGCCTCGCGATGGGCGGCCCGGGCGACGTCGCCGCGGCCGATGTCCGAACGCAGCGCCGTATGCAACGCGGGGCGGCCTTCGGAGGCATTGACCTCGGCGCCATCGACCAGCGCGCGCAGCGCCTGCGACATCCGCACGTGGCCGGCCAAGCCGCCCAGGGTGGCGAGCGTCGCCGCATCGATGCGCTGGCGCGAGAAATTCGCGTAGAGCGGCCCCACGCGCAGCGCCATCGTGTCGGCGCGCGCCGGGTCGGCCGCGACGAGATCGGGGATCCGGGCGCCCGCGAGGCGCTCGGCATGATCGAGGAACTGCCGGACGAGCGCTTCGCCGGCCATCGATCAGGCGGCCTGCGCCGGGATGGCGTCGTTGGTGTGCGTCATCCGGTTCTGCCGGTCGACGTAGACCAGGCTGGGCTTGAACTTTGCCGCCTCGGCCTCGTCGCAGGCGCCGTAGGCACAGATGATCACCAGATCGCCCGGCTCGGCCTGGTGCGCCGCGGCGCCGTTGACCGAGATGATCCCGCTGCCGGCTTCGGCGCGGATCGCATAGGTCGCGAAGCGCTTGCCGTTGTTGATGTTGTAGATCTCGATGCGCTCGTATTCGCGGATGCCCGAAAGGTCGAGCAGGCGGCCGTCGATCGCGCAGGAACCTTCGTAATGCAGCTCGGCGTGGGTGACGGTGGCGCGGTGGATCTTCGCTTTGAGCAGGGTCAGGAGCATCGTGGGGGGACCGCGGTGGTGGCCGGGACTCCGGCATGGAGAGCGGATTCTACAAGATGGTGGCGGACGGACCATTGACGGGGGCAGCGCCGTTCACCGCGGCGAAGGCCGCGATCCAGCGGTGCCGCGCAGGCGCGCCGGTCAGGCGGCCGGAGCGGCTTCGAACTCGATGTTGTCGATCAGCCGCGTGCGGCCCAGGCGGGCAGCTACCAGCGCCACGCGCTGGCCGTCGTCACCGGGCGCCGGCGCATCCGGCGGTTCCACCAGCAACGGCGTACGCACGACGGCATAGTCGACGACGAACCCGGCGGCCTCGAGCCGCCGCGTGGCCGCGGCCTCGATGCCGCGCCAGCCCTGCCCCGCCTGCGCCGCCGAACGCATGCCCACCAGCGTGCGGTGGATCTCCGGTGCGAGCGCGCGTTCTTCGGCCGACAGGTACTGGTTGCGCGAACTGCGCGCCAGGCCATCCGCCTCGCGCACGATGTCGGCGCCGAGGACCTCGATCGGGAAGGCCAAGTCGCGGACCATGTGCCGGATGACCGCCAGCTGCTGGTAGTCCTTGCGGCCGAACACGGCGAGATCCGGCCGCACCTGGTTGAACAGCCGCGCCACCACCGTGCACACACCATCGAAATGGCCCGGCCGGTGCGCGCCATCGAGCACGCCGCTGATGCCGGGCACCTGCACCCGCACCGCACGCTCCGTGCCCAGCGGATACATCGCCCCGACCGTCGGCATCCACGCAAGATCGCACCCCGCCGCCTGCAGCCCGGCGACGTCGGCATCGGGGGTGCGCGGGTACTGCTCGTAATCCTCACCGGGACCGAACTGGGTCGGGTTGACGAAGACGCTGGCGACCACGCGGTCCGCGCGCGCGCGCGCCTGCCGCACCAGGCTGACATGGCCCTCGTGCAGGTTGCCCATGGTCGGCACGAAGCCGATGCGCAGGCCTTCGCGCTTCCAGGCATCGATGCAGGCACGCAGTGCGTCCACGTCGTGTACCACCCGGGTCGTGGCGCTCATGCGTAGGAGTGCTCCGTGCCCGGGAAACTGCCATCGCGGACCGCGGCGACGAAGGCGCGCGCCGCACCCTCCACCGAGCCGCCTTCGGCGAGGAAGTCCTTCACGAACTTGGGGCGGCGATGGCCCGAGTCGAGGCCGAGCATGTCGTGCATCACCAGCACCTGGCCGTCGCAACCGGCGCCAGCGCCGATGCCGATGGTGGGCACTGAGCTGTCGCGCGTGATCGCCGCGGCCAGCGGGGCGGGCACGCCTTCGAGCACGATCAGGGCGGCACCGGCGTCCGCGACCGCGCGCGCTTCGTCGCGCAGGCGCGCGGCCGCGGCCTCCTCGCGCCCCTGCACCTTGAAGCCGCCGAAGCGCAGCACCGACTGCGGGGTCAGGCCGAGATGGGCGCAGACCGGGACCTCGCGTTCGACGAGGAAGCGGATCACCTCGAGCTTCGGCCCGGCGCCTTCGAGCTTGACCATCTGCGCACCGGCCTGGAGGAAGCGCGTGGACGCGTCCAGCGCGCGTTCGCACGTCGCATCCGCCTGGAACGGCAGGTCGGCCACCAGCAGCGCATGCGTCAGCCCGCGCGCGACGCACGCCGTGTGGTAGGCGATGTCGTCGACAGTCACCGGCAGGGTCGACATGCGCCCCTGCACCACCATGCCCAGCGAGTCACCCACCAGGATCAGCTCGACGCCGGCGGCATCGAACACGCGCGCGAAGCCGGCATCGTAGGCGGTCAGCATCGAAAGCCTGCGCCCGGCGGCGCGTGCTTCGGCCAGGCCGGGCACGGTCATCGGGCGGCGCGCATCCTGCGCCGCGGCAGCGGTCTTGCTCATGGCGTGATCCACGTCGTGGGGGGGGCGGGCCATCTTACGCCGGCGCCCCGCCCGCGTCGGCGCTCAGGCCGGAACGATGCCGCCCGTATCGAGCGCTTGCAGCAGCGTCGCGACGCGGCCCTGTCCCGGCACCATGGCATCCGGCGCGACATCGGCCAGCGGCACCAGCACGAAGGCGCGCAGGTGCAGTTGCGGATGCGGCAGCACCAGGCCCGGCGTGTCGATCACGGCGTCGCCGTGCAGGAGCAGGTCGAGATCGAGCGTGCGGGGACCCCAGCGGCTGCCGTCGGCGGCACGCACGCGCCCGTGCAGGCGTTCGATCCCGAGCAGGGCGTCGAGCAGCGCCTGCGGGCCGAGCGTGGTCTCCACGCATGCCGCCGCGTTGATGAAGTCCGGCTGCGTCTCGACGCCCCAGGCCGGGGTGCGGTACAGGCGTGAACGCGCGGCCAGGCGCGTGCCGGGCAACGCTGCGATCGCATCGAATGCCGAACGCAGCATCGCCTGCACGTCGCCGATGTTGCCGCCAAGGCCGATGCAGGCCCGGACGGGCGCGCTCATCCCGCGGACGCGGAACTGGGGCGGCGCCGGCGGCGACGCGGCGCGCGACCGGCGTCCTCGCCCTCGCCGGGTGGCGTGTGCGCGATCGCCATGTCGGGATCGAGCTGGGCCTCGCGCCAGAAGGCGATGTCGGCGGCGTGCTCGTCGGAGCCGGCCTGGCGCACCTGCAGGAAGTCGAAGGCGGCGCGGAAGCGCGGGTGCGCGAGCATGCGCATGACCCGCTTGCGCTGGCGCAGGCCGAAGCGCGACTGCAGCAGCCAGATCTCCTGCATCGGCACCGAGAACCGGCGCGGCAGCGCGACGGCCTGGAGCTCGTGCACCGTGACCCGGTCGGCGGCACGGCGCTGGGCGTCCACCGGCGGCACGTCCTGCGCCTGCAGGGTCATCAGCGTGCGGCAATAGGCCGGCCACAGCAGCAGCGCGAACAGGAAGGCCGGGGACACGGGGTCTCCCGCCGCGACGCGTGCGTCGGTCCCGCGCAGGCCTTCCAGCACCACCGCGCGCAGCGCACCGCTCCGGTTGGCCTTCATCGCAGACGCCGCCTCGGGCAGCAGCGCGCCGAGCAGGCCATGCCGCTCCAGGCCTTCGAAACTCGCCACCGCATGCCCGGAGAGAAACAGCTTCAGGCACTCCTCGAACAGCCGCGCCGGCGCGGCCTCGGACAGCAGCGGCGCCAGCGCGCGGATCGGCGCGGCCGTCGCGGGATCGATGCTGAAGTCGAGCTTGGCGGCCAGGCGCACCGCACGCAGCATGCGCACCGGATCCTCGCGATAACGCGTTTCCGGATCGCCGATGAGCTTGAGCACGCGGTTCTGCACGTCCTCGAAGCCACCGACGTAGTCGCGGACCGAGAAGTCCTCGATCGTGTAGTACAGGGCATTGGCGGTGAAGTCGCGGCGCACCGCGTCGTCCTCCACCGTGCCGTAGACGTTGTCGCGCAGCAGGCGCCCGTCCTCGTGGGTTTCGCGGTCGCCGCTGCCATCGTCGGTATTGGCGCGGAAGGTCGCCACTTCGATGATCTCGCGGCCGAAGACCACGTGCGCCAGGCGGAACCGCCGGCCGATCAGGCGGCAGTTGCGGAACAGCGCGCGGACCTCGTCGGGCGTGGCGCCGGTGGCGATGTCGAAATCCTTGGGATGGCCGCCCGCCAGGAGGTCGCGGACGGCGCCGCCGACGAGGTAGGCCTCGTGGCCGCCCTCGCGCAGGCGGTACAGCACCCGTAATGCGTTGGGGCTGATGTCCTTGCGGGAAATGGTGTGCTGTTCGCGGGGGATCACCCGCAATACCGGTGCGTCGGATGGTGTGTCGTTGGGCATCTGCAAAAAAGTACCTGCTCGGGTTGCCCAGCGGCAGCCTCTGGTTGCTATACTAGCAAGCTCGCACGGCCACCACGGCCTTGCGGGGCCGGTCGTCCAGCCGGCGCCGCTCTTCCAGTCCACCGGAACGCGCGGCAAGCACCACCTGCTCCCTTCGTCTAGAGGCCTAGGACGTGGCCCTCTCAAGGCTAAAACACGGGTTCGAATCCCGTAGGGAGCGCCATATTCCCAGGGCCCGCGCCGGCAACGTCGCGGGCCCTGTCCGTTCCGGCTCCGGCGCATATTGCGCGGGTCAGCGTGGCGGCCGGGCGCTACAATAGGCGTTCCGCCCACGCCACCGCACGAGCATCGCCAACCATGCCCTTCGTCGTCACCGAGAACTGCATCAAGTGCAAGTACACCGACTGCGTCGAGGTGTGCCCGGTGGACTGTTTCCATGAGGGGCCGAACTTCCTGGTGATCGATCCGGACGAGTGCATCGACTGCACGCTGTGCGAGCCGGAATGTCCGATCAATGCGATCTATGCGGAGGACGACGTCCCCGCCGGCCAGGAAGGCTTCGTTGCGCTCAACGCCGAGCTGTCCAAGGAGTGGCCGGTGATCACGGCGCGCAAGGAGCCGCTGCCGGGCGCCGAAGAGTGGGACGGCAAGGCCGGCAAGCTGCCGCTGCTGGAGCGCTGACGGCGGGGGCCCAGGCTCCGGGGTTTTCGGGTTCGGGGCGGAGGGCAACGGCAACTGCAACGGCAACGGCAGAAGCGTGCTTCGCCGGGGGCGTGCGCTGGCCCGGCCCGTACCCGGGGGGTGTGCTCCGCCGTCCTGTCCGCGTCCTGCTCCCAAGGCCGGGCGCCGGCGATCCATGGCCGGCTCTCCGCACACCCCCCGGGCACGGGCCGGGCCCCGGAGTTCCCAGGCTTCGGGACGAAGATCAAGGGCCACGGCAAGGGCAAGGGCGCCGGCAACGGCAGCGCCGGGATGACGCTTGCGGCTCGCCTCCCTACCCTCGACGCCCGCTGGCGATAAGGCTCCGTCGGAGTCACCCCTTCCCGAACGTGCCCGCTCAAGGAAGCGCGACGGAGCGCCGCTCTTTTCCACCTGACCGCGATGATGGTGGGGCCCGGCGTGGATGCAGGGGGGATGTCCAGAGCCGGCCATGGATGGCCGGCGGCCGGATGATGGGAGCAGGAGGCGGAGACATCCGGCTGGACATCCCCCCTGCGTCCACGCCGGGCGGCGGGCGCCCCAGCGGAACACGACTCTGAAGGACGCCCGCCAAGCAGCACGACACGGGCGCGCGCAGCACCAGCCTGGACGCCAATCCAGCGGGTCGGTCCACGTGCGAGGTCGAGATCATGCAGCGGCCAAACAAAAAGGCGCGGCCTGGGCCGCGCCTCCTGTGTCCCGCCGGGACGGATTACTCCGCCAGCGCGGCCCGCAGCGCTTCGATCACGCGCACCGCGTCTTCGCCGGTGGCCGCGACACCGCGCGGATCGACGGCCGAGACGTAGCTGCCGGAGTCGGCCTGGCTGACGCGCACCAGGAACTTGCTGTCGCCGGCATCGATGTCGTAGGTGCCCAGCAGTTGGGCCTTGCTGACCACGCTCACGCCCTCGATGCCGGCCAGCACCTGCTCGATGCGGCCGAAGACCTCGTCGCGCGGCGCGGCCACGGTGAAACCGTTGCCCGCCGCGGCGGCCGGCGACGCCGACGCCGAGGGCGTCATCGTCGAGCGCGTGACGCTGGTGGGGCCCGCCGAAGGCACCGCCATCGCGGCGCTGGTGTCGGGGCGGTCGAGATCCGGCGGCACTTCCAGCGGGCGGTCCTGGGGCGCCGCCGCATAGAGCGCATTGTCCTTGCGGAACCAGCTGCAGCCGGCGGTGGCGACCAGGGCCGTGGCGATGGCGACCGCGATGGCCGGGCGGAACAAGGAACGGGAAGGACGCATGGCTGTCTCCTGCTGGATCGGTCAGGCCGCGAGCGCGTCGCGGCAGGTCTGTTCGAGTGCCGCGATGCCGCCGGCGATCCGGTCGGCGGTGGCCGCGTGCTGCGCCGACAGGGGCAGCAGCGGCAGGCGGATGCCGTCGGCATGGCCGTAGCCGAGCCGCGCCAGCAGCGCCTTCACCGGAATGGGGTTGGATTCTACGCCGCAGAAGTCGACGAGCGCGGCAATGGCCTCGCCATGTGCGGCGCAGGCCTCGGCATCGCCACCACGGGCCAGGTCGCAGAGCCGGCGGAATGCCGCGGGCGCGACGTTGGACGCAACCGAGACCAGGCCATCGGCACCGGCCAGCATCGCGCGCGCCGCGGTCGCGTCGTCACCCCCGAGGATCGCGAAGCCGGGACCCGCCAGCGGCAGGAGGGCCTGCATGCGCACCGGGTCGGCCACCGCCTCCTTGATGCCGATGATGGCGGCGTGGTCGGCCAGCGCGGCCACCGTTGCCGGCTGCATGTCGCAGCCGGTGCGTGGCGGCACGTTGTAGAGGATGACCGGCAGCGCGCCGTCATCGGCGACCGCGCGGTAATGCGCCACCAGTCCGGCCTGCGTCGGCCGCACATAGGGCGGGGTCACCACGAGCGCGGCGTCGGCGCCACATGCCGCGGCCAGGCGCGTGCGCTCGATGGTATGGGCGGTCCCGGACTGGCCGGTGCCGGCGATGACCGGCACCCGGCGCGCCACGCGCTCGACCGCCGCGCGCAGCAGGGCTTCGTATTCGGCGGTCGTGAGCGCGGCGGCTTCGCCGGTGGACCCGGCCACCACCAGCGCCCGGGTCCCGCCTGCCAGCTGCATGTCGACCAGCCGCAGCCAGGCGTCGTTGTCGATTCCGCCGGCGGCCGTGAAGGGCGTCGCCAGCGCAGTGATGCTGCCGGAAAGATGCAAGCTGGACCTGCGTTGGGAAGCCGTGCGGGGGCGCCGTGCGGTGGCGCACGGCTGCGCTGATCTTACTTGCGGCTTCGAAGCACGGGCAAGTATGCTGGCCGTAGCCTCAGGGCGGCGACAGCGCCCGCGTCCAGGGCCGCAAGGCAGCCGGCAACCGGCGCCCCCACCGCACTCCGTGGACTCCGCTTTGACCGACACCGATACATCCCGGCCCGCGCCGACCGAGAACCACCTCCTGATCAACGCCTACACGACGCATCCGCGCTCGCCGCTGCTCGCGGTGTCGCGCCGGATCGCCGACAGCGGCTGCAACCTGGTCGACACGCGGCTGTCGACGGTCGGCCGCGACGTTTCGGTCACGGCGCTCGCCACCGGTTCCTGGGATGCCGTGGCCAAGCTCGAAGCCATGCTGACCCGGCTCGAGCGCGAGGAGGACCTGAAGCTGGTCTGGTACCGCACCGGGCCGAAGCCGATCCAGTCCAACCTGCTGCCCTACATCGTGGAAGTGGTGGCATCCGACAAGCCCGGCATCCTGTACCAGCTGGCGGACTTCTTCGACCGCCAGGGCATCACGATCGAGAGCCTGCACTGCTCGCGCTACCGCGCGATGCAGACCGGCGCCGACATGTTTTCGGCCCAGGTCACCATCGGCGTGCCGGCCGACATGCACATCGCTGCGCTGCGCGACGATTTCCTCGAGTTCTGCGACCACCTCAATCTCGACGCGATCATGGACCCGATGAAGTTCTGACGCGCAGGCGATGGAATGAACGAAGGCGACACCCTCGACCGCACCACCCTCGAGCTTCCGCTTCAGCTCTCCGGCGGGCGCCAGGCCACCCTGTCCGACCACGCCGGCCGCTGGCTGGTGCTGTACTTCTATCCGAAGGACTCCACGCCCGGCTGCACCACCGAGGGGCTGGACTTCAACGCGCTGCTTCCGGAATTCGATGCGCTCGGCGCCGATGTCATGGGTGTGTCGCGCGACTCGGTGAAGTCGCACGACAACTTCTGCGCGAAGCAGGGCTTTGCCTTCCCGCTGGTCAGCGACACCGACGAGGCGCTGTGCCGCGCGTTCGACGTGATCCGCGAGAAGAACATGTACGGCCGCAAGGTGATGGGCATCGAGCGCAGCACCTTCCTGGTCGATCCGGACGGCCGCGTCGCACGCGCCTGGCGCAAGGTGCGCGTGCCCGGACATGCCGATGCCGTGCTCGAGGCGCTGAAGGAAGCCCTCGCGCGGTGAGCCACCGCAGTGCCCCGAAGCCTCGCCGCCCCGCACCGCGGGCCGCGGCGGCCTTCGCGTGGCCGATGCCCTGCCCTCCTGCATCCTCCAGCCACGCCCACCCGGACCGATCGAGGCCCCGATGAACCAAGGCAAGCGGATCTACGTTCTCGACACCAATGTGCTGATGCACGACCCGACCGCGTTGTTCAGGTTCGAGGAGCACGACGTCTACCTGCCGATGCAGGTGATCGAAGAACTCGACAACGGCAAGAAGGGCACCTCGGAAGCCAGCCGCAACGCCCGCCAGGTCAGCAGGTTCATCAACGAGCTGATCGAGGAGCAGGGCGCCGACCGGATCGGCCCGGGGCTGAAGCTCGAGCGCCCGGGCGGCCTGCAGTTGCGTGGCGCAGGCTCCAGCGGGGTGCTGCGCTTCCAGACCACGGTGCCGAAGGAGGACCGGACGTCGTTCGGAGCGGTGGCACCGGACAACCGCATCCTCGGCGCCATCCTGGCCCTGCGCACGGAGATCGACGGCGCGCGGCCGGTGGTGTTCGTCTCCAAGGACATCAACCTGCGGATCAAGGCGGCCATCGCCGGCATCCCCAGCGAGGACTACCAGAACGATCGCGCGCTCGACGACTTCAGCCTGCTCTACACCGGCGCCACCGCCCTGCCCGAAGATTTCTGGCAGCGGCACGGCAAGGGCCTGAAGTCGTGGACCGACAAGGGCCGCACGTATTACGAGGTGCGCCGCGGCGAGGATGACGACTGGTATCCGAACCAGTACCTGTACCTGCCCGGTGACGAGGATGCCGAGTTCCGCATCGCCGCGGTGGAGGGCGAGCGCGCGGTGCTGCAGATCGTTGACGACTTCCGCAGCCACCAGCACGCGGTCTGGGGCATCGTGGCACGCAACCGCGAGCAGAACTTCGCGCTCAACGCGCTGATGGATCCGGAGATCGACTTCGTCACCCTGCTCGGTACCGCGGGCACGGGCAAGACGCTGCTGGCGCTGGCCGCCGGCCTTGCGCAGACCATGGATGCGCAGCGCTACCGGGAAATCATCATGACCCGCGCGACGATCAGCGTGGGCGAGGACATCGGTTTCCTGCCGGGCACCGAGGAGGAGAAGATGGCGCCGTGGATGGGGGCGCTCACCGACAACCTCGAGGTGCTGCTGCCGAGCAGCAGCAAGGACGGCGGCAACTGGGGGCGCGCGGCCACCAACGACCTGCTGGCCTCGCGCATCAAGATCCGTTCGATGAACTTCATGCGCGGGCGCACGCTGCTCGACCGCTGGCTGATCCTGGACGAGGCGCAGAACCTGACGCCGAAGCAGATGAAGACGCTGATCACGCGCGCGGGCCCGGGCACCAAGATCGTGTGCCTGGGCAATGTGGAGCAGATCGATACGCCCTACCTCACCGAGACCACGTCGGGCCTGACGTATGCGGTCGACCGCTTCAAGCACTGGGCGCACAGTGCGCACATCACGCTGCGTCGGGGCGAGAGGTCGCGGTTGGCGGATTACGCGTCCGAGGTGCTTTGAGCGGGGTCTGTGGAAAGCGCAGACTGTCCCGGTGGGTGGTGGCCTTGGGCGCGGGCCAGGGCGGGTCAGGGTTGTGGTGATGTCGCGCCGTCGTTGGGCGCCCCCGCGCGCTGGGCTTCGGCGTAGAGGAGCGCTTCGGGCAGGTCCCTGAAGTAGCTGCCGGGGAGGTCGCGGCGCACGATGTCGGCGCGTACGAGCTTGCGCAGCACGGCCATGTTCGCGCCCGTGGGCAGCACGTGCACGCCGCGGGCGCGGAGGCTGTCGATGGTCGATTGAAGCCGTTTGAGGCCGGTGGCGTCGATGAAGGGCACGCGGTCCAGCCGCAGCGCGACGAAGCGTGGCGGCTGGCGCGACCAGGACAGCGCGCGCTCGAGCGAATCGACGGAGCCGAAGAAGAACGGTCCGTCGATGGAATAGACCACCATGTCGCCGGGCAGTTCGTCGAGGCCCGCCTGCGCCAGCTCTTCGCGCAGGCTTGCGGGGGCCTGCTCCACGACCGCCACCGATGCGCTCATGCGCCGCATGAACTGCAGCATCGCGAGGATCACGCCGATGTTCACCGCCACCACGAGGTCGGTGGCGATGGTGAGCGCGAAGGTGATCAGCAGGATCACGGCGTCGGCCTTGGGCGCCTTGCGCAGCATCCGGATGAAGCGTGGCGCTTCGCTCATGTTCCAGGCGACCACGAACAGGATCGCGGCCAGCGAGGCCAGGGGCACCTTGCCAGCCAGGGGTGCGAGGACCAGCAGCACGAGGACGAGCACCAGGGCGTGCACCACGCCGGCGATGGGCGCATTGCCGCCATTGCGGATATTGGTCGCGGTGCGCGCGATCGCTCCGGTCGCGGCGATGCCGCCGAACAGCGGCGAGACGATATTGGCCACGCCCTGCCCGATCAGTTCCTGGTTGGAGTCGTGCTTGGTGCCGGCCATGCCGTCGGCCACCACGGCCGACAGCAGTGATTCGATGGCGCCGAGCATGGCGATGGTGAAGGCCGAGGGCAGCAGCAGCATCACGTCGTCGAAGCCCATCGAGGGCCATGCGAACGTGGGCAGCGTGCGCGGGATGGCGCCGAAGGTGGATTCGATCGTGGCCACGCCGGGCATGCCGGTGGCCGCCAGCACCAGCGTGCCTGCCACCATGGCGAGCAATGGGCCGGGCACGCGCGACAGGCCGGGGATCCGCGGACCGAGGACGGCGAGCGCGAGGCTGCCCGCACCCAGCAGCGCGGTCGGCCAGTGCATCCGCGGCAGGGATTCGAGCAGACGCCACGTGCGCAGGTAGAAGGGCCCGTCGTCCGGCGCCGGCAGGCCGAAGAAGTACTGCCACTGCCCGACCCAGATGATCACCGCGATCCCGGCAGTGAAGCCGACGATCACCGGGTCCGGGATGAAGCGGATGACCCCGCCGAGGCGCGCGACCCCCATCGCGACGAGCATGACGCCGGCCATGAGCGTCGCGACCAGCAGGCCGCCGACCCCGAACTGCGCGACCACGCCGGCCAGGATCACGATGAAGGCCCCCGTGGGCCCTGCGATCTGCATCCGCGACCCACCGAACAGGGAGACCGCGATACCCGCGATGATCGCGGTATACAGGCCCTGCTCCGGCTTCACGCCCGAGGCGATCGCGAATGCCATGGCGAGCGGCAGTGCCACGACGCCGACGATCAGGCCCGCGACGATGTTGCGCGGCCAGTTCGCGCGCCGGAGCAGGCCGGCGCGGTGGGCTTCGAGGATCGCGATCATGCTCGGGCTGGCCTCCTGGGAACTCCATGCCGGGGCGCTTGCGCCCGGGCGTACGGCGCCGCGTACCGGCCAATGGTAGTCCTCCGCCACGGGCTGCCGGGCGCAGCGCTGCGGCATAATGCCCGGATGCACGCAACAGGCACCGTCTCCGCACTGACCATCGCCGGCTCCGACTCGGGCGGCGGTGCCGGCATCCAGGCCGATCTCAAGGCCTTTGCCGCGCATGGCGTGCACGGCCTGTCCGCGATCGCGGCACTCACCGCGCAGCACACGCGCGGCGTCACCGCGGTCCATGTACCCCCGCTGGACTTCCTGCGCGCGCAGATCGATGCCTGCTTCGACGATTTCGACATCGGTGCGGTCAAGCTGGGCATGCTGGCCTCGGCCAGCGTGATCCACGTGGTGGCCGAAGCGCTCGAGGTGCATGCGCCGGCACACCTGGTCGTTGACCCGGTGATGGTGGCGACGTCCGGTGCGCGCCTGCTGGAACCCGATGCGCTCGACGCCATGCGCGTGCGGCTGCTGCCGGGAGCCAGTCTGGTCACGCCGAACATCCCGGAGGCCGAGCTGCTGCTGGGGCGCGATATCGCCAGCGCGGCAGACGCCGAGGACGCGCTCGACGCGCTGCTGTCCACGGGCGCACGCGCAGTGCTGCTCAAGGGCGGCCATCTGGACGAGGGCGACGAGGTCGTCGACCGTTACGCCGACGCCGACACCCGCCGCGAGTTCCGCAGCCCGCGCCTGCAGGTGGATGGCCATGGCACCGGCTGCACCCTGGCTTCGGCGATCGCGGCCAACCTGTGCCTGGGCATGGCCATGCCCGAGGCCTGCGCCGCCGGCGTGGCCTATATCCGCGACGCCTTGCGCCTGGGTACCCGCCCCGGACGCAGCGACGTGCTGGTGCTCGGCCACTTCGCGGCGCGCCCATCCGCATGACGGCCGATGGCGGGGAAACCGCCCCCGGCACCATCGCGCTGGAGGCCGAGGACGGCCATCGCTTCGAACTGATCACGCGCGTGCCGGACGGCGCGACGCGCAGCCTGCTCTGGCTGCCGGCGCTGGGCGTGGCCGCGCGCCATTACCTGCCGCTGGCCGATGCGCTGGCCGCACGTGGCATGGCGGTGTTCCTGCACGAATGGCGTGGCCATGGCAGTAGCAGCCTGCGCGCCGGCCGCGACTGCAACTGGGGATACCGCGAGCTGCTGCAGTCGGATCTCGCCGCCAGCGAAGCCGCGGTGGCCGCGGCAGTGCCAGGATTGCCGCGCATCGCCGGCGGCCACAGCCTGGGCGGGCAGCTTGCCGGCTGCAGGATCGGCCTTTCATCGGAGCCGTATGCGGCCCTCTGGCTGGCCGGCAGCGGCGCGCCCTACTGGCGCGTGTTCCCGCGCCGCGAACGACTGTGGCTGCCACTCGCCTACCGCTTCCTGCCCTGGCTGGCCGCGCGCGCCGGCAGCCTGCCGGGCCGCCGCATCGGCTTCGGGGGCAACGAGGCCCGCGGCGTGATGCGCGACTGGGCCGGCACCGCCATGAGCGGCCACTACCGCGCCGCGGGCGTCGGCGACCTCGAGCCGGGCATGGCGGCACGCGGGATCACGATCCGCGCGGCGCTGTTCGAACGCGACTGGCTGGCACCGCGCAGTTCGCTCGACCATCTCCTCACGAAGTTCCCCGGCGCGCAGGCGCGCGAGGTCCGCAGCTTCGACGCGGCCACGCTCGGCGTCGCCGCGGACCACTTCGCCTGGATGGCCGCGCCAGCCGCGGTCGCGGACTGGTTCAGCCCCTGACCGCGGTCGCGTCCTCCACGATGTCCTCGTAGCCGCGCGGATTGCGCGACTGCCAGCGCCAGGCATCCCGGCACATGGCATCGATATCGTGCTCGGCACGCCAGCCCAGCAGCTCGTGCGCAAGCGAGGGGTCGGCGTACACCTCGGCCACGTCGCCCGGACGCCGCGCGACGATGTCGTAGGGCACGCTGCGCCCGGATGCGCGTTCGAAGGCGCGCACCAGCTCCAGCACGCTGGTGCCCCGGCCCGTGCCGAGGTTGATGTTCGCGCTGCGGCCTTCGCGCACCAGGAAGTCGAGTGCGTCGGCATGCGCGCGCGCGAGGTCGAGCACGTGGATGTAGTCGCGCACGCCGGTGCCGTCGACCGTCGGCCAGTCGCCACCGAAAACCGACAGCCGCGCGCGCTGGCCCACCGCCACCTGGCAGACATAGGGCATCAGGTTGTTGGGCACGCCGCCCGGCGCCTCGCCGATCAGGCCGGAGGCATGCGCACCGACCGGATTGAAGTAGCGCAGGTTGACGGCGTGGAAGCCGGGGTCGCTGGCACACAGGTCGCCGATCAGCTGCTCCATCACCAGCTTGGTGCGGCCGTAGGGATTGGTCACGCGCAGCGGCGCGTCCTCGCGCACCGGGACCGAGTCCGGGTCGCCGTAGACGGTTGCCGACGAGCTGAAGACGAGCCGCCCCACGCCATGCGCGCGCATCGCCTGCAGCAGGTGGATGGTGCCGGCGATGTTGTTGTCGAAGTAGTCGAGCGGCCGCTCGCACGATTCGCCCACCGCCTTGAGCGCGGCGAAGTGGATCACCGCTTCGAAGCCGCCGTCCGCGAACAGGGCATCCACGGCCGCGCGGTCGCGCAGGTCGGCGCGCAGCAGCCGTGGCCGCTGCCCGGCGATGGCCTCCAGGCGTTCGATCACGCGTGGCGAGCTGTTGTGGAAGTTGTCGACGATCGTGGCCTCGACGCCGCGGGCGGCGAGCACGGTCCATGTGTGGCTGCCGATGTAGCCGGCTCCGCCGGTGACGAGGATGCGCATCTGGGTCTTTCCTGGCCGAAGTGGCCGCAGGGTACGCGAAAGCCGCGTCGGGGCGACGTGGCGGCGGCGGCTCCGGCGATGACCGCAGGTGGCCGGATTTCGCGTTCCTAGTGGCAATCCGGTTGCCGTGGAAATCCTGCCCATGATCGCGTTCCGCCTGTCCGCCATCCTCGTGCTTGCCGCCCTGCTGGGCGCGTGCGCGTCGTCCGGGGGCGCCAGCAGCGCCCCGCCCGACCAGCCCCAGGCTGCAGTGGGCGAATACCTGATCGGAGTGGACGACATCGTCCAGGTCACGGTGTGGCGCAATCCCGAACTCGGCATCACCGTTCCCGTACGGCCGGACGGCCGGATCTCGGTGCCGCTGGTGGGCGACGTGGTGGCCGGCGGGCTGACCCCGGCCGCCGTGGCCGCCGACATCCAGGCGAGGTTGTCGGCCTTCGTGCGTGATCCGCAGGTGGCCGTGATCCTCACCGACCTGCGCAGCCACGAATACCTTTCGCGCATCCGGGTCACCGGCGCCGTCCGCCAGCCGGTCTCGATCCCGTTCCGCCAGGGCATGACCGTGCTCGATGCGGTGCTCGCAGCCGGCGGCGTCAACGAGTTCGCGGCCTCGGACCGCGCCGCGCTTTACCGGCGCAACGGCGACGAGACCACCTCGACCTATGCCGTGCGACTCGACCGCATCCTGGGCCGTGGCGACCTGGCCACCAACCACCGTGTCGCACCCGGCGACGTGATCACCATTCCCGAGCGCGCATTCTGATGGCCTCCAGCGCCCTCGCCGCCCCGCGCCGTCCCGGCGCCGTCGCGGCCCCCGCACCCGAACTCGCCCCTGCCGAACTCGTGCCGATCCTGCTGCGCGAGGCGCGCTCGCGCATCGTGCCGCTGGTGGCGATCTTCACCACCATTTCGTTGCTGACGCTGGTGGTCGGCCTGTTCGTGATTCCGCGCAACTACACGGCCTCGGTCACGATCCTGGCCCAGGACAGCGACATCATCCAGCCGCTGCTGGAAGGCCGGGCCGTTCCCACCGGCGTCGCCGACCGCGCCGGCATGGCGCGGCAGATCATCTACGGCCAGCGCGTCCTGACCGAAGCCCTGGAGATCGGCGGCTGGATGGAGGGCGACCCGAGCCCCGTCGAGCAGGACCGGCTCATGGAAGAGATCCGGAACCGCACCATGATCGACAGTCCGCGGCCCGACCTGGTGCAGATCAGCTACCGCGACCGCGACCCGGAACGCGCCTACCGCATCACCCAGGCCTTCGGCGACCTGTTCATGCGCGAGGCGGCGGCCGCCAAGCAGCGCGAGAGCCGCGAAGCCTACGAGTTCATCGACAGCCAGGTGCAGGACTACCACGCGAAGCTCTCGAGCGCCGAAACCAACCTGCAGGACTACCAGTCGCGCAACGTCGACGCGCAGCCCGGCAGCGCGGCGGACGCCACCACCCGGATCAGCGCCCTGCGCACGCAGCTCGAGCAGACCCGCATGGCGCTGCTCGAGCAGGAATCGCGCGAGGCCTCGATCGCGGCACAGCTCTCGGGCGAGTCCGCGGTGACCGCGGTGCAGACGCGCGAGAACCTCTACCGCACGCGCCTGATCGAACTGCAGTCCGAGCGCGACCGGCTGCTGCTGGCCTACACCGAGCAGCATCCCGACGTGATGCGCCTGGGCCACCAGATCGACGACATCAATCGCATGCTGGCCGACGAGCGCGACCGCCGCGAGGCGCCCGGCAGCGCCGGCACCCTGTCCGACGAGGCCCAGGCCAACCCGTTGTACCAGGAGCTGCGCAGCCAGTTGGCGCAGGCGCGGCGCGAGACCGCGGCGACGCGTTCGCGGCTGGAGATCGCGCAGTCGCTGCTGGACGACGAGCTCGACCGCAGCCGGCGCATCGCGGCCTCGGAAGGCGCATTGGCCGAACTGACGCGCGACTACGAGGTCAACCGGGAGATCTACCAGGACCTGCTGCGCCGGCGTGAGAACGCCCGCGTGTCGATGGGCCTCGACCAGGAGAACCGCGGGCTCACCCTGCGCGTGCAGGACCCGGCGACGATGCCGCTGCGCCCATCCGGACTGCGCTTCATGCACATCGCCGCGGCCGGCCTGCTGGCCGCCATCGCGATCCCGCTGGTGCTGGTGTTCGCGGTCGCGCGCTTCGACCCGCGCGTGCGTTCGCCGCACCTGATCGTCAAGCACTCCAGCCTGCCGCTGCTGACTGCGGTGCCGGCCTACCCGACGCCGCGCGAGCGCCGTCGCGAATATGCATCCATGGCGCTCGCCGTCGCCATGGTCACCTCGGTGGTCCTCGTCTACGGCCTGACCTACGCCTACAGGATCGTGGCCGCATGAGCACAGTACCGGTGATCGACCCCCACGCCGCCCGCCACGCCCGCGACGTGGCCATGCCCACGGCCCCGCGGCGCGAGGGCTCCCGCGAGCTGTCCCGCGTCGAGCAGACGGCGCTTTCGCCGCGCATGCTCGAGGACCGCCGACTCATCCACCGCCAGGACTCCGTGCGGGTACAGGCCGACGCCTTCCGCGACCTGCGCACGCGCCTGCTCAACCTGCGTGGCAACCAGAACTTCGTGACCCTGGTGGCGCCCGTCGGCCACGGCTGCGGAGGAAGCTTCGTGGCCCGCAACCTCGCGCTCGCCTTCGCGTTCGACGAGGCCAAGACCGCCACCCTGATCGACTGCGACGCGCTGCATCCGAGCCAGCAGTCGGCGCTCGCCGCCGGCAGCGACAACTGCGGCCTGATGGACTACCTGGCGGGCGACGTCGACGACCTGGACGCGATCCAGTACCCCACCGGCATCCCGCGCCTGCAGCTGATCCCGAACGGCAGCGTGCGCGAGATCGCCGGCGAGTACTTCACCTCGTCGCGCGCCCGAACGATGATCGACTCGCTGCGCTCGGCCGACCCGAACCGCTACATCATCCTGGATGCGCCCTCGGCCCTGAACTCGCCTGACGCCCGCATCCTTTCGGACCTCGCCGACATCGTGGTGCTGGTGGCCGGCTACGGCAAGGTCACGCTCGACGCGATCGACAAGGCCGCGGCCAACTTCGATCCGGCCAAGCTGGCCGGCATCGTCTTCAACGACAACCACTGAGCTGCCGGGGAGCGCCATGGGACGGACACGCATGCAGGTTTCGGCGCTCGCCGCCGCGCTCACACTGGCACTGCTCGCTCCCGCCCCGGCCGGGGCCGCCCGTGTGGACTATGTGGTCGATGCGGGCGTCGAACATGACGACAACGTGCGCCTGGAACCGGTGGGCGAGGATGCGCAGCGGATCCTGCGTGCGGGACTCGGCTTCCTGGTCACCCAGGAAGGCTCCACTGTCCAGGCCCGCGTTGCCGGCCGCGCCGACTACCGCGACTTCGAGGGCGGCATCGACGACGGCGTCGAGGGCCTGCTTTCGGGCTACCTCAACTGGGTGGTGGTGCCGCACCGGCTGAGCTTCACCGTCCGCGACGAGCTGGAACTCCAGGCGGTCGACCGGTTCGCCGCCGACTCGCCCGACAACCGGCAGCAGGTCAACGTGTTCTCGGTCGGGCCGAACCTGATGTTCGATGTCGGGCGAACGCTGCAGGGCAGGCTCGAGGCACGCTACATCGACAGCCATGCCGAAGTGACCGAAGCGTTCAACTCCGACCGCATCGGCGCGGCGCTGCGCGTGACCCGGGCATTCGACGACCGCAGCAGCCTGGGCCTGCATGCGCAATGGACCGATGTCGACTACGACCACGACCTGGTGGCCCGGGACCATGAGCGCATCGACGTCTATGCGCGCTACCAGCGCAACCAGGCCTCGACCGACTATGCGCTGGATGCCGGCTACACACGGCTGGAATACCCGGATGGCGAAACGCGCGACGGCCCCCTGCTCCGCTTCGAGGCCGGTTGGCGCCCGGGCGAGCGCAGCCGGCTCGCCCTGGTGCTGGTGAACCAGTACTCGGACGCGGCCGACTCGGCACTGGCCGGCGGCATCGCGGGCGCCCCGGAGCCGACCGTCCCCGGTGGCGTGCTGGTCGATGACGGGACGATCATCCCTTCGGCCTATCGCGAGCAGCGTGCCGCGCTGGGCTGGGACCAGGCCGGCGACCGCGTGGGATGGCGCGCCGAGGCCTACGTCCAGCGCCTGCGCTACATCGATCCGCTGGTCGCGGACGAAGACGAACACGGCGTGCTCGCGGGCCTGGACTACCGGCTTTCGCCCAGCATGACCCTCGAGGGGTGGATCAGCGTCGACCGGGTCGAGTACGTGCAGCTGGGCGCGGAGGATGACACCCGCCGCGCCGGCCTGACGCTGGAAAAGCGCTGGACGCCGCACTGGAGCACGTCGCTCAGCTGGTACCGCTACGAGCGCGACAGCGGCGTCTTCGACAACGAGGTGCGCCAGAACATCTGGTACCTGTGGGTGTCGTACGGGAACCGTCCGCGATGAGCACGCTCGCCGGCCTCCGCCACTGGGCACGCACCTCGCCGCATCCTGCCGCCGCAGCCGCCCGCCGGACGCGACACTTCGCCCACCGCATCAGCCTGCCGGCGCCGCGCCTTCTGGTGCGTCCCTATCTCTGGCTGTTCCTGGCCCTGCGCGGCAGCGTGTTCTTCCTGCGCCGCATCCTGGTGGCGGAACCGCTGTTCAAGGCCTACTGCACCCGTGTCGGCCGCGGTGTCACCACCGGCGTGCACGTGCCCTGGGTGCAGGGCAGTGGCGAGCTGGTGGTGGGCGACCACGTGCGCATCAGCGGCAAGATCTCCATCAATTTCGCCGCCAGCTTCACCCGCCGGCCGCGGCTGGAGATCGGCGACCATTCGGACATCGCGCACGACACCCGCTTCGTGGTCGGCCGCGAGATCCGCATCGGGCGCCATGTCGAGGTGGCTGGCGGCGTGACCTTCCGCGACTCCGGCGGGCACCCCACCGACCCCGAACTCCGGCGCCAGCGCCGCGCCCCGCACCCCGACGACGTGAAGCCGGTCGTGGTGCACGACCATGCCTGGATCGGCACCGGTGCGCTGGTCATGCCGGGCACGGAGATCGGGGAAGGCGCGATCGTCTCGGCGCACGCGGTGGTTTCGGGCAAGGTCGCGCCCTACAGCATCGTCGCCGGCAACCCGGCGCGGCGGATCGGCATGGTGGAGCAGGCACGCGCCAGCGCGGCCTGAGGCTGGCCGCTGCGGCGCGCGACGCGCAGCGTGGCCATGCGCCCAGGGCTCAGACCAGCGCCTCCGCGGCATCCGGATGCCCCAGGAAATCACGCGGACTGGCGCTCCGTCCGTAGGCGCCGGACTGGAACACCACCACCAGGTCGCCCGGCGCCGCCACCCCCAGCTCCATGCGGTCGCCCAGCAGGTCCAGCGGCGTGCACAGCGGCCCCACCACGCTCGCGGTCTCGAAGCCGGTGCGGCGTCCGTTGACCGCCACCGGATAGTTGCGTCGCATCACCTGGCCGAAGTTGCCGGACGCGGCAAGGTGGTGGTGCATGCCGCCATCGACCACCAGGAAGACCTGTCCGCGCGAGACCTTGCGATCGACCACGCGCGCCACGTACAGCCCGGCGCCGCCCACGAGGTAGCGGCCCAGCTCCACGACCAGGTGTGCGCCGGGTGCATCCTGCTCCAGCCGACCGGACAGCCCGGCAAGGTTCGCCGCCACCGGCCCCAGGTCGAGCTCGGCCTCGTTGGCGGAGTACGGGATGCCGAAGCCACCGCCGAGATTCAGGCTGCGCAGCGGCGCCGGCAGCTGGTCGGCCCAGCCGATGGCCAGGTCATAGCTGCGTGCCTGTGCTTCGACGATGGCCGCGGCACGCAGGTTCTGCGAGCCGGCGAACATGTGGAAGCCTTCGAACTGCAGGCCCGCGGCCGCGACCGCGCGCAGTGCCGCCGGCACCTCCTCGGCATCGATGCCGAACTGGCGCGCGCCCCCGCTCATCTTCATGCCCGAGGCCTTGAGTTCGAACGGGAGGTTCACCCGCAACGCCACGCGCGCCGGCGTACCGGTGACGTCGCTCGCGCGGGCGAGGATGTCGATCTCGCGCAGCGATTCGATATTGACCAGCACCCCGGCGGCCTGCGCCTGGGCGAGCTCGGCATCCGACTTGCCCGGCCCGGCGAAGGAGACATGGCGCGGGTCCGCGCCGGCATCCATGGCCACGCGCAGCTCCCCGCCGGAGGCCACGTCGATGCCATCGACCAGGCGCACCATGTGGCCGACCAGCGCCGGCATCGGGTTGGCCTTCATCGCGTAGTGCAGCTGGACCGCGGGCGGGAGGCTCGCGCGCAGCGCGCTGGCTCGCGCCGAGATGCGGGCGCGGTCGTAGAGGTAGCAGGGCGTGCGTCCCACCTCGGCCACAACGCGCGCCAGCGGCCGCCCGCCGACGAGGAATTCGCCTGCGTCGTCGACCGGCCAGTCCAGGGGGGCACTGCCCATGCGCCCGGTATTCAAGCCGCCTCCCTGGCCGCTTGGAGGCGGTGGTGGAAGTCGACAAGCTGCAGCACGTTGTTCCGCCACTGGTGGCGTTCGGCCACGCGGCGCCGGGCATTGCCGCCAACGCGCGCCAGTCCGTCCGCATCGCGGCTGCGCGCCAGAACCGTCTCCACCGCGGCATCGAGGTCGCCGACCGGGAACATCCAGCCGGTCTCACCCTCCTGCAGGACCTCGCGGATCGGCGCGAAGGCGGGTGCGACCGGTGGCACGGCACAGGCCATGAACTCGAACAGCTTCACCGGCGAGGTGTAGTCGCCAGCGCTGGGCAGGATGGCCATGTCCATCGCCGCCAGCAGGCCCGGGACCTCGTCGTGGGCGACGCGCCCGGTCAGCAGCACTTGCCGCGACAGCCCGCGCGCTTCAACGAAGGACTGCAATGCCGGAAACGTCGCCCCGTCCCCCACGAGCAGCAGCTTCAGCCAGGGCGCATCGGCCAGGCGGTCGGCGAAGCGGTGCACGAAGGCATCGATGGCGTGCCAGGGCACGAACGCACCGAGATAGCCGCAGACCACGTGGCCTTCGAGGCCCAGGCGGACGCGTGCCGCATCGCGCTGTTCGCGCGAGAACGAGAACTTCGCGATGTCCGCCGCGTTCGGCGTCACGATCGCGGGTGCCATGTCGGGGTGCGCCTGGCGTGCGCGGTCGCGGAACAGGCTGGAGACGAAGACCAGCCCATCGGCATCACGGAACGCCCGGCGTTCGATCGCCATCGCGATGCGCCTGAATGCCAGGGGTCGCACGCGCTCCACGATCGCGGAGTCGTTGACCTCGAGGATCACCGGGACCCGGCGCCGACGCGCCAGCCACACGGTCGCGTACATGAAGAGCGAATAGCGCTCGTAGATGAAGTCGACATCCGGGTTGTGCCGCAGCCAGGCGGCGACCCGCCAGCCCGCGACCAGGTTGTAGGCGATCTCCGCAAGCTCGAACAGCGGCTCCGGCAGCCGCGTGACCAGCTTCATCCAGGGCCGCGCCTGCCGGGTCGGCGACATGGCCTTCGGCGACGCGTACGGATCCGCGCCGGGGAGCGAGACCACGTCGACCGTGATGCCTTCGGCACGCAGTGCGTCGGTGACGCCGCGGATATGCACGCCCTCCACGGCCTTGCCCTGGGTGCGGTGGTGGTACAGCACCTTGCGGACGCTGGAATTGGTGCGTGCGGTATCCATGGTCAGTCCCGCGCAGCCCGTGGCTGCGATGTGGTGGTGAGCGCGTGCGCGAGCGGCGTGGCCGGCGCGGTGCGGTGGATGAGTCCCTTCGCCAGGTGTTCGGCCGCGGTACGCACGCCCTCGCGGCGGACGTCGATCGAATGCAGCACCACGTTGCCGGTAGCAAGGCGACGCTTGTAGTCCTGGTCGCCGGCCAGGAAGTCGAACACGTGCAGGCCATCGTCCGCGGCCTGCTGCACGGCCGTATGCAGGGCCGCGACTCCGGGCCGGTCGTGCCGCTGCAGCAGGCCGTAGTTCAGGCCGGCGTTGTAGAAGTACAGCCGCCCCTGCCAGCACAGGCTGTACAGATAGCCGACGATCGCCTCGCCGGCCGTGACCCGGCCCAGCTGCGCGAAACCCGACGCCGCCGTGCGCGCGATCAGTGCGCGGTGGAAGCGCGCGAAGAAGGGTGATGCGAAGCAGCCGTCGCGGCCCCGGGACTGCCACGATGCGGTATGCAGCGCCTCGAAGGCGTCGAACCACTCCAGGGCCCTGGCCGGCTCGCGGGCGGTGTCCACGCGCAGTGGCCCCAGTGCCTCGTACGCACGGAGGGTCTGGCGCAGCGTGCCGCGCGTGCTCCGGCCCAGCAGCTCCAGGTAGCCCCCCGGGGCCCGCCGCACCGCGTCCAGGTCGACCTGGTGGCAAGGGCGCGCCTGCACGCTGCTGGCTTCCAGGCCCGCCGGCAGGGCGGCGGCAATCGCCGCTCCCTGCGCCGACGTGCCGATGTGCAGGCGCCGCCAGTCGCGAGGCAGGCCGTCGAGCGCCTCGAACAGCGCCCGGTAGGCGCCCTCGAGCGTCCCGGGACGCGCCAGCAGGCCGGCATATTCGACGGTGATCTCGTCCAGCACCGGATCCCCGGTTTCCTGGAGATACCAGGAACGACGGCCGAACCAGCGCGCATTGCCCTTTTCCTCGCAATCGACGACCAGGGCCAGCGCGACCACCCCATGAGCATCACGCGCCCGGAACAGCAGCGGCCGCACCTCCGCGGGCAAGTGCTCGAGCCAGGTCGAGACCCACTGCCAGCTGGAAAACGGTGAACAGTCCGCCTCGCACTCCAGTGCCGTCCATTCCGCGGCGAGGCCGGTGCACGATTCCAGCGGCACCAGTTCGCCCTGGATGCCAGCAGGGACGGGCCAGGCGGCGTGTGGATCCATCGCGCGTGACATGTCAGCCGTCCTGGTCGATATAGGTCAGGTGCGGAACCGGCGGTGCCGCTGCGAGCGCAGGGTCCAGCCAGCGCACCAGCACCTGCTGCGTGTCACGGGCGCGGAAACCGCAGGCATGCCAGGGTGACGCCGCCGCGTCGGCCATGGCCGCACGCAGGCTGACCGAGGCGTGCCCGCGGCGGCGGGCCTCGGCGAGCAGCAGGCCGATCGCCTCGGTGGCAATGCCGTCGCGCGCGTCCACCGACCAGAAATCGTGTACGTCGAGCACGTGCGGCCATTCGGCTTCCACGCCGCAGGCGAACCAGGCCTGGACCGCGCCCGCGGCGTCCTCGGCCAGGAGGTAGCGGATCCGCGTGCCCACGCCCTGGTCGAAGCGCCAGCGCAGCATCGCCTCGTCGCGCACGGCCGTCATGGCCGCATGTTCGCCGCAGGTGTCCCAGGGTGCGGACATGGCGGATACGTACTGCTCGGCCCAGCGCGTACGCAGGCGCGGTCGGCCGCGGCCACGCCAGCGTCGGCGCAGCGCGTCCGCGGCATCCAGCAGGGGGCCGGCGGGCAGCGCCAGTGCGCGCGGGATCCGCCGCGCCAGGTAGGGGCCGTGGCGCACGATGCGCACGCTCCGCTCGAGGGCTGCCAGGGGGCGGAACCCTGCCCGGCGCAGCACCGCGCCGGCACCCTGGTGGGCATTCGGGATGCCGTACACGAAGTCGAACCGGTCGTGCGCGGCGTCCAGCACGGACTCGAGCAGCATCAGGGCGGGTCCGAGCGAGCGGTGCTCCGGCTGGATGGCGAGATGTGACAGCACGCCTGCGCGCAGCGTCCGCGCACCGCACCGCATCGGCCTGGGTGCCAGCGCCAGGAAGCCGACGATGCCGTCGGTGGCGTGCTCCACGAAGCGGATGACCGGGCGGCCATGCGGAGACCGCTCCACCAGGGCATCGAAGCGCGCATGGAGCAGCGCCTCCTCCGCGGCAAGGCTGTCGCGCCACACCCCGATCGCCGGACCCCGCGCGTCCGCCGGCGAGGGGCCTCCGTCCAGGACGCGATAGGCGGGCGGCAATGGCGCCAGTTGCGCATTCATGCCGCAGCGTCCTCCAGCATGGCGGTCGTGCCTGGCACCAGCATCGGGCGCTCGTGCAGGTAGCGGGTGCTGCGCCGCTTGTTCGCGATATCGGCGTGCACCGCGGCGGCCTGCCGCTCGGAGATTCCCAGCGCGCGGGCCAGCTCCGCCGCGCCATGGCCGTGCTCGACCGACCAGAGCGCCAGGTCCATCTCGCGGTAGGGCAGCGCGAAATAGAACTCGTCCTGGCCCTGGGCCAGACTGTAGGTGTCGGTGGTGGGCACGGCCGCGCAGACGCGCTCGGGCAGGCCCAGGTGGCGTGCCATCGCGTACACCTGGGTCTTGTAGAGGTGGGCGATGGGCTTGACGTCGGCCGAGCCGTCGCCGTTCTTCACGAAGAAGCCCTGGTCGTACTCGAGGCGGTTGGGCGTGCCGACCACCGCGTAGTTCAGGCGATCGGCGTGGTAGTACTCGATCGTCTTGCGCACGCGCTGCTTGTAGTTGGTGGCGGCCACGATCTGCAGGTAGTCCGACAGTCCCAGCATGCTCTCGTGGCGGCCGCCCGCGGGGTCTTCCGCCACCAGCCGGAACATGTTGATGCGGCCATCGATGCCGCCGTCGATGGCGATCTTGAAGCGCCAGCCGGGGCCGTAGCCGGGCAGCACGTTGCGCACCGCGGCGTCGCGGTCACGGTAACAGCCGAGTGCTTCCAGCGCCGGCGCGATGTCGACGGCCTCGACCTCGATGCCCAGGTGCGCGGCGAGCACGCGCGCGCGCCCGGCGCTGTCATCCGACGAGTCGCGCTCGGGCAGCACCAGGCCGAGTACACGTTCAGGCCCCAGCGCACGCACCGCGAGCGCGGCGCAACAGGACGAATCGATGCCGCCGGAAATCGCCACCACCAGGCCGCGACGCCGCAGGGTGCGTGCGGTGGCGTCGCGCAGCCAGCCGGCGATGTGGTCGGCTTCGGCCTCGAGGTCGATTTCGAGCAGGTGGTGGCCCAGTTCGCTCATGGGACGGTCTCCATCCGGGTTGGGCTGGCAAGGCTCGCGCGCCGGACCTTGCCCGACGCGGTGCGCGGCAGCGCCGCCAGGAATTCGATTTCGCGCGGGATCTTCCAGGGCGCCAGGCGCACGCGGCAGTGCGCGCGCACCGACAGCGCATCGAGTGCGGGGTCACGCGCCACCACCCAGGCCTTGACCACCTGTCCGAGCGTGTCGTCGTCGATGCCGGCCACGGCCACCTCGGAGATCCCGGGGTGTTCCAGCAAGGCCTCTTCCACGTCCAGCGGATGCACGCGGTGGGCGCCGGTCTTGATCATGTCGCTGCGGCGTCCGGCCAGGAACAGATAACCGTCCGCGTCCACGTGGCCGATGTCGCCGGTGCGTAGCCAGCCGTCGCGAAGCACGAGCGCGGTGGCCGCGGGATCACGCCAGTATCCCTGCATGATGCCGGGGCCCGCCGCCCAGACCTCGCCCTCGCTGGCCGGCGGGAGCGGACGCCCCGCCTCATCGCGGACCTGCAGGCGCACGCCGCGGAGCGGTCGACCGGCCGAACCGGGCTTGTCGTCCAGGCGATCCGGCGGAACGGACGCCAGTCGCGCGGTCGCTTCGGTCTGCCCGTACATGACGTGCAGGCGCACGTCAGGGAGGACGGTGAGGAGGCGGCGCGCAAGGGCTACCGGCATGGCACCCCCGGCCTGGGTGACATAGCGCAGCCGTGGGAGCCGGCGCCGATCGAGCGCACCACTGTCGAGCAGCAGGGAGAAGGTGGACGGCACGCCGGAAAACCCGGTGGCGGCTTCACGCTCCAGCGCGTCCACGACCAGCCGCGGGAAGACCAGGTTCGCTTCCAGCACGATGCACGCACCGGCGGCCAGGTGCGTATGCAGCACCGAAGCGCCATAGGCGTAGTAGAACGGGAGCACGCTGACCGTGCAGTCGGTGGCCCCGAGGCCCAGATCGTCCACCACCGCAGCCACGTTCGCATGGAGGTTCGCGTGCGTCAGCACGACGCCCTTCGGTGCGCCGGTGGTGCCGGACGTATACAGGATGAGGGCGAGCGCGGCGGGGTCCGCATGCGCATCCGGGGTATCGCCGGCAGTCGCCATGGCGGGCCAGTCCGCAGCCCGCTCCTGTGGCAGGGCCATGCAGCAGTCGCCAAGGCCGGCCAGGCCGGCGGCGATCGTGGCTTCGGTGTTGTCGGCTTCGAGCAGCACCAGGGCCGGCTCGCAGTGCGAGAGCCAGGCCGCCAGCTCGCGCCGGCTGGCCTGTGCATTGAGCGGCACCGCCACCACCCCGGCAAGCCAGCAGCCGTAGCAGGCCACCACCGCCTCGTAGCGGTTGGGGAGCACCAGTGCCGCCCGGTCGCCGGCGCGCAGGCCGCGGGCACGCAGCAGGTCCGCGAACCGCCCTGCGGCTGCCGCGAGCGTGGCGTAATCGGCGCGGCACGCGCCATCGCCCACGGCGGGAGCGCCGGGCGTGCGCCGTGCGGTGAGCAGGAGCCGGCGCGCCAGCCCGGTCACTGCATGCCACCCGCCGCCTTGCGGCCGAGGAAGAGGCTGATGCTGTCGATGGTGTCGAAGTTCGCGGGCACCATTTCCTCGGGTGCCACGCGGATGCCGTAGGCCGATTCCAGGAACTCGATCAGCTCGAGGATCCCGGTGGAGTCGACGATGCCGCCGCGGATCAGCGAGGCGTCGTCGGCCACGGCGCCGGCATCGTCGGTGAAGAGGAAGTTGTTCAGGATGAACGGCCTGATCGTCGCCTTGTAGTCCATTGCCCTTGCGCCTCGGCTGTAAGGGGGCGTGCGCCGGACCACCATGTCCGCGCGTGTTTCCCCCGTCCCAGCTGAAGAACGCGAAGCCCGCCGTTATCCGGACGGCGGCGCGTGCGCAGCGGTGGCCTGCACCGCGCCGAGGGGCTCGCGACGTGCGTCCACGACCGCGGTGCAGGCCGCCAGGGTTTCGCGCGCCACGTCGTCCCAGCTGCGCGCCATCGAGCGCGCGATCGCGGCGTGGTCCCAGCACCTCGCGAGCGCGTCGTCGAGCGCCAGGGCCAGCTGCTCCGGGTCGCCCGGCGGCACCAGGATGCCGCTGTCGGGCGTGACGATCTCCCCTGCCCCGCCCACGTCGGTGGCGACCACCGGGCAACCGCAGGCCAATGCCTCGACCAGCACGTTGGGGTAGCCCTCCGACCAGCTGGGCAGTGCCAGGACGTCGGCTGCGGCGATCCATCCGGCCACGCCGGCGTGGTCCATCCCACCGGTGATGCGTACGCAGCCCTCCAGCCCCGCCGCGGCGATCATTCCCGCCAGCCGGGCGCGCATCACGCCGTCGCCGACCAGTGCCAGCTGCAGCGACGGCTGGCGCGCGCGCAGCGTGGAGAAGGCGTCGAGCAGCTCGCACAGTCCCTTGGACTCGACCAGCCGGCCGACGTAGACCAGCAGGCGCGCGTCGCCCGCCACGCCCAGGCGCGCGCGCGCATGCCCGCGATCGCGGGGGTGGAACACGGCGGTATCGATGCCGTTGACGATGGTCCTCGCCCGCAGGGGCGCGACGCGATACTGCTCGATCACCGCACGGCGCATCGCCTGGCTGACCGCCAGCACCGCATCGGCGCCGCGCAGCGTGCGGCCGGTCTGCCACGCCATCAGGCCGGAACGGCCGTGCACGTCGGATCCGCGCGCGCCGACGACGCAGGGCACGCCGAGCGCGCGCGCCGCGCGCAGCGCGGCCTGGCCATCGGGATAGACCCAGTAGCCCAGCACCACGTCCGGCGCGAAGCGGCATAGCCGCGGCAACAGGGCCCGGGCGCCGACGATGCCGTTCACGGCCCGCGACAGCCCTGGCAGGCCGGGATAGGTGTAGGGCTCCACGTCGATGCCTTCGAGCGCGAAATCCGCGTCCACCACGCCGCCGAGATAGGTCCGTGGCGCGAGTCCGGCCAGGCGCGGGTGCCGGATCTGCGGAAAGTACACCCGTACCGTCGCCAGCCGCGACAGCGCGCGCGCGGTCTCGTGGATGTAGCGTCCGCGCGTGAGGTCGTGCGGCGCCGGCAGGTTGGGCGTGACGAGCGCGATGCGCAGCATGCTCATGACATCACCAGCAGCAAGCGGACCACGAGGTAGAACCCGACCGTCGCCATGCACGTCAGCACCACCCATCGCGGCATCTCCCCGCCGAGGCTGAAGCCCGGGATGGCCGGGAAGCGCTCGCGCACCGCGGTGGAATGCGCCACCACGACCGCGGCGAGCAGGTAGAGGAGGATGATGTAGCTGCGGCTCAGGAAGAACGCCGTCGCCGCGAAGCCCACCAGCGAGACGAACAGCGCCAGCGCGACGGCGCGGTCGCGCCGCCACTGCTCGGCAAGCGCCGCGTCCCAGCCATCGTCGTAGCCGGTGGCGACGCCTTCCAGCCCATCGCCGTCGTCCGCCATGTCGGCGTATACCAGCTCCTGGCCCGGGTAGCTGCCGGCGGGCGCACAGCGCAGGATCCGCAGCATCATCCAGAAGCAGTAGCCGACGAAGGCGAACCACAGCGCGAATCCGATGACGCCGTTCTCGGCCAGCACCAGGATGATCGAGTTGTGGGCAGTGAGGTGGTGGTGGTTGGTGAAGTTGCCGGTGCCCACGCCGTACAGCGGGCTGCCGATGAACATCTGGATGCCTTCGTACCAGGCCTCGACGCGGCCGGAGGCCGAGCGTTCGTTGACGTCGAGCTCGTTGAGCCGCGAGGGCAACAGGCGCATCAGCACCAGGCCGCAGGCCGCCACGGCCAGCGCACTGGCGGGACCGCGGCGGATCCACAGCCAGGCACCGAGCATCGCCGCCAGGGCCAGCATCCCGCCGCGCGAGTTGGTCAGGTAGATGCCGTAGACCAGCAGCGCGGCCGCGGTGGTCCACAGGAGTCGGCGCAGTCCCAGCAGGCCGCCGCGGCCGGACAGATGCAGCGCCATCGGCAATGCGATCACGAACAGCATGGCCAGGTCGTTCGGGTCGCTGAAGATGCCGAGGTACTGGATGCGTCCGTCGTCGACCAGCGGCATGCCCGTCCAACCGACGCCGTCCGCCTTCTGCCCCACCCCGTGCGCCGCCATCAGCACCGCGCTAGTGGTGAACAGCACCATCACCCAGACCATGCGTCGTGGCGTCGTGGTGGTGTTGGCGAGCACCACGAAGGCCACCAGGCTGGGCGCGAACAGCGTGAACTGGTCGAGCGCACCGCCGACCCAGCCGTTGAGCGCGATCGAAACCGAGGTCATCAGCACGAATACCGGCAGGATCAGGTACTGCGGCTCGTCGAAGCGTTTGTGCCGGGAAAAGAGCCACGCCAGCAACGCCATCACCAGGGCGATCGGCAACAAGGGGATGCCGAGGTCCGCCAACTGCGGATATTCCTGGGGGCGCACGAGCACCAGCAGCAGGTAGGTGGCGATGCAGAGGAAGGCGAACATCAGTCCCTCACCACAGGTGCAGGCCGCGGCCGCGCGCGAAGGCGAACGCAGCCTGCGCCGCGAACAGGTTCATGTGTACGAATGCGACCAGCATCCGGACCGGTGCCAGCGCGGCCAGTGCGGGCAGGTGCGGGGCCGTTGCCACCAGCGCGATACCCACCAGCGCGGCCATCGTGCAGGCCAGGTAGAACACGTGGTCCCGCGCGAGCACGGCGGACGCGACGCACAACAGCGCGATCGCCCACGGCGCGGCGAGGCGCAGCAGCTTGTGCCCCAGGAAGCGGAACCACAGAGGGTTGCGCCGCGGATCGAGCAGCCACGGCGCAAGCTGCACCAGCTGCAGGTTGCCGGCGAGCGTGCGTACCTTGCGCACGCGTTCGCCGGACGCGGATCCGGATGCGTGGTCCCAGGCCACCGCGTCGGGCTGCCACGTCACCCGGGCGCCCGTGGCGGCCACCTGCATGGGCACCAGCACGTCGTCGAGCACCGTATCGGCCGGCAGCGGCCGGAAGAGGTCGCGGCGAAGCGCGTACAGGGCGCCGCTCACGCCGACCACCGAGCCGGTCCGGGCCTCGGTTAGGCGGATCGCCGACTCGTAGCGCCAGTACGCGTCGACGCTTGCGGCGAAGCCGGTTCCGGGGTCCTCGAAGCGCAGCTGCCCGCCCACCGCACCCACGGCCGGGTCGGACAGGTGTGCCACGAGCGCACGCAGTGCGCCGGGTTCGATGCGCTGGCGCACGTCCACCATCAGCAGTACGTCGCCGGTGGCCGCTTCCACCGCATCGTTCAGGCATGCCGCCTTGCCGCGCCGGCCCGTGAACTCCAGCACCCGCACGCGCGGATCCCCGATCCCGCGGGCGAGTGCCGCGCTGGCATCGCTGCAACCGTCGCAGGCCACGACGACCTCCAGCCGGTCGGTCGGGTAGTCCAGCGCCAGCAGGTTGCGCAGCTTGGCCTCCACCATCGTGGCGCCGTCATGCACCGGCAGTACGACCGTCACCGCCGGCAGCGCCGCGTCCGGGTCCGGCCTGACCGGACGCGCGGCCAGCCTGGAAAGCAGCCACATCCACAGCGGATAGCCGGCGTAGGTGAAGACCACGAGGGCCGCGCAGAGCCAGAACACAACGGTCATCAGGCACATCCTCCGCCGAGGCGCGCCTTCCAGTGGCCTGCAGACGCGGCCAGCCTGGGAAAGCGCGCGGCCACCCCGGACAGGACCGCCGCGTCCTCGCTCCGCCATGCGCCCAGCGCGAGGCTGCCCAGCAGGTACATCAGGGCATACGCAAGCGCCGCGGCGATCCCGCTCCAGCTTTCCGGGAGGATGCGCGCCAGCACCACCGCCGGAACCGCCGCGGCGGCGGCCGCTGCCAGCAGGCGCAGCAACTCGCGCCAGGGCATGCGCAGTGACATCAGTTTCGAAATGCCGACCCAGGTCAGGGCGAAGACCAGCAGGCGCGACGCCGCGTGCGCCACCACCGCGCCCGCTAGCCCGTAGCGTGGCACCAGGATCACCGCCAGTACCGCGGTGATCAGCAGCGAGAGCACCACGAACCCCACCCGCAGCTTCTGGTTGTCGGTGGTCGCAAGCAGTGCGCCGAATGCACCCTCGGATACCGTCAGGCCACTCACCAGGACCATCACCTGCAGGGGCAGCACCGCCTCCCGGTAGGCGTCGCCGTAGAGCAGCGCGATCAGCTGCGGCGCGGCAAGCACGCCGGCCCCGGCCAGCAGCAAGCCCAGCGCCACGTAGCAGCGCACGGCCACGGCCAGGATGGCGCGCACGCGCTCCGGTCCACCGGCACCCTGGGCATGCGCCATCATCGGCATCAGCACAGTGGCCAGGCCCGACGACAGCAGGTCGATGCCGCCGCGCGTCAGCGCTGCGGCGATCGCGAAGTAGCCGACCGCGGCCGCACCCGCGGTGCGGTTGAGGAGCCAGGTCTCGATGGACTTGTTGCCCAGCGCCCAGGCAAGCGCGAGGGCGACCGTCCACCAGAGGTGCGCGCGGATGCGCGGCTCGACACCCGGCTCGAGCGGCCGGCGCGCCGAGCGCAGGCCGGCGCGCCGGCGCACGACCAGCCCGGCGATGGCGTGCCCCGCACCGACCAGTGCGAACAGCGCGACATAAGACGCGAGGCCGGCGCCAAGCCAGAACAGCACGAGGACGGCCGCGGCGCTTGCCACGCTCATCGACGCCGCGATCCCGGCCTCGATGCCGTAGTGGCCGTGGCCCTTGGCGATCGAGACGTCGAAGATGAACCAGGCCTTGCACAGGCCGGCGAGCAGAGTCGCCGCGGCGAACAGGCCAAGGCCCTCGCTCCAGCCCGTGGGCTCGAGCAGCGGCAGAAGCAGCAGGAAGCCCGCGGCCACCAGCAGTGCACTTGCCAGCTGGCGTCGCCGGAGCCAGCCGTGGATGCCTGCCGCACCGGCTTCCGACCCGCGCCCGAGGCTTTCGGACACGAAGCGGATCGCGGTATTGGTGGTGCCGTTGTTGGCCAGGACCACCAGCAACCCGGCCAGCCACACCACATAGGAGTAGCGGCCGAAGTCGTCGGGACCGAGGCTGCGCGCGATGACGATGCTGGTGAGCATCCCCAGCGCGTAGGTGACATAGGTGGAGCCGGTGACCATGACCGCACCGCGGAAGGCCGACACGCCACTGAAGAGATTCGACTGCTGCTGGCGTGCCAAGGGGATCATCGCAGGGCGGGCGGTTGCTGCACTGGAGAACGCAGGAGCGCGCCGCGTTCGGCCATCGCCGGCGCGCTCCTGACTGCGCATGTCCCCGCCCCGCGCCGTCCTGCGTTTTCATGCGCAGGGATCCGAGGGAAGGCGAACCGGCCAGCCGGGACACATGTACTACGACACCTACAGCCGCGAGGACATCGTCCAGGATTTCGCCCGGCGCCATCACCTCCTCCCGGCGGAGTTCGCGGCGCTCGGCCAGGTCTGGCCGCTGGTGCAGGGCGACGTGCTCGACCTGGGCGTCGGCGGCGGCCGCACCACCGCCTACCTCTACGGCGTGGCGCGCAGCTACCGGGCACTGGACATCTCCGAGAGGATGGCCGCGGCATGCCGCGCGACGCATCCGGCCGCCGAGGTGGACGTCGGGGACGCGCGCACGCTCGAGGGCCACCACGATGGCGCCTACGATCTCGTGCTCTTCTCCTTCAACGGCATCGACTACATCGCCCATGCCGAGCGCGCACTGGTGCTGGCGTCCGCGTGGCGCGTGCTGCGCCCGGGCGGTGCCTTCGTGTACTCGTCGCACAACCTCGGGGTGCTCGGCGGGCAGTTGCCCGGCATCAGCCCGGTGCGCCTTGTGCCGACGCCGAACCCGGTGCGCCTGGCCGTGCGCGGGGTCCGTGCGCTCGGTGCGATGGTCAGGCGCCATCGCAACCGCCAGCTGCTGGGAGCACGGCAGTACCTCGGCGACGGCCATGCGCTGGTCAACGACGAAAGCTACGACCATGCACAGCTGACCGTGTATGTGGACCCGGCGCGCGAGGCCGCCGCACTGGTCGCCGCGGGCTTCCACGACGTGCAGACGGTCGACGCGCGCGGCCGGATCGATCCGCCGCGCCACGACGACCCCTGGGTGTACTTCATCGCGCGCAAGCCGCGGCAGTCCCGCGGATGAGCGTCGTGACCCTGCCCCGAACCGTGGCCCACGCGCACCTGCGGCATTCGATCCTGCACGTGGTCGATACGCTGGAGTTCGGCGGCCTGGAGCGGATGGTCGCCGACATCGCCTGCGCACAGCGCGAGCACGGCCATGCGGTGGCGGTGTTCAGCCTGACGGGAGCCGGCGACCTCGGTCCGGAGATCGCGCGCTCCGGCGTGGAGGTGATCGAGGGCGGGAAGCGCGGCGGCTTCGACCTCGCCATGCTCGCCAGGTTGCGCACGGCGATCCTGCGCGCGGGCGCGCACGTGGTCCATACGCACAACTTCGTTCCCAATTACTACGCCGCGCTCGCGATCGCAGGCGTCCTGCGGCGCCGGCCGGCGCTGGTGAACACCTGCCACAACATGGGCACGCGCCTGGCCGGGCCACGCCTGCGGCGGCTGTACCGCCTGTCGCTGCTGCGCACGGCGCGCGTGGCCGGCGTTGGCGAGGGCGTCGCGCGGCACCTGGTGGAACGTGGCCTGACGCCGCGCCGGCGCACCGTGGCTGTACGCAACGGCGTACGCATGCCGCCGCAGGCCGACGCCGCGGCGCGGCGCGCGGCACGCTCGGCGCTCGGTATCGGCGACGGTGCGCTGCTGCTGGGAACGGTCGGACGCCTGGTGGAACTGAAGAACCATCGACTCCTGCTCGACCAGGTCGCGCCGCTGGCGGCCGACTTCCCCCGGCTGCGACTCGTGCTGATCGGCGATGGGCCGCTGCGCGAAGAACTGCAGGCACGCACGCGCGCGCTCGGGATCGACTCGCGTGTGCATTTCACCGGCGCACGCGACGACGTCGCCCGCCTGCTCCCGGCGCTCGACGCCTTCGTCCTGCCATCGCGCACCGAAGGCCTGTCGATCGCGCTGCTCGAAGCCTGTGCGGCCGGCCTGCCGGTGGTGGCGAGCGCAGTGGGGGGAAACCCCGAAATCATCGAGGACGGCCACACCGGACTGCTCGTCCCAAGCGACGACGCCGCTGCACTCCAGGCCGGGCTGCGGCGGTTGCTGGCCGACGACGCGCTCCGCCACAGGCTCGGATGCGCCGCTCGCGCCTGGGTCAATGCCCATGCGTCCCTGGCGGCGGTCCGCACCGACTACGATGCCCTCTACGCCCAGGCCCTCGGGAGCGCCGTGGAATGCGGCTAGCGATCGTCGGCTGCGGCTTCGTCGCCGACCTGTACCTGGAAACCCTGCGGCGCCACCCCGACCTCGAGCTCGTCGGTGCGTGGGACCGTGACCCGGTGCGCCTGGGCCTCTTCTGCCGCCACCATGCCGTCCAGGCCTACCCGTCTTTCGAAGCACTTCTGGAAGACCGGGGCGTGGAGGCCGTGCTCAACCTCACCAATCCGCATTCGCACTACGCGGTCTCGCGCGACTGCCTGCTCGCAGGCAAGCATGTGTATTCCGAGAAGCCGCTGGCGATGGACATGGTCGATGCACGCAGCCTGGTCGACCTGGCGGAAAGCCGCGGCCTGATGCTGTCGGGGGCGCCGAGCCGGCTGCTTGGCCGCCCCGCCCAGACCACGTGGCGGCTGCTGCGCGAGGGTGCCATCGGCGAGCCGCACCTGGCGTACGCCGAGATGGACGATGGCCTGCTGCACAGGATGGCCGTGCGTCGCTGGCGCGGTGCATCCGGTTCGCCCTGGCCCTGGCAGGACGAACTGCGCGTGGGCAATACGCTTGAACATGCCGGATACGCACTCACCTGGCTGGCGGCGTTCTTCGGCCCCGCACGCAGCGTCACCGCGTTCGGCGCACGCGCCGTGCGCGAGAAAGGTCTCGACGTGCCCCTGGACGAACAGGCGCCGGACGTCACCTTCGCGGGCATCGAGTTCCGCTCCGGCATGGTCGCGCGGCTCACCTGCAGCATCGTGGCCTCGCACGACCACGGCCTGCGCGTGTTCGGCGAAGACGGCATCCTCTCGGTCGATGACGTCTGGAAGCCGCGCGCGTCGGTGCGTATCCGCCCGCGCCTGCGTGTCCGCGGACGGAGCCTGGAAGCGCCTTTCAGCCGCCGCCAGCGATTGCTCGGGGATGAGGAAGCGGTCCGCCTGTCGCGCGGACGCCGCAAGGTCGACTTCTGCCTGGGCCCGGTGGAGATGGCGCGTGCACTGCGCGAGGACCGCCCATCGCGACTGGCCCCCGCGTTCTGCCTGCACATCACCGAGCTCGCGCTGGCGATCAGCAACGCCGCCACCGGGCAGGCCCGGGTCGAGCTCCAGTCCACGTTCGCCCCGCTCGAGCCGATGGACTGGGCGCGCTGACATGCGCGCACTGGTCACCGGCGCGACCGGGTTCCTGGGCAGCGCGCTGCTGCGGAGGCTCCTGTCCGAAGGCGTACAGGTACGCGTGGTCCTGCGCGAGGGCAGCGATGCGCGCGGACTGGACGCGATCGAGGCGGCGCATCCCGGCGTCCGGCTGCAGCGTGTCGTCCTCGACCTCGAGTCCGACGTGCCCGCGCTCTCCGAAGCCCTTCGGGACATCGATGTCGTGTTCCATCTCGCCGCGACCCTGACCGGCGGCGTCGGCGCCGTGATGCGCGGCACCCTCGCCACGTCGGACACCCTGCTCCGGGCACTCCGGCAGCAGACGGCGCGGCCGCGTGTCGTGCTGGTCGGGTCGGTAGCGGTCCATGGCACCGCCGACCTGCCCCGGGACGCGATCGTCGACGACGACACGCCACTGGACCGGCATCCATCGCGCCGGGATGCCTACGCCCACGCCAAGCTGCTGCAGGAGCGCATGTTCCGCGACCAGTGCGCCCGCCACGCGATTCCGCTCGTGATTGCCAGGCCTGGCGTGCTGTATGGACCGGGCCGGCTCCAACCCTCCAGCCGCGTCGGCTTCGGTCCGGTCGCCGGCTGGTTCCTGTTGCTCGGCGCGGACAACCCGCTGCCGCTGGTGCATGTGGACAACTGCGCCGCCGCCCTGGCATGGCTCGCGCGGCACGCGGGCTGTGCCGGTGAAGCCTGCAATATCGTCGACTCGCCGCAGCCCGGCTGCCGCGAATACCTGCAGCGCTACCGGGCGACATGCGCGCCAGGGCTGCGCATCGTCGCGGTGCCGGCGCCCGCGGCCCGGCTCCTGGCGCACTGCTTGCCCTGGCTGCACGCACGCAGTCGCGGTCGCGTGCCGTTGCTGCTGAGCCCGTATCGCTGGGCCAGCAGCTGGCGTCCGTTGCGCTACGGCAGCACCCGGCTGGCTTCCCTCGGCTTCGTCGCACCACTGCCGGTCCCGGCCGCGCTCGCCTCCGCATTCGGCGAGGCCCCGCCCACCGAGTAGCCCGGCCTGGGGATGCGGTAATCACGCCACCGCCCCGGATCCCCGGTCAGCCCATCCTCCGCCGCGCGTGCGATGTTGAACATCTCGCGCGCGCTGACGTAATGCAGCTTCCAGCGCTGGCCATCGTTGTAGTGCGACTCCAGGTAGCTGAAGGCCTCGTCCATGGGTCGCCCCAGCAGCGTGTCCATGTCCCGGTCCTCGGCACCGTGGGTATGGATCTTGACGAAGGTCCACTCCGGTCGTCCCTGCACGTGGATGCCGGTCCGGACCCAGGCGTCGATGCGATCCCGGCTGGGCGGAGCCACGGCGCGGATGTCGCCGTTCTCGATGCGCGGGACCAGGCCGAACTTGCGGCTGCGCCAGCGCAGGCCGAGCGGGCCCTGGATGATCATCAGGTCGCCATCGGCGTTTCCGCCCACCCGCACCCGCTCGCCGGTGTCGTGCGACTTCGGGCGCAGCGGATCGTCGGTGGCGCGGTAGATGCGGTTGATGGTGCGCGGCTGGCAGGGGTCCGGCGCTGCCGGGAAGGTGAAGTCGGCATAGCAGCCCTCTTCCCGCAGCACGATCAGCTCGTTGTCCACGCCGCAGTGGCGGCCGCTGGGATGGCTGTTGTCCAGCGCCCAGTCGCCATGGATGAAGGCCCAGCGCGGCTGCCCCGTGGCCGGGTCCCGCGGCAGTGCGTCGTGCCGCGAACACAGGATCTCCGTGAATACCGAGAGCTTGGTGCGCAGGGTGTCGGCGGTGTCGTCATGGTGGTGGAGGTGGATCTCGATCTCGCCCAGGCCCATCCGGCAGAGCTCCACCAGCTCGTCGAGGTGCTCGGCGCGATATTCGTCGCCGGGGAAGAAGAACGAGTGCACCGGCGGACGTCCGTCGGCATCACGGTGGCCCGCGCACAGCTCGGGCAGTTCGTTGCGCCAGCGGGCGACCCGATCACGTTCGCGTGCCAGGCCGGGCGAGCCCCAACCCGGCTCGTAATGATCGACGAAGCAGAAAAGCAGATGGCGCATGGTGCCGTCGGGCACCGGCGCACGCCAGTCCTGGCGTAGCCAGGGCAGCAGCCAGCCGAGGACATTGCGCCGCCGCAGGAGGCGCAGCATGGCCACGGCCGCCGCCAGCACGCAGAGCAACACGACGAGGCCCGCCCAGGCCCAGGGCGAACCTGGCAGCCCCGAGGCCGGCATCGCGGCGACCGACGCGGCCAGCGCAGGCCCAGCTCCTCCGATCGCATCGGGCGCCGCCGCCTCCCGGCTGTCACCCGCACGGGTTCCGTCGGCGGCTTCGCGAGCGGGTCGTCGGGCCGCCGGTCC
>DATBUS010000056.1:0-23913 GCA_036515815.1 Luteimonas sp.
AGCTCGCGGCCCCATCGCGCGTACCGGCCGGCGCGGCCGCCTGCCCGGCCTCCGACTCGCTGCTGCCAGCCACCGTTTCAGCTGCCGCGGCATCCGTGGTGCGGGCGTCCGGCTCGCGCACGATGGTGTTCGAGGGCGCCGCGACCGGCGCCTCGATCGCCGGCTGCGCCGGGGCAGAAACCGTCTGCGGGGCGTCCACCAGGGCCGAATACTCGCGCACGAGCCTGCCCTGCCCCCAGTCCACCTCGACCAGGAAGGTCAGTGCGGGCTGGGTGACGGGCTCGCGCGTCGTGACGCGGATGACCGGATTGCCGCGGGCGTCGAGGGCCACCGTGAATTCAAGGCCGGACACCACCGCGTCCGGCGCGGACAGGCCGATCCGCCGGAACGTGTCCGGCGAGGCCAGCCGCGCACGCAACCGGTCGAGCTCGGACGGATCGCTGGAGACCACCTGGATCTCGGCCAGCAAGGGTTCGCCGGCGCGCGACTTCACATCGATCCGGCCCAGGCCAAGCGCGAACACCTGCCCGGCCAGCAGCGCAAGCACCAGCCCGCACAGGGCCGCCCAGCGAAATACCCGCTTCGATCGCGCCGTGGTGAGCACACGTTCCCCCGTCATGAACGCGTGGACTCTAGCGGCCCCGGCCCCTCGATGGCAACGCGGCCCGGCATCAGCCCTCGCCCGCCACCAGTTCCGCGACCTGCACCGCGTTGAGCGCCGCGCCCTTGCGGATGTTGTCGGCCACGATCCACAGGTCGAGGCCGCGCGGATGCGAAATGTCCTCGCGGATGCGGCCCACGTACACCGGGTCGTTGCCGGACGCGTGGGTGACCGGCGTGGGATAGCCGCCGGCCGTGCGCTCGTCCACCACTTCCACCCCGGGCGCCGCTTCGAGCAGCGCACGCGCCTGCGCCACGCTGATCTTTTCGCGCGTCTCGAGGTGCACCGCCTCGGCATGCCCGTAGAACACCGGCACGCGCACCGCCGTCGGATTCACCTGGATGCCCTGGTCGCCCAGGATCTTCCGCGTCTCCCAGACCAGCTTCATCTCCTCGCGGGTGAAGCCGTTGTCCATGAAGTCGTCGATGTGCGGGATCAGGTTGAAGGCGATCTGCACCGGGAAGCGGTCCGGCTCGGCACCACGGAAGCCCAGCAAAGAAGCCGTCTGCCGGCCCAGTTCCTCCAGCGCCGAGCGCCCGGCGCCGGACACCGACTGGTAGGTGGCCACGTTGATGCGCTCGATGCCCACCGCACGGTGGATCGGCGCGAGCGCGACCAGCATCTGCATGGTCGAGCAATTGGGATTGGCGATGATCCCGCGCGGACGCTGGCGCGCGGCCTCCGGATTCACCTCGGCCACCACCAGCGGCACCTCGTCGTCCATGCGGAAGGCGGAGGAGTTGTCGATCACCACCGCACCGGCGGCGGCGAACTTCGGCGCGTATTCCTTCGAGATCGCGCCACCGGCGGAAAACAGCGCGATGTCGACGCCCGAGGGGTCGAACCCGGCGAGGTCCTGGACCACCACCTCGTCCTCCCCGAAGGCCACCGTCGAGCCTGCCGACGCGGCGCTCGCCAGCGCCACCAGCTCCCCGACCGGAAAGTCACGCGCGGCCAGGATCGACAGCATCGTCTCGCCCACCGCGCCCGTGGCACCGACCACGGCCACCCTGTACTGCCTGCCCATCTGCACTCCGGATTCGTCATCGCGCGACGGTGCCGCGCAGCGGGGCATTATCGCGCGTCGGCGTCGGCGGCGGCACGCAGCCCGGAATCGAGGGCGATGCGCTCGTCGAAGACGAAGCAGCGGCCTTCATAGCCGAAGCCACCCACCTCCTCGAAATAGCCCAGGATCCCGCCGTCCAGCTGCAGCGCGTTGGCATGGCCATCCGCGCGCATCCACTTGACCGCCTTCTCGCAGCGGATGCCGCCGGTGCAGAAGCCGACCACCGTGGCATCGGCCAGCGCCGCGCGATGCGGCGCCAGCGCGTCCGGCAGTTCGGTGAAATTGTCGATCGGCAGGGTCAGCGCGCCGGCAAAGCTGCCGTGGCCGATCTCCTCGCGGTTGCGGGTATCGAGCAGCACCAGGCGGCGGCCGGCGTCGTCATGGCCCTGTGCGATCCAGCGCGCCAGGTCGCGCGGCGCCACGCCGGGCGCGCGGCCTTCCAGCGGCGAGGCGTCCTCGCGCCGGAAGCTGATGATCTCGCGCTTGACCTTGACCTTGAGCCGGGCGAACGGGCGGGTGCGGCTGTGGCTGGCCTTGGCATGCAGGTCGGCGAAACGGGCATCCCCGCGCAGCCAGGCGAGGAAGGCGTCGACATCGGCCGCATCGCCGGCCAGGAACAGGTTGATGCCCTCGCCCGCCACCAGGACCGTGCCGAGCAGCAAACATGCTTCGGCCCGGGTGCGCACGTCCGCGGCGACCGCGGCGGGGTCGTCGATGGCGACGAAATGGTAGGCGGCGATGCTCGTATGCATCGCCGCATTCTACGGAAGCCGTGCCCCGTGCGCGGCCGCGCTACGGATGGATCCGGCTCGGAGGCCGCCCCGCGTCGGGGCCGAAGCCCATCGCCGCCACCAGGTTGTCCACCGCCAGCGAGACCATCGCACGCCGTGTCGGCAGGCTGGCGCTTGCGATATGCGGCGTCAGCACCACGTTGCGGCAGGCAAGCAGGCGCGGGTTCACCGCGGGCTCGCCTTCGAACACATCCAGGCCGGCGACGGCCAGCCGGCCCGACTGCAGGGCCCCGGCAAGCGCATCCTCGTCGATGAGGCCTCCGCGGGCGATGCTGGTCAGGGTCGCCGTCGGCTTCATGCGCGCAAGCGCTGCTGCGTCGACGATGTGGTGGTTGGCGGCCGTGTACGGCAGCACCAGCACCAGATGGTCGGCGGCGGCCAGCAGCGCGTCACGCGTCACCCACGTGGCCGCGCAGTCGTCTTCGATCGCCGGGGGCAGCCGGCTGCGGTTGTGGTAGACCACGCGCATGCCGAAGCCGCGGGCGCGCCGTGCGATGCCCTGGCCGATGCGGCCCATGCCGAGGATGCCGAGCGTGCCGCCGTGGATCTCCGCACCCAGGAGCTGGTGGAAGCCCCAGCCCTGCCAGTGCCCGCCGCGCAGCCAGTGTTCGGCCTCGGTGATGCGCCGCGCCGCGGCCATCATCAGTGCGAAGCCGAAGTCGGCGGTGGTCTCCGTCAGAACGCCGGGCGTATTGGTGGCGACGATGCCCCGCGCCGCCAGTGCATCGACGTCGAGGTTGTTGTAGCCCACGCCTACGTTCGCCACCGCGCGCAGCCGGGGGGCACCGGCGATCTCCGCGGGACCGATGCGGTCGTTGAGGGTGACCAGCGCACCATCGGCATCGGCGAGTGCGGCGGCGATCGCTTCGGGGGCGTGGTCGGTCACCTCGGGCGTGCGCACGACGTCGAACCACGCATCCAGCCGCGCCTCGATATCCGCATACAGCGGCTGCGACACCCAGACCCGTGGGCGCGGCGCAGCCATGGCCTCAGTCGCCCGCGGCCGCCGGGATGCGCGGGGACATGTCGCCGACGTCGCCGCACTGCGCGCGATGGCGCAGGGCCTGGTCCATCAGCTCAAGCGCCAGCATGGCCTCGCAGATCGGCGTGGCACGGATCCCCACGCAGGGGTCGTGGCGCCCGGTGGTGACGATGTCGACGACCTGGCCATCCACGTCGACGCCTGGCGTCGGCAGGCGCAGGCTGGATGTCGGCTTGAACGCGACCGAGCACACCAGCTGCTGGCCGGTGCTGATGCCGCCGAGCACGCCGCCGGCATGGTTGGAGAGGAATCCTGCCGGCGTCATCACGTCCCGGTGCCGGCTGCCCTGCTGCGCGACGCTGGCGAAACCATCGCCGATCTCGACGCCCTTGACCGCATTGATCGACATCATCGCGGCCGCGATGCCGGCATCGAGCTTGCCGTAGACCGGCTCGCCCCAGCCGGGCGGGACGCCGTCGGCGACCACGTCGACGCGCGCGCCGACCGAGTCGCCGGATTTGCGCAGCGCGTCCATGTAGCGCTCGAGCTCCGGCACCTGCGCCGCATCCGGCCAGAAGAACGGGTTGTCCTCGACCACGGCCCAGTCGAATCCGTGCGGGGTGACCTCGCCGATCTGCGCGAGGTGGCCGCGCACCCGCACGCCGTGGCGCAGGGCCAGCCACTTCTTCGCGATCACCCCCGCCGCCACCCGCATCGTGGTCTCGCGGGCGGAGCTGCGGCCGCCACCACGCGGGTCGCGGATACCGTACTTCTGCCAGTAGGCGTAGTCGGCGTGGCCGGGACGGAACTGCGAGGCGATGGCCGCGTAGTCTCTGCTGCGGGCATCGGTATTGCGGACCAGCAGTGCGATCGGCGTGCCCGTGGTCATGCCCTCGTACACGCCCGACAGGATCTCGACCGCATCCTCCTCGCGCCGTGCCGAGGTGTGCCGCGTGCGGCCGGTGGCGCGCCGCGCGAGATCGTGGTCGAAGTCCTCTGGCGCCAGCGCGATGCCGGGCGGGCACCCGTCGACCACGCAGCCGATGGCCGGCCCGTGCGACTCGCCGAAGGTGGTGACGCGCAGCAGCTGCCCGAAGGTGTTCACGCTCGCGCCCGCTGCGCCTGGCCCACGGGCGTGCGCATCAGAACAGGCTGTCCGGGCCGTCGGCCGGCACCGTGGCGCGCATGCCGGTGCCGTCTCCGGACGTGCCGCGGCCACGCTCGGCCGCCAGTGCCGCGATGCGCGCGTTGTGCGTCACCAGGTCGTGGCGCTCGACCACGAACACGCCCATCTGCCCGACCTTGAACTCGATCCACATCAGCGGCAGTTCCGGCAGCAGGCGCGACAGCGCGCGTTCGGCCTCGCCGACCTCGCAGATCAGCAGTCCCTCGTCGGACAGGTGCAGCGGTGCGTCGCGCAGGATCTCGAGGACCAGGTCCAGGCCATCGTCGCCAGCGCGCAGGCCCAGCTCCGGCTCGTACGAGTACTCGCGCGGCAGGGCGTCGGTCTCGTCGTTGGTGACGTAGGGCGGATTGGTGACGATCAGGTCGTAATGCTGGCCCTGCAGCGACGAGAACAGGTCGGAGCGCAGGAAACGCGTGTTGCGTACATCCAGCCGGCGCTCGTTCTCGGCCGCGAGCGACAGGGCCTCGTCGCTGAGGTCCACGCCATCGACGTGCCAGTCCGGGTTGTAGTGCGCCATCGCGATCGCGATGCAGCCCGAGCCGGTGCACAGGTCGAGCGCGCGGCGTACTTCGCGGCCGGCGAGCCACGGCTCGAAGCCCGATTCGATCAGCTCGGCGATGGGCGAGCGCGGCACCAGCGCGCGGCGGTCGCTCTTGAAGCTCAGGCCCGCGAACCAGGCCTCGCCACAGAGATAGGCGGCGGGGATGCGCTCCTCGATGCGGCGTATGAAGAGCGCCAGCACGTCCTCCTTCTCGGCCTCGGTCACCCGTGCCTGGCCGTAGACCGGGCTGAGGTCGTGCGGCAGGTGCAGCGCATGCAACGTAAGCTGCGTGGCCTCGTCGAGCGCGTTGTCGTAACTGTGGCCGAAGGTCAAGCCCGCCGCGTTGAACCGGCTGGCGCCGTAGCGGATCAGGTCGATGATGGTCTGGAGCTGATGGGTCGTCATGGCGGGCGTTCGCGGCGCTTTCGCCGGGGGCACGCAGTATAGGCGAAGCGTCGCGCGGCCCTGGTCCGCGGTCGCTATGATGGTCCGTCCCTGGACGCGCCGAGGCACCATGTTCAACCGCAGCATCCTGATCGTGCTCGTGATCGCGCTGGCCGCCGGCCTCGGGCTGGCCGCTTCGCAGTACTGGTTCGGGCGCACCGACGCGCCCGCGACTCCCGAGCTCCGCACCGTGCGCCTGTTCCCGCAGCCGCGCGAACTGCCGCCGTTCGCGCTGCAGCAGTCCGACGGCACCCAGCTGGTCCCGGGCGAACTGCACGGGCACTGGACCCTGGTCTTCCTGGGGTTCACCCACTGCCCCGACGTCTGCCCCACCACGCTTTCAGACCTGTCGCGCGCGCAGCGGGAGTGGGAAGCACTGCCCGAGGCGCGCCGCCCGCGGGTCCTGTTCGTCTCGGTCGATCCCGAGCGCGACACGCCCGACCGCATCGGCGAGTACGCGGCCTTCTTCCATGGCGACACGCTGGCCGCCACCGCCGACATCCCGTCGCTGGAGGCCTTCGCGCGCTCGCTGTCGCTGGTGTTCATGAAGGTGCCGGGCCCCGACGGCGCGCCCGAGGACGCCTACACCATCGACCATTCCGCCGCGCTCGCGCTGCTCGACACCGAGGGCCGGATGGCCGGCGTGATCCAGGGCCCGCTTGAACCCGAGGCCATCGCCGCCGACCTGGCCGCGCTGACGGGCGAGGTGCCGCAGTGAGCCTGGTCACCAGGCTGACCCACGTGCTGCCGCACCGGATGCTCTCCGCCGCCGCGCGCAGGGTCGCCTACTCCGACCATCCACGCCTGCGCGCCTGGCTGATCGACACCGTGGTGCGGCGCTTCGGCGTCGACCTGACCGAGGCGGCCGAGGCCGACCCGGCCTCGTACGCGACCTTCAATGCCTTCTTCACCCGTGCCCTGCGCGAGGGCGCGCGCGTGGCCGATGCCGACCCCGACGCCCTCCTGATGCCGGCCGACGGCCGCATCAGCCAGTGCGGCGCAATCGAAGGCGGGCGCATCTTCCAGGCCAAGGGCCATTCGTTCACCACGGCGGAGCTGCTGGCCGACGAGGCCGCCGCCGCGGTCTACGACGGCGGCCTGTTCGCGACCGTCTACCTGTCGCCGCGCGACTACCACCGCGTGCACATGCCGTGGAACGGCCGCCTGCTGCGCACGGTCCATGTGCCGGGCCGGCTGTTCAGCGTCGGGCCGGCGGCCGTGGCCAGGGTGCCGCGGCTGTTCGCACGCAACGAGCGCCTGGTCTGCCACTTCGCCACCGACTTCGGGCCGATGGTGGTGGTGATGGTGGGCGCACTCCTGGTCTCGGGCGTGGAAACCGTGTGGAGCGGCGAGGAGATCCCGGCCTATGGCAAGCGCGTGACCACCAAGGACTACGCCAGTGGTGCCACGGTGGAACTTGCACGCTTCCAGGAGATGGCGCGCTTCAATTACGGCTCCACGGTGATCGTCCTGCTGCCGCCGGGCGTGGCTGCGCTGGCCCCCGGGCTGGGGGCGGAAACCGCCGTGCGCCTGGGCGAGCGCCTCGCCACGCGACTGCGCTGACGACACGCAGTCGCCGCGGGGCGTAGAATCGCCGGCCCTGTTAGGCCGTCCCGGCCCGAATGAGGCCGCATGTGAGTATCGACGCCCCCAATCCGACCCCCGCCACCCTGTTCACCGACCTCGGCCTGCCCGAGCCGCTGCTGCAGGCGCTTGCCGCGGTGGGCTACGAAGCCCCATCGCCCATCCAGGCCGCCACCATCCCGCCGCTGCTCGCCGGCCGCGACGTGCTCGGCCAGGCCCAGACCGGCACCGGCAAGACCGCCGCCTTCGCGCTTCCCGCGATGGCCCGCCTGGACGCCGAGGCCCGCAAGCCGCAGGTGCTGGTGCTGGCACCCACCCGCGAACTCGCGATCCAGGTGGCCGAGGCCTTCCAGAAGTACGCCGCGTTCATGCCGCGCTTCCAGGTGCTGCCGATCTACGGTGGCCAGGGCTATGGCCCCCAGCTGCAGGCGCTGCGCCGGGGCGTGCACGTGGTGGTGGGCACGCCCGGCCGCGTGATCGACCATCTCGAGAAGGGTTCGCTGGACCTGTCCGAGCTGCGCATGCTGGTGCTCGACGAGGCCGACGAGATGCTGCGCATGGGCTTCATCGACGATGTCGAGGCCGTGCTCGCGCGTACGCCGGAGACCCGCCAGGTGGCGCTGTTCTCGGCCACGATGCCGCCGCCGATCCGGCGCATCGCGCAGACCTACCTGAAGGATCCGGTGGAGGTGGCGATCAAGTCCGCCACCAGCACCGCGCGCAACATCCGTCAGCGCTACTGGATGGTCAGCGGCACCAACAAGCTCGACGCGCTCACCCGCATCCTCGAGGCCGAGCCCTTCGACGGCATGATCGTGTTCGCGCGCACCAAGCTCGCGACCGAGGAGCTGGCCGAGAAGCTGCAGGCGCGCGGATTCGCGGCCGCCGCGATCAACGGCGACATCGCCCAGCAGCAGCGCGAGCGCACCATCGCCCAGCTCAAGGACGGCAAGGTCGACATCCTGGTGGCCACGGACGTCGCCGCGCGCGGCCTGGACGTCGACCGGATCAGCCACGTGCTGAACTACGACGTGCCCTACGACACCGAAAGCTACGTCCACCGCATCGGCCGCACCGGCCGCGCCGGGCGCAGCGGCGAGGCGATCCTGTTCATCGCACCGCGCGAGCGCAACCTGTTGCGCGCGATCGAGCGCGCCACGCGCCAGCCGATCGAGCAGATGGACCTGCCGACGGTGGAGAACGTCAACGACGCGCGCATCGGCAAGTTCAAGCAGTCGATCACCGACACGCTCGCCGCCGGGGGCCTCGGCCTGTTCCAGTCGCTGGTGGAGGACTACGAGCGCGAGTTCAACGTGCCGGCGGTGGAGATCGCCGCGGCACTGGCGAAGATGGCGCGCGGCGACGTGCCGCTGCTGATGGAGGTGCCCAAGCGCGAGCCCCGCCCTGCCGCGTCCTTCGATGACGGGCGTGGCTTCCGCGAGCGCCCGGCCCGCCACGAGCGTGGCGACCGCCCGGACCGCGGCGATCGCGGCGACCGCCCCGCGTTCCCGAAGAAGGAGCGCGTGTCGCGTCCCCCGCAGGCGGGCATGCAGACCTTCCGCGTCGAGGTCGGCTACGACCACGGCGTGAAGCCGGGCAATATCGTGGGTGCGATCGCCAACGAGGCCAACCTCGAAGCGAAGCACATCGGCCGCATCGAGATCTTCGAGGACCACAGCCTGATCGACCTGCCCGACGGCATGCCGCCGGAGACGATGGCCCACCTGAAGACGGTCTGGTGCGCCGGGCAGCAGCTCCGCATCACCCGGGATGGCGAGGCGCCGGACACTTCCGCGAAGGGCCCGGGGCGCAAGCCGTTCGCCAAGAAGACCTTCGGCCGCAAGCCCTTCCCGCCGCGCAAGCCGCACCGCAAGGGGCCGTCGGCCGAGTGACCCGGCGCTGCCGCTGCCTGCACTGCAGGCGGCGGCCAGCGCGATCCGCGGGGTCCGCGCGGGCTTGCCCGGCGGGCCCTGCCGCCCGCTAGGGGCCGAGGACGTGGATCACTTCGTCCAGCGGCGGCCAGCCGAAGAACGGTGCCAGCCACCAGTACGCGGCCGCGACGATCAGCACCCACAGCGCGAGTTTCAGCACCAGGCCCGCGACCTTGAAGGCCAGGTACAGCCCGATGATGATCGCGACCAGGCCCAGCCAGGTCACGAGCGCACCCGGCTATGGTGAAGCGGGGGCTTGGGGCTCTGGACGGTACGGAAGGACGGCTCGGGCATGCCGGCATTCTACGTGGCGGCGAACTGCCCCGGAGCGCTCCGGTCGCGCGCCGGGCTATCCTGTCCGGATGACGACTTCCTGCGACGTGCTGGTCATCGGGGCCGGTGCTGCCGGGCTGATGTGTGCGATGACGGCCGGCCGCAGGGGACGGCGGGTGCGCGTGGTGGAGCGCGCGAACCGCCCGGGCAAGAAAATCCTGATGTCGGGTGGCGGCCGCTGCAACTTCACCAATACCGGCACGACGCCCGCGAACTTCATCTCGGCCAACCCCCACTTCTGCAAGTCGGCGCTCGCCCGCTACCGGCCGGCGGACTTCATCGACATGGTGGACCGGCACGGCATCGCATGGCACGAGAAGGAGCTTGGGCAGCTGTTCTGCGACGAGTCCTCGAAGCAGATCGTGCGCATGCTGCTCGACGAATGCGCCGATGCCGCCGTGGACATCGATGTCGGGTGCGAGGTGCATGGTGTCGCGCGCGAGGGCGACGGCTTCGTCGTGGAGACCGCCCGCGGCCGCATGCTGGCGACGTCGCTGGTGGTGGCCAGTGGTGGACTGTCCATCCCGAGCCTCGGCGGCAGTGGCATGGGCCATGCACTGGCCAGGCAGTTCGGCCACGAGGTCCTGCCCACGCGCGCCGGGCTGGTGCCCCTGGTGCTGACCGGCAGCCATGCCGAGCGCCTGGAGGGCCTGAGTGGCGTCGCCCTCGAGGTCGAGGTCGAGGCCGAGGGGCGGGGTCCTTCGTTCCGCAACGCCATGCTGGTCACGCACCGCGGGCTCAGCGGGCCGGCGATCCTGCAGGTCTCGTCCTACTGGGAACCGGGCCAGGCGCTGTCGATCAATCTCCTGCCGGGCGTCGATGCACTGGAATGGTTGCGGGAGCAGCGCGCGTCGCGGCCGGCGAGCGAGCTGCGCACCGTGCTGGCCGAACGCATGCCCAAGCGGTTCGCGCAGCGCCTATGCGAACACTGGCTGGGCGATCGCCCCCTGCGCCGGTTCGATCCGCCGATGCTGGCACGCGCGGCCGCCGCGCTGTCGGCATGGCCGGTGGTGGCCAGCGGCACGGAGGGCTATCGCACCGCCGAAGTCACTCTGGGCGGAGTGGACACCGATGGGCTGTCGTCGTCGACCATGATGTCCCGCCTGGTGCCGGGCCTGTATTTCATCGGCGAGGTCGTGGACGTCACCGGCTGGCTTGGCGGCTACAACTTCCAGTGGGCCTGGGCCTCGGGCCACGCCGCGGGCCAGGTGGCCTGACTCAGCGCGCAGCCTCGTAGCTGGTCGCCGCGCACAGGCGGGTATCGACAGCGGTCGCGGCCGGGATGCCGTCGCCCTGCAGGGCGAGCAGCTTGACCACGCGAATGCCGGCCTCCTCGTAACTTGCAAGCGCCAGGAAGCCGGTCTTCATGCTGCCGCAGAAGCCCTGCCCGTCCTCGGCGCGCACCTCGTCCAGCACGCGGCGCAGCTCCACCGGGTGCCCGGCGTCGATGCTCATCATGTCGGCATAGCGCTCGCCGGCGCTGTACTCGTCGCCGCCGCGCACGATCGCCATGCGCTCGGTGACGAAGGCGACGCCGTCCTCGCCGGTGATGCGCGAGTCGGTGATCTCGATCGCCCCGGTCATGGCCGCGGCCACGCGGTCTGCCGCGACGAAGCGGCCGACGGCGACCGGCGGCAGGGTCGGCGGTGCCGCACGCTCGATCGGCGCCTTCGCGGGATCGGGGTCCACCGAGGTGCGTGGCGAGGGCGGCGGCGCGCTGGTGGCCGGCGGCTGGGCGGCGGTGGACGCGGGCACGGCGTCGCGGGCACAGCCCACGGGCGCGAGGCAGGCAAACGCGAGCGCGGCGACGGCGAGGCGGCTGGGCAGGTACAAGGGCGGGATCCGTCGTGAAGAATGCGCGGGGATGATAATCGCCCGGCGTTCAATGCGCGTCAGGGTCGGCCCGGGGTTGCGGCGCGACCGGCAGTTCCGGCGTGCTTTCGCTCAGGATGCGCAGGTTTTCCTCGGCGCGCCGGCGGCGTGCTTCGGCGGCTTCGGCGTCTTCCGTGCCCGTGGCGGGCGCCAGCGGATCGATGCCTTCCCCGCTGCGCAGCGGCGTCCCCGGGAACGGCTGCAGCGCGTCCGGCGCACGCGCCGACGCCACGCCAGGCCGGCACTCTCCGAGCATCGCTCCGGCCGCGAGGTTGTCGGTCGCGACCTCCTGCAGGCGCACCGCGAGGCCGGTGACATCGCCGTGGGCGGCCAACCGCCTGCAGGCCTCCGCGATGGTGGAATGGCCGCCGCCGCGGGAGGACATCACCAGCAGTACGGTCATGCGGTCGACCCAGCCTGCGGCGCGCACCCCGGGAATCCCGGCGACGTCGCGACGTGCGGCCTCGCGGCGGATCGCACTGCCGCGATCGGCCAGCAGGACCTGGCGGTGCAGTTCGGCACCGATGTCTGCCAGGCGTGCGGCGGCGCCGGCGCCGTCGCCGGCGCGCGCATCGCGGCCGATGGCATCGACATCCGCGGAGGTATCGCCGCTGTCGGGCCCTCCTTCCGACTCGACGCCGGCAGGGGGCGATGCCACCAGCGACGGCCCCGCCGGCTGCGCGTCATGCGTCCGCCTTGCATCGGCGGCGGTCGCTCCGGCGGCGGCGCCGGCCGTGTGCCCGGCCACGGCGACCTGTGCGTTGCCGTCGACGCCGGCGTCCGTGCGCATCCAGTCCCGCACGTGGCGATAGCCGAACCAGGGCAGCACGAGCACCAGCGCGACCGCCACCCAGAAGGCCCGCCGGGCATTGCGGCGCCTGCGCAGGGCGGCGCGGTCGGGCCAATACGGTGTCCTGGCCGGCCGCGCCTGTTTCACGATCCCGCTTGCCAGAGCAGCATGATCGGCAGCGCGACCAGCACCAGCAGGCCGGCAATGCCAAGGCCGACCAGCAGCACGCGGAGCGGCTCGCGGCGCAGGACATCGGCGAAGGTTTCCGCGGTTCCGTCCTCGACCGCCCGGGCATGGTCGGCGCGCGCGCGGGCCTTGCGCTGGGCCTGGTAGTCATCCATCAGGCTGCGCGCGCGCGGATAGTCGCGGTCATCCGAAATCCAGATGCCGCCGTGGGAAATTCCCCAGCGGCTTGGCCTGGTTTCGTGGAACCCGATGCCATGGGCCTCGAGGAAGCCGCGTACGTCGCTGGCCTCGTCCTCGGGCACCATGCGCATGTTGAGCAGCAGTTTCGCCATGCCGCACAGGATACCCGCGCCCCGGGGCGTCCGCGGCACGCCCTGCAGGGATCATCCGTCGCACACGCCCAGGACGCGCCGCAGGTTGGCACGGGCGGCGGCGTCCAGGCGTGCGTGGAAGTCGTCGCCCAGGAAGATGCGTTCGCGGCCGAGCAGCCCGCGCAGGAAGCGCCGGCGGTTGATCCGGTACAGCCATGCCGGTACGACGCCGGCGTATTCCAGCGCGATGGCCCGGTCATAGGCATCGAAGGCTGCCGGGGCCGCCCCGAGGATGGCCATGTCGCAGTCGAGGAAGTTGCGGCAGTCGTCGCCATCGGGGCCCGCGCCCAGGTCGCCGGGCGAAAGCGTGCCGTGGCGCGCGGTCAGTTCGATCAGGTGGCCGACGTGCCGCGCGTCGATGCCCTCCCCCGGGAGCCAGCGGGCGATTTCGGCCATCGCCAGCGCCGCCGAACGGGCCTCGTTGTCGCGCCTGCCCGGGACGTGGATGGCGTCGTGGTACAGCGTCGCCAGCCAGACCTCGCGTGGACGCGTCCAGCCCGGGTCCCGCGCCACGTCGTCGAAATGACCAAGCACCGCTTCCACATGGCCGAAATGATGGTAGGCGCGCGGCGGCGAGGCGTAGGCGGCGCGCAGCTCCTCGAGCATGCCGGGCGGCAGCGGGATCAGTTCGCGCATGCCCCGGCGCCCCGCTTGCGCAGCGCCCGCGCCACACGCTCGATGGCGACCGCGAGCTCGGCACGGGCCGCCGCAGGCAGCGCGGCATGTGCCGCGGCCACCGCGGCATCACCCCCATCGGGTGCCGCGCCGGTCCAGGCGAAGGCAACGCGATTGCTCATCTTCTCCTCCTCCACCACCAGCACCCGCCCGGGCCCGAAGGTGTCGCACAGGCGCTGGATGCGGGGTGCCGGGTCGTCACCGTGCAGGTTGCTGGCCAGGACGCCGCCGGTGGCGAGCGCGTCCCTGCAGGCGGCGTGGAAAGCAGGCGTCGACAGCGCAGGCGGGATGCCCGTGGCGTCATAGCCATCCACAAGCAGCACGTCGTAACGCCCCGGCCGGGCGGCAATGAAGCGCGCGCCATCGTCCAGGCACACCTCGAGGCGCCCGTCATCGTCCGGGATACCGAAGTCACGCCGCAGCGCGATCACGCCAGGGTGGTTTTCAACGACCTCCAGCCGCGCCGATGGCAGGTGGCGATGCAGGAACTTCACCTGCGAACCGCCGCCCAGCCCGACGATGCCGATGCACCGCGGTCGTGGTTGCCACAGCAGGGCGGCGAGCATGGTGCGCGTGTAGTCCACCAGCAGGTGGTCCGGGTCGTTGCCGAGCATGCGGCTCTGGGTCTGGCCACGGGTGAATTGCAGCGACACATATCCGCCATGGCGCTGCAGGCGGGCCGGAGGCAGGGGCACGCCGGTCGGATCCAGTTGCGGCGCGCGGCGCAGGCGCGCGACGACCGAGGCCAGCCATCCGGTCCGGTGTCCACGTCCTGCCACTGTCGATCTCCCTCGCGCGCGGAGCGCAAGCCTAGCGCACGGGCGCGACGCGCCGCCGACCGCCGCGGATCAGCGCAGCTGACTGTCCTTGCTGCCGCGACGGTTGTAGCCGGCGTGCCCGGCCTCCTCGTCCTGCGCCGACTGGCAGGCAATGCACAGCCGTACGCCGGGGACGGCGCTCCGCCGCGCCTCCGGGATCGGCTCGCCGCACTCCTCGCAATCGCGGCGGCCAGGCCCGGTGCCCAGGCGGCTGCGCGCGCGCTCGATCCCATCCTTCACGGTGGCGTCGATCTGGTCCTGTACTGCGCCGTCGCCGGCCCAACCCGTTGCCATGGTCCTGCTCCGAGGAAGGTGGTCCGGAGGTTATCGGGGCGGCGGGCGGCGGACGCAAGCCCCGCACGACGCCACGAGCCTCCCGCGTGGCGCCGCGTTCACGAACGCGTGCGACCATCGTGCCATGCGATCGAACATCACCTGGATCCTTGCCGCACTCCTTCTTCCAGCCACGCTGGCCTGTGCCGGGGCAAAGGCCCAGGACGCACAGCCGCCGCCGGCGCGCGCCGTCCCGGCCGGGACGGACGCGCAGCAGGATGACCCGGGCGGCCTGGCGGGCAGCCCGGTCGCGGATCCGGCCGACCTGGAGGCGAGCCGCCGCCTCGCGCAGCGGCTGGAGGAGGCCGAGGGCCTGGCCGGCGTCACCGTCATCGTGCGCGATGGCGTCGCCGAGCTGCAGGGCGAGGTCCTCGCTCCTGCGGACCGGGAGCGCGCCGAACAGCTCGTGGCCCAACAACCCGGCATCCAACAGGTCGAGAACCACGTGGCCCTGAGCACGCGCCTCACCGACCGCGTGCGGACCGCTTCCGGGCTGGCCCTGGACAAGGTCACCCGCCTGGTCGCCGCGTTGCCCTTGCTGATGGTCGCGATCGCGGTCGTGGCGCTGGCCTGGTGGTTCGGCAAGTGGGTCGGCCGCCGCCTGGGGGCGCGCATCGCCCGCCGCAACTGGCAGTCGGAGAATCCTTTCTTCGCGAGCCTGGTGCAGCAGCTGGTGCAGTGGCTGGTGCTCCTCGGTGGCGTGCTGGTCGCGCTCGACCTGCTCGGCGCCACGGCGCTGGTCGGTGCCGTCATGGGCTCGGCCGGCGTGATCGGCCTGGCATTGGGCTTCGCCTTCAAGGACATCGCCGAGAACTACGTCGCGGGGGTGCTGCTCAGCATCCGTCGACCCTTCTCGCCCGGCGAACTGCTGCGCATCGACAACACCCACGAAGGCAAGGTCGCGGCGCTCACGTCGCGCGCCACCGTGCTGGTCACCCACGATGGCAACCGCCTGACGCTGCCGAACGCGCTGGTGTTCAAGTCGGTGGTGCTGAACTTCTCCAGCAATCCGAAGCGACGGCTCGACTTCACCATACCGCTGGATGTCGGCGAGTCGATCCGCTGCGTCCAGGCGCTGGCGCTCGACGCGATCCGGGGCATCGACGGTGTGCTCGCCGATCCCGGACCGTCCTGGACGGTGGATGCCTACGACGCGTCGGGCATCACCCTGCGCTTCTTCGCCTGGGTCGACCAGCGTGAATCCGATCTGGGCAAGGTGCGCAGCGAAGCCATCCACGCCGTACGTTCGTCGCTGGCCGATGCCGGGGTCAGGACGCCGCGGCTCATCCAGTACACGGCGGACCTGCACGAGGGCGACGCGCAGCCGGAGCACCGGCCGCAAGCGCCGGAAGCTGCCGCCGACACCTCGGTCAACCGGGATCTGGACGCCACCCTCGCCGCGGAGCAGCGCGCCCACGCCGGCGAGGACCTGCTGCCGGAGGAGCCGGCGGTCGGGCGATCCCGCACCGCGCCCCTGCCCCGTGCCTGATTCGGAATTTTCCTACGCCTGAATCGAGAGCCCACCGACACGTGCGTGGACGGCGCCGGGCGCATCCTTGGGAACGCCCCGGCAGCACGGCCCTGCACCGGTCACGGATGCCGCTCAGCAAGGGAAAAACGGCCGCGACCTTGAGCAAGTCGTGAAGCTGGGCCGGGGCACCCACCAAGGAGCAGGTGATGGTCGAGATCAAACAGATCGCAACGGGCTTCCAGGTGTCCGGCGCAGCCTACGACGAGGTCTTCCACAGCCGTTTCAAGGCCACGATGGCGGCCCATGCGCTGGCACTCGGCGCGGCGACCGCAAGCGGCCAGCCGGTGGCGATCATCGTGCCTGACGACTGGGGCGACACCATTCTGGTCGATCCGGGCACGCCAGCCGGCATCCGGGTGCCGGGCCGCGCCACCGCGGCGGGCTGACCAGCGCTCCTCAGTCCCCCGCGGGCCGTGGAGGCGGCATCCCGGCCGGGCGCGCGCACCCTCGCGCCGCGCCGGCCCCATCGATCTCCAGCTCGCCCGAGAACGGGAATTCCGCGCCCGACATGCTGTCCCGGCACGGCCCGGGCGATAGCCGGATGGTGATCCGTCCGGCGGCATCGCTGGCCACCACGACGCGTGCGCCGCCACTCTCCGCGTCGCTGTCGACCGCGAAGCGCCTGGCCTGCACCCCGGGCCCGTCCAGCACCACTTCGCGCCCTTCGACGCGGGCCTGCCAGAATGGCTCGTTGGTCGAGACGACGAACCCGGGAGGCGTCGCCTCCGCTCCCGCCCCGCTTCCGGGACGACTGGCGCCGCAGCCGACCAGCAGCAGCGCGGAAAGCAATGTGACAGGAAGCTGGTGGCGTTGCATTGCGTATCCTCGCCTCTCCGGGCATGCCAGCATGCCGGACAGCGCCCGGTGCCGCATCAGTCCCGCGTCGACAGCCAGCGCAGGACGCCGTTCGCCGCCACCATGGCGCTCGCGAAGCAGGCTGTCAGCAGGTATCCGCCGGTAGGCGCCTCCCAGTCCAGCATCTCGCCCGCCGCAAACGTGCCCGGGCGCGCGCCCAGCATCAGGTCCACATCGAGCGCCTCCAACCGGACGCCCCCGGCACTGCTGATCGCCTCGGCGATCGGGCGCGGCGCGCGCAGGCGCAACGGCAGCCGCTTGGCAGCCGCGGCCACGGCCCGCGGGTCACGCATGGCGTCGGCCCCCAGCACTTCGCGAAGCAGGCCGGCCTTGGCGCCATCGATGCCGCAGGCGCGGCGCAGGTGGTCCGACACACTCCGCTTGCCGCGCGGACGCACCAGTTCGCGTTCCAGCCGGGCGAGGTCGCGGCCCGGGACCAGATCGAGCACGAGCGTGACGCCACCATCGCGCGCGATGGCCTCGCGCAGCGGTGCCGAGATCGCGTACACGAGGCTGCCCTCGATGCCATGCCCGGAGACCACGCACTCGCCCTGCAGTGCATGCAGGCTCTGGTCGGCCTCGCGCCAGTACGCAACCACCGGCTTGAGGGGCGCGCCGGCGTGACGCGCGGCGAAGTGCGGCGACCAGCCCACGTCGAAGCCGCAGTTCGCCGGCCGCAGGCTGGCGACATCGATGCCGGCACCCCGCAGCACGCCGACCCATGCACCGTCGGACCCGAGTTCGGGCCAGCTGCCGCCACCCAGCGCGAGCAGGGTCGCGTCGGCCTCGAAGGCGAGCTCGCCCCCGGGCGCCTCGAAGCGCAGCGCGCCCTGGCCGGTCCAGCCGGCCCAGCGATGGTGGACGTGCAGGTGCACGCCCTGCGCGCGCAGGCGCCGGACCCAACCGCGCAGCAGGGGTGCCGCCTTGAGGTCCTCGGGAAAGACGCGTCCGGAGGTGCCGACGAAGGTCGGGATACCCAGGCCGAGCGCCCATTCGCGAAGGGCGGCCGCATCGAAGGCTTCGAGCCAGCCGCCGACCTCGCCTGCCCGCTCGCGATAGCGGCTGGCGAACAGCGCAGGCGGATCGGAGTGGGTCAGGTTGAGCCCGCCCTTGCCGGCAACCAGGAACTTGCGACCCACCGAACCCTTGGCTTCGAAGACGTGGACCTCGCAGCCGGCCGCACGCAGGCGCTCGGCCGCGAACAACCCTGCCGGCCCGCCACCCACGACGGCGACCCGGCGGCCGGGGGCCTGCGTCGCGCGAGGCGCGGCAGCTTCGGCCATCGCCGTCAGGCCTTGCGCAGGAAGCAGGTCTTCAGCACCAGGTCCCGGATCCGGTCGGAATGGCCCTCGATGTGTTCGGCATCGTCCTCGACCAGGCGGATGTTGCGGATCACCGTGCCCTGCTTGAGCGGGATCGAAGAGCCTTTCACCTTCAGGTCCTTGATGACGACCACGGTGTCGCCGGCAGCCAGCGGATTGCCGTTGACGTCGCGCACGACCGCCGCGTCGGCTGCCGCCACGCCGTCGCCCGGCGCCCACTCGTGTCCGCAGTCCGCACAGACCAGCAGCGCGCCATCGGCATAGGTGTTCTCGAGGCCGCATTGCGGACAGGCGGGAATGGCGGGCATGGCGGCTCCAACGGATGTGCGGCCGTTCATTGTAGCCGCGAGGCCGAAGCCGCCCTCGGCCGCAGCACCTCCCAGCCGCGCCGCAGCCGCTGCAGCGGCGTGGGATCGACCGGTCCCGCGTCGAGCAGCGCGTCGGCCAGCGCACGCCGCAACGGCGGCAGCGCCCGGGCGGCCTGCATGATCGCGCGTCGCAACGGTTGTGCGGGTGCGCGGTCGTCGGTGAACACCCGCACCACCAGCCCGGTGCCGAGGAACAGGGTCGCGGAGCCTGCACGGTGCCGACGCTGGTAGCGCGCGAGCAACGCCGGATGGGCCGGGTCGCCGTGCCGCGCCATCGCGTCCGACACCGCCGCGGCCAGGCGCTCCACGCTGGCGAGCCCCAGGTTGAAGCCGTGCGCGGTCACCGGGTGCATGCCCACCGCCGCGTCGCCCACGAGCGCGAAACGGCGTGCGACGAAACGGTGCGCCCAGGTGGCCACCAGCGGATAGGCATGCACGCCGCCTTCCAGCGGCATGCGGCCGAACCGCCCCTCGTAGCGCGCCTCGAGGGCGGCCGCGAACTCCGCCGGGGCAAGCGCCTGCAGGCGCTCGGCCTCGGCACCGGTCACCGTCAGCACGGCGGACGCCAGTCCATCGTTGAGCGGCAGCAGGGCGCGGGTCTGTCCTTGTCCGAACCATTCCCAGGCAACACCGCCGTGGTCGCGTCCCGGGCGCACGCGGCAGACCAGCATGGTCTTCCCGAAGTCGTGCATGGCCACCGGGATTCCCAGCGCACGCCGGGTGGACGAGAACCGGCTGTCGGCCGCCACCAGCAAGGGTGCGGCGAAGCGCCGCCCGTCCTCCAGCACGACCTCCGCTTCACCCGGCCCGGTCGCCACCGAGGCGATCCGCGCATCGCAATGCACGCGGATCCGCGGATCCTCCTCGACCGCGGCCCATGCCGCGGCGCGGATATCGCGGTTGGCCACGAGCCCGCCCAGCGCCGCGTGCCCGAACGGCGCGGCATCGACCTCGAAACCGTCGGCGCTGTTGCCATCGGCCACCCGCGCACGCACCAGTGGCGACACGAGGGCGGGATCGATGCGCCCGAGGATGCCCAGTCCGCCCAGGATGCGCAGCGATGCGCGGGTCAGCGCGATCTCGCGGCCGTCAGCGGCAGGCGTTGCGATCGCTTCGCGCCCCTGGCGCTCGATCACATCCACATGGAGGCCGCGTACCGACAACGCGCGCGCAAGCGACAGGCCGGCGGGACCGGCACCGATGACGAGGATGGTTGTCTCGGGCATGCAGCACTCCGGATCGAGGGGGCTGCAAGCCTAGGATGCCTGGCCGGGATGCTCCCTGACCGGGGTCAAGCCGTGGAACGGCTCCGTGCGGCCGCGTGCACCGCCGGCTCCGCCAGGAAGCGGCCGACCTGGTACCAGACCAGCACCGCGCCGCCCGCGATGACGAGCGCACACAGGCCGTTGCCGGGTTGCATCGCGTGGAGCGCCGCGGCCAGGCCGACGGTCGCCGCCAGCCACGCCCATGCCTGCCAGCGCTGCAGCAGCGCGCGCCGCGTCTCGCGGCTGATGATCTCCCGCGCCTCGGCGGCGGGGATCCCGTATTCCTCGCTGATCACTTCCGGATGCATCGCGTGGCTGGCTCCTGTGGCTGTTCGGATCGCGGACCTCAAAAAAAAAGCAGACGACGTGGGGATGCCGATTACGCCACGGATCCGGGTGCCAGGAAAAGCCCCCATCGAAAAGGGCGGCCACGTGGCCGCCCTTCCGGGTCATCGCGGGCCCGCGCTCAGCGCTTGGCCTGCATGTCCGCCTCCTCGCGGTCGAGGAAGGCCTCGATCAGCTCGGGCTGGCGCTCGTACAGCCAGTCGGCCATGGCCTGCTCCTGCTCCAGGATCGCTTCGCAGACGCGCGCGACCTCGGCCTGCCCCACGCGGCGCGCCGCGACGAGGAGCGCGCGATAGCTCGCGATCTCCATGTGCTCGAAGGCGTAGCTGATGCCGATGCCCTTGGCCACCTCATCGCTCATCATCGCGTTGCCGGCGGCGTGCATCGCGGCCATGCCCTTGGCCACCGCGCCGCGCGCGGTGGGCAGCGAGCCGCCCATCTGTTCGATGCAGTTCGCGAGCTGTGCCGCCTGCTGCCGCGTCTCCTCGACATGCTGTTCGATGCGCGCGCGCAGCTCGGGATAGTGCTCGATGCGCGAGGCCATGGCCGTCATCATCGTTTCGGCCTCCTGCTCCATCGCGTAGGCATCCTTGAGCCAGCCCAGCAGGCGCTCGTGGTTCTGCGTCGTCATACGTGCTTCTCCATCGGATGTGTCATCGCATCCAACCGCATCGGATGTCGAACGACAGTGATCGCCGGGCCGGGATCCGCGCTCGCGGCGGCGGCACCGATGGCACGTACGCTTCACTGCGGGGCCGCGCCCGCGCCGCTGCCTCCGGCGACCGCGGGACTGTGCAGGGCACGCCCGGAAAGCCGCTCGAATTCGGCCGCGTCGTGCGAGGAAAAGAGCGTCACCTCGCCCCCGTGTGCCTGCCGCAACGCGCGCAGGCGGGCCTGGTTCCGCAGGCGCGCGGGGCGATCGAGTTCCATCATCCACTGGTAGGCGCGCAGTCCCGGCGGGCAGCGCGGCTCGACCTCCATTTCGTGCTCGTGGAAATAGGCGTCGCCGGCCAGGAACCGCCAGCCGGAACCGGTGTCCACGGCCACGCCCGCGTGCCCATGGGTATGCCCCGGGAGCGGCACCACCAGGATCTCAGGCGGCAGTCCGTCCAGGTCGCGCACGGCCTCGAAGCCCATCCATGGCGTACCCGAAGCGCGGTCGTAGGCGCGCCAGCGCTGCCGGCTGCCCCACTGCTGCGGGCGGAAGCGCTGGCGGTCGAGCCAGGACCGCTGCGCCACGGCATGCTCCCGTTCGCGGGCGAGCATGTGCACGGTGGCTTCGGGGAAATCGTCGAGCCCACCGGCATGGTCGAAGTCCAGGTGGGTCAGCACGATGTGGCGCACGTCGCGCGCGGAATAGCCCAGGGCCTCCACCTGGCGCACGGCGGTCAGCGATTCACGGAAATCGGGCGAAACCAGCGCAAGGAAAAAGCCGCTCAGGCGACCCCGGGGGTTGCGCACGTCCTGCAGGCCCAGGCCGGTGTCGACCAGGACCAGGCCATTGGAGGTCTCGACCAGCATGCAATGGCACGCCAGCTGCCCGCGTTCCAGCAACCCACGGGTCCGACCATCCATCAGGCGCCCGCCAAGCGGACAGGTGGAAATGCAGTTGAGATGGTGAATACGCATCCGCCAGTCCTCCCGTGCGGCCAGGCGCCGAGCATGGACGAGCGGCCCATGGTGCCCACGTGATCGCCGCGAATTACCGTACCTTCGCCGCTGGCGTTTTTCACAGCGGCTTTCGCCCGCCGGTAAGAGGGTGTCACCTCACCCACCACGCGAGGCCGCGCCATGAACAAGAAGCTCCCGCTGCTTTACGCGCTGCTGCCCCTGGCCCTCGTCGCCTGCAGCGGCGACGACGGCCAGTCCGCCGAGCAGAACGCGGCGACCGCCGGCACGTCCGCCGGCAGCATGACCGATCCCGGACCCGCCAGCAGCGCAATGGGCGGCACCACCGGGGACGCCACCGGCGCGGCCGGGATCGATCCGACGACGGGGACGTCCATGGCCACCGGCGACGCCGACCGCAAGGCCCTGCTCGCCGTGGAAGAGGTCGACCGCCACGAGATCGCCGCCGCCGAGGACGCACTCTCCAAGAACGTCGAGGGCGAAGTGCGGCGTTATGCGGAGATGCTGCGCGACGACCATACGCGCAACCTCGAAGCGACCCGGCGCCTGATGGGCGAAGGCAGCGGTACTTCCGGAAGCGACGGCATGGCCCATGGCGCCGGGGACGCGACTGGCGTGGCAGGTTCCACCGGTACCTCCGGCACGGCAGGCACCACCCGTGCTGGCGGCGCGATGGGCCCGGGCGCCAACGGCATGCAGGGCGGCACCATGGGCGCGGACGGCGACCAGGAGCTGGCCGCCATGCGACAGCGGCACGAGGCCGAGCGCACCCGCCTGGCGGCACTGGAAGGCGAGGAATTCGAGCGGGCCTGGATCGACGCGATGGTGCGTGGCCATACCGAAGCCCTGGCGAAGCTCGACAACGAGCTGATTCCCGGGGCCAGCGATTCCGGCGTCTCCCAGCACCTGCGCGACACGCGTGCAGCGATCCAGCGCCACCTGGACACCGCACGCTCGCTGCAGGACGGGAGCGGGACCGGCACCGATGCCGGTGGCACGGGCCAGTAAGCCGGCAGCACAACGACGCAACCGGATGCGCGGTGCGCGTGCGCCAGCACGTGTCCGCGCCTCCCCTTGAAGCAGGAGTACCGACATGGCGAACCACCGCCACGATCCACGCAGCGACGAACATGACGGGCGCGCATCCTGGCTCGACGAGGATTCCAGGGGCGGAGACCGCGGCCGCGCGCGCGAGCGCAACCGGGACGACGATGGCGACTACACGCGCCAGCTCGCCGATCGCTATGGCCACGGTCATGGCGGCTATGACCGCAGTGCCTATCCGCAGGGCGGCCACGGCGAAAGCGCGGCCGACCAGGGCGGTTACGGGCGCGGACTCTCCGGCGAGCCCCGCGGCCAGCGCCGCGAACAGCGGCGGCCCGATGACGATGGGACGCCCGGCAGCCGCGGCCCATTTGGCGAGCGTGGTTACGGCGAAGGCCGCGGCTTCGGCGCGTCCCAGGGTGACAACCTGTTCCGCACCGGCGTCTTCATGGGCGGCGCCGACCAGGACTTCCGCTCCGGCGGCCAGTACCAGGGCGAGAGCGGCCATGGCGCGCGCCCGGGATACGGCAGCGACTACAGCGGCGGTGGCTACCTGGGTCGCGGGAGTGGTCCCCGGCCGCAGTACCAGCCCCGCAGCGGCGGCAGCTTCGGCGAAAGCCCACGCGGCAGCTACGGCCCGTCGCCGTCGCATGGCGAGGACGACATGGGCCGTGAGCAGCAGCGGCGTGGCGGCGGCCATCGTGGCCGCGGGCCGAAGAACTACACGCGTACCGACCAGCGCATCACCGAGGACCTGTGCGAACGCCTGACCGAGGACGATGACGTCGATGCCGGCGACATCGAGGTGCAGGTGCGCGATGGCGTGGCGGTCCTCACTGGCACCGTCGGCGAACGCTGGATGAAGCACAGGGCGGAAGACATCGCCGAGGCCTGCGGCGGCGTCAAGGACGTGGAGAACCGCATCCGCGTGGTCCGCGGCGGCGGCGACCGGAGCGGGCCGGCGACGCCAGCCGGCGCCGACCAGGCGGC
>DATBUS010000057.1:0-18848 GCA_036515815.1 Luteimonas sp.
CGCCCGCGGCTTCGCCACGCGGCACACCGCCCGCTCCGCAGGCCATCGATGCCGACACCTGGCCCGACCTGGTCGCCAACCTCGACCTTCGCGGGCCGGTGCGCGAGCTTGGCGCCAGTTCCGGCTTCGTCGCCTTCGAAGGCGATGTGCTGAGGCTTTCGCTGCCGGAGTCGGACGACCACCTGCGCGCACCCTTCCTGGTGCAGCAGCTGGCCAACGCGCTCGGCACGCGCCTGGGCACGCAGCCCCAGATCCGCTTCGAAGCCGGGGTGCCGGCCGGCGACACGCTGCACGCGCGCAACGAGCGCCAGCGTGACGAGCGCCAGGCCTCGGCCGAGGCCGCCTTCCACAACGATCCGCACGTGCGCCGCCTGATGGAGCAGGGCGCGCGCCTGGTGCCGGATTCGATACGACCGATCCAGGAACAGGAGCACTGACATGCGTGGAAACATCGCCCAGCTGATGCAGCAGGCCCAGAAGATGCAGGAGAACCTGCAGAAGGCCCAGGCCGAACTGGCCAACCTCGAAGTCACCGGCAGCGCCGGCGGCGGCATGGTGAGCATCACGCTCACCGGCACCAAGGCCTGCCGCAAGGTGCGCATCGACCCGAGCGTGCTGTCCGACCCGGAGATGGCCGAGGACCTGATCGCGGCCGCCTTCAACGATGCCAGCAACAAGGTCGATGCCGAGTCCCAGGCCCGGATGGGCGCGGCCACCGCCGGCATGCCGATCCCTCCCGGCATGAAGATGCCGTTCTGAGCACGCACTCCGGCAGATGAGCGTCCCGCTGATCGACCAGCTGGTCGAGGCCTTCCGGATCCTGCCCGGCGTCGGCCAGAAGACCGCCCAGCGCATGGCCTACCACGTGCTCGAACGCGGGCGCGATGGTGGCCGACGCCTGGCGGAGGTCCTGGGCGAAGCGGTGGAGAAGGTGGGCCACTGCGAGCGCTGCCGCGACTTCAGCGAGACGCCGCTGTGCCCGACATGCGCCAGCGGCGCGCGCGATGCGCACCTGCTGTGCGCGGTGGAGTCACCGGCCGACCGGCTTGCGATCGAGCAGGCCACCGGCTACCGCGGGCTTTACTTCGTGCTGCAGGGCCGGCTGAGCCCGCTCGACGGCATCGGTCCGCGCGAGCTCGGGCTGAACCAGCTGGCCGACCGCCTGGCACAGGGCGAGGTGCAGGAGCTGATCATCGCCACCAACCCGACGGTGGAAGGCGAGGCCACGGCGCATTACCTGGCCCAGCTCGCGCGCCAGCATGGCGTCCGGCCCAGCCGGCCGGCGCACGGCCTGCCGCTCGGCGGAGAGCTGGAATACGTCGACCGCGGCACCTTGTCCCACGCGTTCGGCAGCCGTGGCGAGATGGCCTGAGCTGGCCCGGGACGGGTCCCGGCGCGGCACCCGCGATAGCATGCCGGTATCCCCGACACAGGTGCGAACACGATGACGACCATCTTCCACCGGATCATCCGGCGCGAACTTCCCGCCGACATCGTCTACGAGGACGAGCACCTCATCGCCTTCCGCGACATCGCGCCCCAGGCGCCGGTGCACGTGCTGTTCGTCCCCAAGGTCGACGTGGCCACGCTCAACGATCTCCAGGCAAGCCAGGCGGAAGTGGTCGGCCGGCTCGCACTCGCGGCGGCGGCCTGGGCGAAGCAGGAGGGCTTCGCCGAGGACGGCTACCGCATCGTCATGAACTGCAATGGCGACGGCGGGCAGACCGTCTACCAGATCCACCTGCACCTGCTGGCGGGTGCGCCGCTCGGGCGCTTCGGGACTCCCGGCTGAGCGCTTACCAGTAGCCCCACCACGGCCACGGCGCCGGCCGCGTGATCAGGTTGCGCTCGCGCTTGGGCCACAGGTAGACCACGTCGGCGTCGACCAGCGGGAAGCGGTAGCTGTAACCGCCGATGCTGCGGCTTTCGTGGCCGGCCAGGCGCCCGGTGAAGGTCACCTCGCGGTTCACCTCGAACACCGCCGGGTCGTAGAAGCCGGTGCGGCAGGCGATGAAGCGGCCGCCGGTATCGTCGCTCGCCCAGTACGGGCGGCCGTAGTGGTCCAGGCGCGTGGACACCATCTCGAAGCAGGTGCTGTCCGCGCGCGGCTCGACCTGCACGATGCGTCCGCCCCAGCGCACCGGGCTGCCGGTGGCGTCGGTCTCGGCGGCGTCGCGCGGGCTCAGTGCGGTGTATTCGCCCTGCAACGGCTTCGGCTGCGAAGCGCAGGCGCCGAGCAGCGCGACGACGGCGAGGGCGAGGAGGGGAGTACGCATTCGGATCTCCGATCGGGTCCGGCCCGGGGGCCGGCGTCAGGGGCGGTGGGCACGCAGCTCGCGCAGCAGGTCACGCGCGTCGTGCTGCGCGGGAGCGTAGCGCCATTCGGTGAAACGCGCGCTGAGGGCCAGCAGCGCTTGCGACCGCGGCCGGAGCGCGACCACGCGCCGCGCCCAGTCGTGCGCGGTCTCATGGCGGTGGCGGCCGAGGCCCAGGCGAGCATAGCGCGCACCGAGACGGTGCCAGGCGCGCAGCACGGGGTCGCGTTCGCGTTCGCCGCGCGCCACCAGCCAGAGCATCGCGCCGAGCGCGAGCCCGGCCACCAGGGCGAACAGCGCCACCAGTTGGTCCGGCCGCAGGTCGCCGCCGCCCAGCGCGTGCAGCATCCGCCGTTGGCGGTCCGCATCGAAGCCGATCACGAGGTCGTTCCAGCCGCGGCGCATCCAGTCACCCAGGTCGAACATCGGCGACAGGGCCTGGAGGCCGCCCGGGTTGCGCGAGGCACGGTCGGCCACGATGTCGTAGATGCGCTCCGGTGCGACTGCCGCGGTCGGGTCGACGCGGACCCAGCCGCGGCCGTCCAGCCAGACCTCCGCCCAGGCATGTGCATCGGAATTGCGCACGATCCAGTAGTCGCCGAACGGATTGCGGTAGCCGCCCACGTAGCCGGTCACCACGCGGGCGGGAATGCCGGCCGCGCGCATCAGTACCACGTAGGAGGAGCTGAAATGCTCGCAGGAGCCCTGCTGGTGCTCGAACAGGAACTCGTCCATGGCATGGCGCCCGAGCAGCGGCATGCTGAGCGTGTAGCCGAACTCGGCGCGGATCCAGTCCAGCGCGCGATTGGCGATCGCCGCATCCGCCTGCGGCCCCTCGCCCGCCTCGGCGCGCCACTGGCGGGCCAGGGCGATGGTGCGTGGATTGAAGCCGCGTGGCAGGCGCAGGGCCGCCTGGCGCGCGACCGGACGGAGATCGACGTCGAATGCCACGGGTGCGGCCGCTGCCATGCGCCAGCGCGTGATCGCGGTCAGCGGCCGGGGCACCGCCAGGGTGTGTTCGTAGTCCACCCGCACGCCGTCGGGCACGACGGTCGGCAGCTCGAGCGCCACCAGCATGCGGCGCTCGGTCGGCTCCACTTCCAGCTCGTAGCGGTAGCGCGTCGGCCCGTGTCGCACCGGTGCCGCGGGCAGGGCGCCGAGCCAGCGCGACGCGGTCCACTCGCGGCCGTCGTAGTCCCATAGCACCGGGCCGCGCCAATACATGTCCGAGGTCGGCGGCGTCGCGCCATCGAAACTGACGCGAAGGGCCGGACTGTCGTCGACCAGCATGTCGATCCAGTCGCCTGGCCGCATGCTGTCGGACAGGCCGGTGCGCGTGATCGCGCGTTCCGGCACGCCCCACAGCGGCGCGGCCATGCGTGGAAACAGCCAGAACGCGGCCAGTGCCAGCGGTAGCCCGATCGCGGCCAGGACGCCGACGCGGCGCAGGCGTTCGCGGGCACCGAGCGCGGCGGTCTCGCCACTTTCGAGCTCGGCCAGGCGCAGCATTGCCGCCAGCGCAAGCAACGCGGCCAGCAGCCCCAGCGCCAAGCTGACCGGCCCCTGGTCGAGCAGGAAGGTCGCGAACGGCGCGAACAGTGCGAAGCCGAGCAGGCTGCGGGCGTCGCGCAGGTTGGCCAGCTCCATGGGCTTGAGGGCGAGCATCGCCGCCAGGAGCGCGCAGCCGGTGTCGCGACCGAAGGAAAAGCGCGTGCTTGCCAGGACCACCGCGACCAGGGCGAGTGCGAGCAGCAGCCGCAGTGCCGTGGGCAGGCGTTGCCGCCAGGACAACGCACCCACCACCACGAACATCAGCGCGAGGCCGGCCGCCAGCCAGCCGGGGAGCTGCAGCAGCAAGGGCAGCAGGCAGGCCGCGCCCGCAGCCAGGGTCCACGCCCGGGCCTGTGGATCCAGCTCCATCGCGCTTCGCCGGACCTCAGCCATGGCGGTTCTCCGCGTTCCCGGGGTCCGCCGGCAACAGCGCGAGCGCACGGAGGCATGCATGCCGGTGGGCCGGTCCGCTGCCGGGCCCGATGGCCTGCGCAGGAAGCCGCAGCTCGTAGCGCCGTCCTTCGCGTTCGGCCTCGTCCACCCAGCGCGCCAGTCGACGGATGCGATCCTCGTGCGCCAGGGGCACCGCCGTCCAGTCCAGTACGACGTCCGCGCCCTGGGGCTGTTCGTATTCGCGCACCAGCAGGCTGCCATGTCGCGCCGAAGGCTTCCAGGCGATGGCACGGCGCGAGTCGCCGCGCCGGTAGGCGCGCAGATGGTGCACGTCGTCGCCGGCCGGGTGCAGGCGGGCCTGGGGCGCGGCGCCCGCCCCGGCCGGCAGGGGCGGGCCGTCGGCTTCGGGCTTCGGGTACACCAGGACCGGTTCCGAAGGCCAGGCATAGGCCCAGGCGCGCGCGATGCCGAGCGGGCGCGTGGTCGAAAGCGTGATGCGTCCGGGGCGCAGCCAGCCGCGCCGCTGGGTCGGCAGCAGCAGGCGCGCTTCGCCGGCGCCATCCACCAACGATGCCTGCGCCTGTGCATCGCCCAGGCGCACGCGCAAGCCGCGGCGCGTACGCCCCGGATCCGCGCGCAGGTGCACCCTCAGCGTGATCGGCGCGCCGGCGGCCACGGGCTCCGCGTCCACGGCCGCCACTGCCAGTCCCGACAGCTGCAGGTGGGCCGCGAACAGGCTGGTATTGCCCGCGCCGGCCAGCAGCAGGGCGAGCAGCAGGGCAGGATTGTTGTTGTAGTTGAGTGCGCCCAGCAGCATCACCGCGAGCAGCAGGGCGAAGAAGGCGCCGAAGCCGGTGGGCAGGACGTAGACGCGACGGCGGTCGAACGCCACCGGCAGGGTCTCGGGCCCGCGCGGGCGCGCCAGCGCTTCCAGGCGCCCGCGCAGGACGGAAAGCCGCCCGCGCGCCACTTCAGTCGACCGCGACGGCGTGCAGGATGGCGCGCGCGAGGGCAGGGGACTCGCCGGCATCGGCATCGCCGACCAGGCGATGGGCCGCGACGGCACCGAACAGTGCCTGGATGTCGTCGGGGAGCACGTGGCCACGGCCCAGCAGCAGCGCATGCGCACGCGCCGCACGCAGCAGGGCGATGCCGGCACGTGGCGACAGGCCCACGCGGACGCCGGCGTGATGGCGGCTGCGCTCGAGCAGCGCCTGGACATACCGCACCAGCGCATCGCTGGCATGCACGGCCAGCACGGCCTCGCGCAGCTGCATGACCTGCTCGGCGCCCAGCACCGGTGGCGCCTGGGCAATCAGGTCGCGACGCGCCGTGCCGGCGAGCAGCGCCCGCTCGGCGTCCGGGTCCGGGTAGCCCAGGTGCAGGCGCAGCAGGAAACGGTCGAGCTGCGAGTCCGGCAGCGGGTAGGTGCCGGCGAGGTCGACGGGGTTCTGCGTGGCGATGACGAAGAATGGACGCGGCAGCGCGTGGGTGGTGCCATCGACCGTGACCTGGTACTCGGCCATGGCCTCGAGCAGCGCGCTCTGCGTACGCGGCGGCGCGCGGTTGATCTCGTCGGCCAGCAGCACGTGCGCGAACACGGGGCCGGGGTGGAAGCTGAAGCCGCCGCCCTGTGCCTCGTAGACGGACACGCCGACGATGTCGGAGGGCAGCAGGTCGGAAGTGAACTGCACCCGCTGGAAGCCGAGCCCCAGCGTGGCGGCAAGCGCATGCGCGAGCGTGGTCTTGCCCAGGCCCGGCAGGTCCTCGATCAGCAGGTGCCCGTCGGCAAGCAGCGCGGTGAATGCCAGGCGGACCGCCTGCTCCTTGCCCAGCACCAGGGAATTCACCTGCGCCTGTGCATCGTGCAGTGCGGTGCGCAGCGCGTCGGTTAGCATGTCCGGTTCTCCGGGCTTGGCTGTCATGCCGGGCTCCGTATGGTTCATTCCGAGTGTAGCGAGGTCGTTGCAGGATGCGGGAAAAGTTCGACGCGCGTGCGGCCTTCGTCACGCTGTGGTGTGCACTCCTCCTGCTCAAGGCAGTCGTCGCGGCACGCCTGCCCCTGTTCGTGGACGAGGCCTTCTACTGGCAGGAGAGCCGCCACCTGGCGTGGGCGTATTCCGACCTGCCCGGGCTTACGGCGTGGCTGATCCGCCTCGGCACCGCGATCTTCGGCGACGGCACGCTGGCGCTGCGCATGCCCTTCTTGCTGCTGGCCTCCCTCGTGCCCTGGCTGGTGGTCCGGGTGACCACGCGCGAGTTCGGCGAACGCCATGGCTGGCTGGCGGGCATCGCGACGCTGCTGCTGCCGCTGTCGGGGACCCTCGGGCTGATGGCGCTGCCGGACACGGCGATGGTGCTGGCGACGCTGCTGTGCCTGGACGCCGGAACGCGGCTGCTGCGCGGCGTCGGGTATGGCGCGGCGCTGCAGCTGGCGCTGGGGCTGGCGATCGGCGCGCTCAGCCATTACCGCTTCGCCGCGGTGATCGGCGTGGGTGCGGTCGCGCTGCTGGCGCTGCCACATGGCCGCCAGGCGCTGCGCGATCCGCGCCTCTGGATTGCGATCGCCTTCGGACTCGCCGCGTGGACGCCGCTCCTGGCCTGGAACTTCGAGAACGCCGAGGCCGGCCTGCGCTTCCAGCTGGTTGACCGCCATCCCTGGGCCTGGCAGGCGGACGGCGTCTGGTTCATCGCCATCCAGGCCCTGCTGGCCACGCCACTGCTGTTCGCCGCCCTGCTGTGGGCGGGCTGGCGTGGCGTGCGCGCGCCGGGTGATCCGGTCCGTTTCATCGCGCTGTGCGGCGGCCTGGTGGTGCTGGGGTTCTTCGTGCTCGGGTTCTTTGCCGATACCGAGCGCGTGAGTTTCCACTGGCCACTGCCGGGCTTCGTCGCGCTGCTGCCGCTGCTGCCGGCGCTGCTGCTGCGCTGGCCGCGCTGGCTGCGCGTGCTCACCTGGGCAAGCGCGGGCGCCGGTCTCGCCGCGGTGCTCGGCTACTACGCGCTGGTTTCGATGCCCGAGCTGCGCGCGCGTACCGCCGCGCTCAAATGGTATCCGTCGAACTTCGCCGGTTGGGACGTGCTTGCCGACGGCGTGCGCGAGCTGCGCGCGGAGATGCCGGGCGAGACGCGCATCGTCGCCGACAACTTCAAGGTGGGCGCCGAACTCGGATTCGCGCTGGACGACCCCTCGATCGAGGTCCTCGAACACCCCGTCAACCGGCAGCACGGCCGCGCGCCGCAACTGCGGCTGTGGGAGCTCGAGGCCAGCGGCGCCACCGACCGCGGAGGACCGGTGCTGCTGGTGATCGCCGCCAGCGAGATCGAGTACAAGTACCTGCTGCTGCGCTATCGCGCGCTGTGCCGTCGCTTCGGCCCGCTGCCACCGCCGCGCGTGCTCAACGTCGACCACGGCCGCACGCGCTTCCTGCTGTTCGCGATCGAGGGCGGCCCGCGCGAGCCGGAGGCCGGCTGCACGCTCCCCGCCATGGCCTGGGTCGACCAGCCGGCCTCCAATGCCCGGGTGGGGCGCGAGTTCACCGTCGAGGGCTGGGCCTTCAAGGATGGCGTCGGCCTCGAGCGCGTCGAGGTCCTGCTTGATGGCCGCGTGGTGGCGGAAGCCGACTACGGCATCGCCAGTCCGGGCGTGGCGCGCTACTGGAAGATCTCGACCGATCCGCAGCACCCGCACGTCGGGTTCTCGGCCGATGTGACCCTGCCTGCGGACAGCCGCGGCACCCACTGGCTCGGGCTACGCCTGCACGGTCGCGACGGCAGCGTCGAGGACTGGTCCGAGCAGCGGATCGAGGTGGTCGGCGACATCGCGCCCTGAGCTTCAGGGCAGGGCGAGGCCCGCTTCGCGCAGCAGCCGGGCGGTCGCGAGCAGGGGCAGCCCGACCAGTGCGGTCGGGTCCGAAGTCTCGATGGCCTCGAACAGCGTGATCCCGAGTCCTTCGGACTTGAAGCTGCCGGCGCAGTCGAAGGGCTCCTCGAGGTCAACGTAGCGCTCGACCTCGTCGCGCCCAAGCGTGCGGAAGCGAACGATCGTGGTGTCCAGGGCACTCGCCACGCGACCGCCGCCAGCCACCGCCACCGCGGTGCGGAATGCAACGCTGCGCCCCGACATCGCCAGCAGCTGCAGGATCGCCGCCTCGCGCTCGCCGGGTTTGCCCAGGGGTTGGCCGTCGAAGTCCGCCACCTGGTCGGAGCCGATCACCCAGGCGCCGGGAGTCGCGGCGGCCACCGCCGAGGCCTTGGCCACTGCCAGGCGCAGGGCCAGTGCCCGGGGCGTCTCGCCGGCCAGCGGCGTCTCGTCGACCTCGGGGCGCGCGGTCTCGAAGGGCAGGCGCAGGCGCTCCAGCAGCTCGCGCCGGTAGCGGGACGTCGAGGCCAGCACCAGCGGCGGCATGGCGCTCATGGCGACGGCGCCCGGGCGCGCTCGATCCGGTCGAGCTGGTGGTCGATGCGCGCACGGGCCGCATCGATGGATGCACGCACCGCGTCGAGCTGCCCGCTGGAGGCGCTGCCGGCGTGCTGCTGCAGCCACAGCCGCTGGCGCAGCATTTCCTGCATCGCCTCGCGCACCGGGTCGGCGCCTTCACCGGCCACCGCCTCGATCTCGCTGCGCGCGGTGCGCAGCCGGGCCTCCAGGGCATCGGCCGCGTCGAGCACGCCGGCCAGGGCCTGGCGGTGGCGATCGCGCCCGGTGCGCCGCAGCAGCCACCAGGCCGCCAGCGCCACGGCGGTCGCGATCAGGAGCAGGGTCGGGGTCAAGCCGGGGCCTCGCGTGTGGCTCTGCAGTCTGCCGCTGAAGCGCCGGGTGTGGCAAATTGCCCGCGGCGACAAGGGTTTGGGAGGCCCACGGTTTGACATCGCCGGGTCCGAGGCATAACATTCCGCGGCTTATGTCCGCAGACGTGCCCGAAGTACTCGACGCCTGGCGCATGGTCGCAGCCCGTCGCGAGTTCAGCGGCCGCCTGCCGCTGTCCGCCCTGGAGCGCCTGCGTGCGCTCCTGGTCGACGCCGAGGGCGATGTTGCGTTCACGCTGTCCTTCGACCGCGACGCGCTCCGGGTGCCCTACGTCGAACTGGGGATCGAGGCGCAGCTGCCGCTGCTCTGCCAGCGCACGCTGCAGCGCTTCGTGCATCCGGTGTCCGTGGTGCAGCGGCTGGGTCTGCTGCGGGCGGGGGAAGAGGAGGCCGAGGTTGCCGAAGCCGCGCTGCCCGAGGGCTACGAAGCCCTCGAGGTGGGCGAGGATGGCGCCGTCCGCCCGATCGACCTCGTGGAGGATGAGCTGATCCTGGCAATACCGGTGGTTCCGGTAGCCCCGGGGTCGGAGAGCGTCGAGCGTGACTGGCCGGTTACCGCAGACGAGGAGGCGCAGGCCAATCCGTTCGCGGCACTGGCGGCGCTGAAGAAGAAAACCGATTGACCCGATCGTCCCGATCACCGAATCCGTTGCTGGAGCAATCCCATGGCTGTTCAGAAGTCCCGAGTCTCCCCTTCCCGCCGCGGCATGCGTCGTGCCCATGATTCGCTGAGCGCGAAGCAGCTGTCGACCGACCCGACCTCGGGCGAGACCCACATCCGCCACCACATGACCGCCGACGGCTTCTACCGTGGCCGCCAGGTCATCGTGCCGAAGACCCGCGTCGTCGAAGAAGACTGATCCGCGCGCCCGCCGGCCGGCGGGCGATTCCTGGCCGCGCCCGTCCCCGGACGGCGCGGCCACGGGTGCCCCTCCGGGCGCCAAGCACACGCGAGGTCCGTCCGCGACATGAGCGATTCCGCACCGCGCATCTATGCGCGCATCGCCGGGACCGGCAGCTATCTGCCGTCCAGGGTCCTGACCAACGCCGAACTGGCCGAATTCGTCGATACCTCCGACGAGTGGATCGCGGCCCGCACCGGCATCCGCCAGCGGCATGTCGCCGCCGAGGGCGAGACCACGGGTGACCTGTCCGTCCACGCCGCCATGCGCGCGCTCGAGGCGGCCGGCACCGATCCGTCGGAGGTCGAGCTGATCGTGCTCGGCACCACCACGCCCGACCTGGTGTTCCCGTCCACCGCCTGCCTGGTGCAGGCGCGGCTGGGGATCGCCGGGTGCCCGGCGTTCGACGTCAACGCGGCCTGCTCGGGCTTCATCTACGCGCTCAGCGTGGCCGAGAAGTTCATCGCCTCCGGCTCGGTGAAGACCGCGCTGGTCATCGGTGCCGAGACCCTGACCCGCATGGTCGACTGGAGCGAGCGCACCACCTGCGTGCTGTTCGGCGATGGTGCCGGCGCCGTGGTGCTCAAGGCCGATACCGAGACCGGCATCCTCGGCACCCATCTCCACGCCGACGGCGCGAAGAAGGAACTGCTCTGGAACCCGGTGGGCGTCTCGGTCGGCTTCAAGGAAAACGAGAAGAACGCCGGCGTACGCATCAACATGGCCGGCAGCGACGTCTTCAAGCACGCGGTGAAGGCACTGGACTCGATCGTCGAGGAGACGCTCGAAGCCAATGGCGTCGATCGCCACGACATCGACTGGCTGATTCCGCACCAGGCCAACCTGCGCATCATCGAAGCCACGGCCAAGCGCCTGGACATGCCGATGGAACGCGTGGTGGTCACCGTCGACCGCCACGGCAATACCTCGTCCGGTTCGGTGCCGCTGGCGCTGGACGAGGCGGTACGTTCGGGAAAGGTCGAGCGCGGCCAGTTGCTGCTGCTGGAAGCCTTCGGCGGCGGTTTCACCTGGGGCTCCGCACTGCTGCGCTACTGACCCACCCGCACCGGCACCACCCAAGGGCCGCGCACGTCGCGGCCCTTTGCTTTGCCGGGTCCGAAGAGCCATTTGCCACGGATGAACGCGGATTTACACGGATAGAGCATTGATGGAGGTGGTTTCGGTCGGCGACGACGCCTCGCCGCCGCACCGGGGCGAATCGCCGTCGCCATTTTCGGAGCCCTTGTCCCGCGCTCGTGTCGCGCAATTCCCATGCTTCATCCGTGTAGATCCGCGTTCATCCGCGTTGATCCGTGGCAAGTGCTTTTTTGCTTCGGTGCGGAGTGACTGGGCCAGCGGGAACGGTTCAATACGGGCGGGTACAGACGGAGCCGCGGGTTCACGCTTATCATCGCCGGGCTTTTTTCGAAGGACTTCCACTTGGCCGTTTCCCAGCTCGCATTCGTGTTCCCCGGACAGGGCTCGCAGTCGCAGGGCATGCTTGCCGACCTGGCCGATGTGCATGCGGTCGTGCGCGAGACCTTCGCCGAGGCCTCGGACGGCGCGGGCGTCGATCTCTGGGCGCTGTCGCAGGATGCGGCCGATGGCCGGCTCGACCGCACCGAGTTCACGCAGCCGGCGCTGCTCGCCGCCGGCGTCGCCACGTGGCGCGCGTGGCAGGCGGCCGGCGGTGCGATGCCGGCACTGCTGGCCGGGCACAGCCTCGGGGAGTACTCCGCGCTTGTCGCCGCTGGCGCGCTTCCCCTGGCCGATGGCGCACGGCTGGTGCGCCTGCGCGGCCAGCTGATGCAGGATGCCGCGCCGGCGGGCACCGGCGCGATGGCTGCGGTGATCGGTGCCGAGGACGCGCTGGTGCGCGAGACCTGCGACGAAGCCTCGGCCGAAGACGTCGTCGTGCCGGCCAATTTCAATTCGCCCGGCCAGATCGTGATCGGCGGCCACGCCGCCGCGGTCGATCGCGCGCTCGAGTTGCTTGCTGACAGGGGCGTGCGCAAGGTGGTGAAGCTGGCGGTGAGCGTGCCTTCGCACACGCCGCTGATGCGCGAAGCCGCCAACCGCCTTTCCGAAGCCATGTCGGGCCTCGCCTGGCGCGAGCCCGGCCTGCCCGTGGTGCAGAACGTCGATGCCGAGGTGCACGATGGCGTGCAGGCCATCCGCGACGCGCTGGTGCGCCAGCTCTACCTGCCGGTGCAGTGGACCGACTGCGTCCAGGCCCTGGCCGCGCGTGGTACCACACGCATCGCGGAGTGCGGTCCCGGCAAGGTCCTCACCGGCCTGGCCCGCCGCATCGACAAATCCCTCGACGCCCGCGCCCTCGGCACCATCGCCGACTTCGACGCGGCTCTCGCTGAATGGAAGCGCTGATCTTTTGCCACGGATCACGCGGATTGTTCACGGATCCACACGGATAGGGCAACTGCGGAAAGAAAGACCGGATTCGTCGGCTGCCGCAGACCGTTCCAACTCGGGTCCTATCCGCGAAAATCCGTGAAGATCCGCGTTGATCCGTGGCAAGGCTTTTGACACATACAGGTAGACACACGACATGACCCAGGAACTGAAAGGCGAGATCGCGCTGGTCACCGGCGCCAGCCGCGGCATCGGCGCCGCGATCGCCGACGAACTGGCCGCGCGCGGCGCGACTGTCGTCGGCACGGCGACCAGCGAGGGCGGCGCGCAGGCCATCGGCGAGCGCCTCTCCGCGCAGGGTGGGCGCGGACGCGTGCTCGACGTGTCCACCGCGGGTGCGATCGAAGCGCTGATCGAGTCGATCGCCAAGGACATCGGCCCGGTCTCGATCCTGGTCAACAACGCCGGCATCACCCGCGACAACCTGCTGATGCGCATGAAGGACGAGGACTGGCAGGCCATCCTCGACACCAACCTGACCAGCGTCTACCGCAGCAGCAAGGCGGTGATGCGCGGGATGATGAAGGCGCGGAAAGGGCGCATCATCAACATCGCGTCGGTGATCGGCGTGACCGGCAATGCCGGGCAGTCGAACTATGCCGCGGCCAAGGCCGGCATCATCGCGTTCTCGAAGTCGCTGGCGAAGGAGATCGGCAGCCGCGGCGTCACGGTGAACGTGGTCGCGCCCGGCTTCATCGCCACCGACATGACCCGCGATCTCCCCGAAGACGCCAGGGCCGCCATGCAGCAGCAGATCGCGCTGGGCCGCCTCGGAGAGCCCGCAGACATCGCCCGCGCCGTCGCCTTCCTGGCCGGCCCGGACGCCGGCTACATCACCGGCGAGACCCTGCACGTCAACGGCGGGATGTACATGCCGTGATGCACCCGGGCGCCAAGCCCTTGAATCGAAAGGGTCGCGGTCGGGCACTAGCAGCCCGGGCCGAATCCCTTACACTACCCACCGCAACAGCCTCCACCGGAGCCAGAGACTTATGAGCAGCATCGAAGAGCGCGTCAAGAAGATCGTCGTCGAACAACTGGGCGTCAAGGAAGACGAGGTCAGCGCCAGCGCCTCCTTCGTCGACGACCTGGGTGCGGATTCCCTCGACACCGTCGAGCTGGTGATGGCCCTCGAGGAAGAGTTCGAGTGCGAGATCCCCGACGAGGAAGCCGAGAAGATCACTTCGGTGCAGCAGGCGATCGATTACATCAAGGCCCACGTCAAGGCCTGATCGCAGGCGGCGCGTCCGCGCCGTACCGAATGCACAACCCGGGGCCGCTGATGCGGCCTCGGGCGTTTCCGGCGCCCCATTCGGGCGCGTACTGCAGCACAACCGTCCGGAGTACCCATGTCCAAGCGTCGTGTCGTCATCACCGGCCTCGGCATCCTGTCGCCACTCGGCAATGACCTGGCCTCGTCCTGGCAGGGCATCGTGGACGGCCGTTCGGGCATTGGCCCGATCACCAATTTCGACGCGTCGGCGTTTGCCACCCGCATCGCCGGCGAGGTCACGGGCTTCGATCCCGCGCAGTGGATCCCGGCCAAGGACGTCAAGAAGATGGACCCCTTCGTCCATTACGGCGTGGCCGCCTCGATGATGGCGCTGCAGGATTCGGGGCTGGACGTCGCCGCGGATCCCGAGCGCATCGGCGTGGCCATCGGTGCCGGCATCGGTGGCCTCAAGGGCATCGAGGAAACGGCCATCAAGTACCACGAGGCCGGGCCGCGCAGGATCTCCCCGTTCTACGTGCCCAGCACGATCATCAACATGATCGCCGGCCAGGTCTCGATGATGACCGGCGCCAAGGGGCCGAACATCGCCGCGGTCACCGCCTGCACCACGGCCACGCACAACCTGGGCCTTGCGATGCGCATGATCCAGTACGGCGATGCCGACGCGATGATCGCCGGTGGCGCCGAGTTCGCCACCACCCCGACCTCGCTGGGCGGCTTCTGCGCGATGAAGGCGCTGTCGACCCGCAACGATGACCCGACGCGCGCGTCGCGCCCCTGGGACGAAGGCCGCGACGGCTTCGTCATGGGCGACGGTGCCGGCATCCTGGTCATCGAGGAATACGAGCGCGCGAAGGCGCGTGGCGCGCGCATCTATGCCGAGCTGGCCGGTTTCGGCATGAGCGGCGACGCATACCACATGACCGCGCCGAGCGAGAACGGCGAAGGCGCGGCGCGCTGCATGGAAGCCGCGATCCGCGACGCCGGCATCGATCCGTCCGCGGTCGGCTACATCAACGCGCACGGCACCTCCACGCCGGCCGGCGACCTGGCCGAGACCATGGGCATCAAGCGCGTGCTCGGTGACCATGCACGCCGCGTCATGGTCAGCTCCACCAAGTCGATGACCGGCCACCTGCTGGGTGCCGCCGGTGGCGTCGAGGCGGTGTTCTCGGCGATGGCGCTGCATACCGGCGTGATCCCGCCCACCATCAACCTCGACAACCCGTCCGAAGGTTGCGATCTCGATTACGTGCCACATACCGCGCGCGAGGCGCAGGTGGACGTCGCGATGTCGAACTCGTTCGGCTTCGGCGGCACCAACGGCAGCCTGGTCTTCCGCCGCGTCTGATCGACAGCGCCGCCCCGTGGGGCGGCGGGGCCCGCACATGACCCATGTCCGCGCGCTGGCGCACGGCTTCGACCTGCTGGCGCTGCAGCAACGCTCGGCGGAGCGCTATCCGTTGCTGCTCGAGTCCGTGGCGTCGGGCACCGCGCATGGTCGCTGGGATGTGCTGCTGGCCGCGAGCGGCGCCCGGCTCCTGCTGGAGCGCGACGGCCTGGTGCGGCGCGAGGACGGCAGGGTCGTCGGAAAGGATTTCCTCGCCGCCATGGACCTCGAATGGGCCATGCTGCGGCTCCCGGAGGCGCCATCGCCCTGGCCCTTCCTAGGAGGCTGGGCGCTCTTTCTCGGCTATGAGCTGGCGGCCCAGGTCGAACCGGTCCTGGCGCTTCCGTCGGCGCAGGGGGCGCTTCCGGTCGCGGCGGCCTGCAGGTGCCCCGTGGCGGTGCTGCGCGACCGCGTCAGCGGTGCGATGGTGGCGGTCGCGGAAGAGGGTGCCGAACGCCTGCTCGATGCCGTCCTCGACGATATCGCGCGCCTCGAGCCCCGGTCGCCCGCCGGGGTGCCCGACGACCGGACGCAGGCGAGCCCGTCCGGAGCCCCGGTCGACGGCCCGTGGCCAACGCTCCTGGCCTGCACCGAGTCCCCCGGCGCCCACTACACCCGTGCCGTGGCCCGCGCCCTGGACTACATCCAGGCCGGCGACGTGTTCCAGGTCAACCTCTCGCGTGGCTGGGAAGCGCGCTTCGATGCACCGCTGGCACCCGCGGCGCTCTACGCACGCCTGCGCCGCGCCAACCCTGCGCCTTTTGCCGGGCTGTTCGACCTCGGCGCTGCCGGCGCCGTGGTCAGCGCCTCGCCCGAACGCCTGGTCTCGGTGCGCGGCGACCTGGCCGAGACACGGCCCATCGCCGGGACGCGACCGCGGCTGCCGGGCGACGACGACGCCGACCGCATCCGCGAACTCGTCGGCCACGCCAAGGAACGTGCCGAGCACGTGATGCTTGTGGACCTCGAGCGCAACGACCTCGGCCGCGTCTGCCGCGGCGGAAGCGTCGAGGTGGACGAGCTGATGGTGGTCGAGAGCTATGCCCACGTGCACCACATCGTGAGCAATGTGCGTGGCCGGCTGCGCGCGGATGCGACCCCGGGCGCGGTGCTGCGCGCGGTGTTCCCCGGCGGAACCATCACCGGTGCACCCAAGGTGCGCTGCATGGAGATCATCGCCGAGCTGGAAGGCGTCGGCCGCGGTGCCTACACCGGCGCCATGGGCTGGCTCGACCGCAGCGGCGATCTCGACCTCAACATCCTGATCCGCAGCGCCGAGGTGCATGGCGACACCGTGCGCTTCCGCACCGGCGCCGGCATCGTCGCCGACTCCGACCCCGCGCACGAGCTCGACGAGACCCGCGCGAAGGCACGCGGCATGCTGCAGGCCCTCGGTGCCTGACCGCCGCCCCGGTGGGCACGGTATCCTTCCGTGCATGCATCCGGTCACCGATCGCGCCCGCGCGTGGCGCGCGCCATGAAGGCGCTCAAGCGCATCGTCCTCGTCCTGTTCGTGCTCTCGGCGCTGGCCGCGGGTGCGGTGGGCTGGTGGGCATGGAGCGGCTACCAGCGCTTCGCCACTTCGCCGCTGCCCGGCGTCGAGGCCGGCGACAACCTGGTGGTCGAACGTGGCGACACCCTGCGCCGCGTGGTCTCGCGCCTGCGCGAGCAGGGCATCGACGCCGGCCGGGACCTGGAGTGGCGCGTGCTGGCGCGCCAGCTCGGCACCGACGGCCGCATCCAGGCCGGCGAGTACGCGCTCGAGCCCGGCATCACCGCCCGCCAGCTGCTGCAGCACATGCGCGATGGCAAGGTGGTGCGCCACCATTTCACCATCGTCGAGGGCTGGAACATCCGCGAGCTGCGCGCGGCACTCGCCCGGGCCACGCCCCTGGTGCAGACCCTGCACGAGGTCGACGACGCGGCGCTGATGGCGGCGCTGGGTCGCGAAGGCCTGCACCCGGAAGGGCGTTTCCTGCCCGAGACCTATGCCTACGACCGCGGCGACACCGACGTGGACCTGTTGCGACGCGCCGCCGACGACCTCGACCGTGCGCTTGCCGCCGCCTGGGAGGCGCGCGCCGACGACCTGCCGATCGGAACGCCGGAGGAGGCGCTGGTGCTGGCCTCCATCGTGGAGAAGGAAACCGGCATCGCGGAAGAGCGTCCCCTGATCGCCGGGGTGTTCAGCCGTCGCCTGCGGATCGGGATGCGCCTGCAGACCGACCCCACGGTGATCTACGGCATGGGCAGCGACTACGACGGCAACATCCGCCGCAGCGACCTGACCACCGATACGCCCTACAACACGTACACCCGCGATGGCCTGCCGCCGACGCCGATCGCCATGGCGGGCGTCGATGCCCTGCGTGCCGCCACCCGGCCCGAGGAAGGCGATGCCCTGTATTTCGTCGCCGTGGGTGACGGCAGCGGCCGCCACGTGTTCTCGCCCACGCTGGAGGCGCACAACGCCGCGGTCAGGCAGTACGTGCAGCGCTACCGCGAACGGCACGGCCCGCGATGAGCGCCTTGCCCCTGCATCCGCGCTTCGTTTCGCTGGAAGGCGGCGAGGGCGCGGGCAAGACCACGGTGCTCGCGGCGCTGCGCGAGGCACTCGAGGCCCGCGGCCACGACGTGGTGGTCACGCGCGAACCCGGCGGGACGCCGCTGGCCGAGCAGATCCGCGGCATGTTGCTGCATGCGGGCGACGAGGTGGTCGCCCCGGAAACCGAACTGCTGTTGATGTTCGCTGCCCGCGCCCAGCATGTGCGCACCACCATCACGCCGGCGCTCGAGCGCGGCGCCTGGGTGCTGTGCGACCGCTTCACCGATTCCAGCTACGCCTACCAGGGCGGCGGCCGCGGGCTCGATGCGGAGTTCATCGAGACCCTCGAGCGGCGCGTGGTTGGCCTGCGCCCGGGACTCACGCTGCTGCTCGACCTCGATGTGGCGCAGGGACACGGCCGCATCCAGGGCCGCGACCTGCAGCCCGACCGCATCGAGCGCGAGCGCAGCGCGTTCTTCGAGCGCGTGCGCGAGGTCTTCGTCGCGCGCGCCGCGGCCGAGCCCGGTCGCTTCCGGGTCGTGGATGCCTCGCGCGACGTGGGACGGGTGGTGGCCGACGCCGTGGCCGTGCTGCAGGCGTTCACGGAGGCACGATGAGCTTCGATGTCGCGCTGGCACCCTGGCAGCAGCGCATGCACGACCATGCCGCCGCCGCGATCGATGCCGGGCGCATGGGCCACGCCCTGCTGTTCTGCGGTCCGTCGATGCTGGGCAAGCGCCTGGTGGCCGAGCGGCTCGCCCAACGCGTGCTGTGCCAGGCCCCGGACATGGGGCTGCGTCCCTGCGGCCAGTGTCGCGCCTGTGCACTGTTCTGCTCGCGTTCGCAGAAGGAGCCCATGGAGCAGCGCCCGGACGGTTCCCTGTCCCACCCCTGGGGCCACCCGGGACATCCGGATGCGATCCTGGTCGGGCATGCCTGGCGGATGACGCCCTCGCCGCCGCGGCAGCTCAGCGTGATTCCGGTCGACCAGGTCCGCGAACTGTCGGCACGCCTGTCCACCACGCCGCAGTACGGCGATGCCAAGGTCGCGATCATCGACCCGGCCGACGACATGAACGACGCGGCCGCGAACGCGCTGCTGAAGACGCTCGAGGAGCCCGTGCCCGGCCGCTACCTGTGGCTGCTGAGCGCGAACCCGGCGCGCCTGCCGGCCACCATCCGCAGCCGCTGCCAGCGCCTCGACTTCCGCCTGCCGCCTGCCGACGAGGCCGTGGCCTGGCTGCGCGCCCGGGGCCACGCCGATGCCGTGGCCGCGGAAGCG
>DATBUS010000058.1:0-18813 GCA_036515815.1 Luteimonas sp.
CGGCGGCCGTGGTTTCGGAGGCCATCGAGGCACCCACCTGCACGCCATGCGTCCAGTCGCGCGCCTCGAACACCAGCGGCACCAGCGATGCGCGCCGGCCACCGAAGACGATTGCGCTGATGGGCACGCCGCGCGGATCCTCGGCACGCGGCGACCACGTCGGGCACTGCCTGGCACTGACGGTGAAGCGCGCATTGGGATGCGCGGCCGGGCCATTGGCCGGGTCATAGGGCCGTCCCCGCCAGTCGGTGGCAGGCGTCCGCTTGTCCAGGCCCTCCCACCACGGCTGGCCGTCATCGGTCACCGCCACGTTGGTGAAGATGGTGTCGCGCTCGATCGTATGCAGCGCGTTCGGGTTCGACTTTTCCGAAGTGCCTGGCGCCACGCCGAAGAAGCCGGCTTCCGGATTGATCGCCCACAGGCGGCCGTCCTCGCCGGGATGCATCCAGCAGATGTCGTCGCCGACGGTCCAGACCTTCCAGCCCTTCTCGCGGTAGGACTCCGGCGGGATCAGCATGGCCAGGTTGGTCTTGCCGCAGGCGCTCGGGAAGGCAGCGGCGACGTAGTGCACGTCGCCCCGCGGATTCTCGATGCCGACGATCAGCATGTGCTCCGCCAGCCAGCCCTCCTGGCGCGCCTGGTGCGAAGCGATGCGCAGGGCGTGGCACTTCTTGCCCAGCAACGCGTTGCCGCCATAGCCCGAACCGTAGGACTTGATCACCAGCTCTTCGGGGAAATGCATGATGTAGCGGCGGTCGGGATCGAGCTCGCCGGTGGAATGCAGCCCGCGGACCAGCGGCTTGCCCTCCGCGCCCTCGCGCTCGATGCGCTCCAGCGCGGCACTGCCCATGCGCGTCATCAGGCGCATGTTGGCCACCACGTAGGGCGAATCGGTGATCTCCACGCCGCAGCGCGCCAGCGGGGAATCGATCGGCCCCATGCAGTACGGCACCACGTACAGGGTGCGGCCCTGCATGCAGCCCTCGAACAGCGCGTCGATCTTCGCGTGCGCCTCGGCCGGTGCCATCCAGTGGTTGTTGGGACCTGCGTCCTCGCGCTTCCCGTGGCAGACGAAGGTGAGGTGCTCGACACGCGCCACGTCGTCGGGATGCGAACGGTGCAGCACGCAGCCGGGATGGGTGTCCTGGTTGAGCGGCAGGAGCGTGCCATCGGCCATCATCGCGTCCTGCAACGCGGCGGCCTCCGCATCGCTGCCCGTGCACCAGACCACGCGGTCGGGACGGGTCAGTGCCGCGACCTCGTCGACCCACTGCTGCAGCGACGCAAGCCGGGTGCCAGGGCTCGCTTCCGCGCCCTGCTGGGGAACTGCATTCATGTCTCGCGCCTCCGGACTGCGCTTTGTTTCAGGCTGGACCGGCAATTCTAGCGAGCGGCCGCCCCGCCGCCGTGATGCACCGCGTCATGCGCGGGCCGGGAATCAGCGCGGGACCAGCGTGTCCATCAGGTGTTCGACGTATTCGTCGAACTCTTCCTGCGGCATCCGCGCCTGGTGCAGCTGCAGGTTGAGCTGCAGGAAGCCGACATAGGCGGCGTACGTCAGACGCGCGCGGTGGCGGGCCTCGGTCCGGCCCAGGCCGGCCTGGCGGAACGAAGCGGTGAGGTAGTCGAGACGCCGCTGCGAGACGCGTCCGATGACCGGCTGCACCGCCGGGTGGTCGGGCGCCTTGAGCAGCGCGCTGTAGACCACGTGCGACTTGAACTCGCGCGCCACCATCTGGAACAGCGAGCGCAGCCGCTCGGCGGGATCGGGCACCGACTCGAGCTTGCCGAACAGCTCCTGCTCCTCGAAGGCCTCCCAGCGTTCCAGCGCGGCCTGCAGCAGGGCATCGCGCGAGGGAAAGTGCCAGTAGAAACTGCCCTTGGTCACGCCCAGGCGGCGCGCGAGCGGCTCCACCGCCAGTGCCGCCACGCCCTGTTCGGCGATCAGGTCGAGCGCGGCTTCGGCCCAGTCGTCGGCGCTGAGCCGGCTGCGTTCACCCTTGCTGGCGGTGGTCTTCATGCCGGCGAGTGTATCCATACGGGTCGGTGCGGGGACAGTATCGGCGTGTTTGACGCCCGCCGTGGCGATGTCCATACTCGTCCGTATGGGCCAGCGACCGGGCCGCGCCGTGGGCGTGGCCCCGACTGGCCTCCACCAGCCCAAGGCGAGCGCAATGCTCGCGGAGACCATGCCATGAGTATCGTCGTCCCCTTCCTCGTCCTGCTGCTGGTCGGTGCATTCGCCGCCTACCACCGCATGCGCCTGGCCACCTGGGCGGCAATCACCGCCGCGGCCCTGGTGGCCTGCTGGCTGCTGGACGCCGACCGTACGGCCACCATCGTCGCCGCCGTCATCGCGGCGCTGGTCGCGGTGCCGCTGCTGCTGCCCTTCATCCGCAAGCCGCTGATCACCGCGCCGCTGCTCCGCATCTTCCGCAGGATCCTGCCGCCGCTGTCCCAGACCGAGCGCATCGCGCTGGAAGCGGGCTCGGTCGGCTTCGAGGGCGAGCTGTTCTCGGGCGCGCCGGACTGGAACGTGCTGCTCTCCCAGCCCGCGCCGCGGCTGACCGCCGAGGAGCAGGCCTTCCTGGATGGCCCGGTGGAAGAACTGTGCCGCATGACCAATGACTGGGACATCACCCACGTGCGGGCCGACCTGCCGCCGGAGATGTGGCAGTTCATGAAGGAGCACCGGTTCTTCGGAATGATCATCCCGAAGGAGTACGGCGGCCTGGGCTTCAGCGCGCTCGCGCACCACAAGGTGATCCAGAAGCTTGCGTCGGTCTCCAGCGTGGTCAGCTCCACCGTGGGCGTCCCCAACTCGCTCGGTCCGGGCGAACTGCTGATGCATTACGGCACTCCGGCGCAGAAGGACCACTACCTGCCGCGCCTGGCCGATGGCCGCGAGATCCCCTGCTTCGCGCTGACCGGGCCCTTCGCCGGCTCCGATGCCACGTCGATCCCCGACTACGGCATCGTCTGCAAGGGCGAGTGGGAAGGCGCCCAGGTGCTGGGCGTCAGGCTGACCTTCGACAAGCGCTACATCACGCTCGCGCCGGTGGCATCGCTGATCGGCCTGGCCTTCCGCATGTACGACCCCGACGGCCTGCTTGGTGACGAACGCGACATCGGCATCACGCTTGCGCTGGTCCCGCGCGGCGTCGAAGGCATGGACGTCGGTCGCCGCCACTTCCCGCTCAACTCGCCGTTCCAGAACGGCCCGGTGCGCGGCCACGAGGTGTTCGTGCCGCTCAGCCGGATCATCGGCGAGGAGAGCGGCTTCGGCGAAGGCTGGCGCATGCTCAGCGAGTGCCTGTCGATCGGCCGCTCGATCACCCTGCCGTCGACCGCCAGCGGCGGCGCGAAGATCGGTGCCGTCACCACCGGTGCCTATGCGCGCATCCGCAAGCAGTTCGGCCTCTCGGTCGGCCGTTTCGAGGGCGTGGAGGAAGCGCTGGCCCGCATCGGTGGCCGCGCCTATGCCATCAGCGCGCTGTCGCAGGCCACCGCGGCCGCGGTCGACCGGGGCGACGTACCTGCGGTGCCGTCGGCGATCGCGAAGTACCACTGCACGGAGATGGGTCGCGAGGTCGCCAAGGATGTCATGGACGTCATCGGCGGCAAGGGCATCATCCTGGGGCCGCGCAACTTCGCCGGCCGCTCATGGCAGGCCTCGCCGATCGCGATCACGGTCGAGGGCGCCAACATCATGACCCGCAGCCTGCTGATCTTCGGGCAGGGCGCGATCCTCTGCCACCCGTGGGTGATGAAGGAAATGAAGGCGGCGCAGGACAGCGACGAACGCGCCGGCGTCGAAGCCTTCGACCGCGCCCTGTTCGGCCATATCGGCTATGCGATCTCCAACGCCGTGCGCTCGCTGTGGTTCGCGCTCACCGGGTCGCGCTTCGGCAAGGCCCCGGGCGACGACTACACGCGGCGCTTCTTCCGTCGCCTCAACCGCCACTCGGCCAACCTCGCATTGATGGCCGATGTGTCGATGCTGATGCTGGGCGGCAAGCTGAAGTTCAAGGAATCGCTGTCGGGGCGCCTGGGCGACGTGCTCAGCCATCTCTACATGGCCAGCGCCATGCTGAAGCGCTACCACGACGAGGGCGCGCCGGCCGCCGACCAGCCGCTCCTGGCCTGGGCCTACCACGACAGCATCCACAGGATCGAAACCGCCCTGTCGGCGGCCCTGCGCAACTTCCCGATCCGCCCGGTGGGCTGGCTGATGTGGATGCTGATCTTCCCGCTGGGCCGCCGTGCCGAAGCGCCGGGCGACCGCCTCGGCCATCGCGTCGCCGCCCTGCTGATGGCGCCCAACGAAGCCCGCGACCGCCTTGCCCGCGGCGTCTTCACCACGCCCTGCGAGAACAACCCCGCCGGACGCATCGACAGCTACCTTGCCGCCGCCATCGCCGCGGAGCCGGTGGAGCGCAAGTTCCTCAAGGCGCTCAAGAACAAGGGCATCGAGGCGCTGGACTTCGACCGCCAGCTCGAGGAAGGCGTGCGCGAAGGCTGGATCACCTCGGAGGAATCTGCGCAGCTTGCGGACCTGCGCCGGATGACGCTCGACACCATCAGCGTCGACGACTTCGACCCGCACGAGCTGCGTGCAGCGACGTACTACGAGCGTTACAGGCCGGACGGAACCCGCGAAGCGGCCTGAGTCGGGATTGCATGACAGGAGGGCGCCCTTGTGGCGCCCTCGCCGTGTCCGGGCACCGCCGGGCCCGGGGCGCACCGCCATCCCCGGCCTATGGGTCAGGACGGCCTGGCGGGCGCCTGCGCGGGCTCTGCCGGCTCCTGCGGCAGCGCGCGCTCGGCGCGCACCACGCGCCATGCGCCGTAGGTCATGCCCAGCGCGATGCCCAGTCCGGCAAGGAAGACCATGCCCGAGCCCAGCGCGGCCAGCGCCTTGTGCACCCAGACGAAGGTCAGGTCGCCGCCGCGGTAGACCGCCGTATCGATCACCGCCTTGGCCTTGTAGCGCTCTTCGCGGTCGACCCGGGTATAGAGCGTCTCGCGCGCGGGCTTGGCCAGCGAGAACTCGCTGGCACGCGTCACGATCTGCACGATGGCCACCAGCATCGGCAGCGGCGACGCCGACAGGGCGGCGAAGCCCAGCATGATCGCGAACGCCGGCAGCAGCAGCAGCGGGGCGATGCCATAGCGCTGCAGCAGGAATCGGGTAAGCAACAGCTGGATGGCGATGGTCAGGCCATTGATCGCCCAGTCCAGCGTGGAATAGAACGCAGCGCGCTCCTCGGGCGTGGCGAAGGCGGTGCGCACGATCCGTGCCTGCTCGTTGTAGAGCAGCGTGCCCACGCCGACGCCGAAGAACATCAGCAGCGCCAGCGCGCGCAGCAGTGGCCGTTGCCAGACCAGGCGCAGGCCGGCGAGCACCGATCCACCCATGGCCTGGCCCGCGGCGCCACCGTGGCTGCGTTCGCGCGCCAGTGCCCATGGCCGCAGCCTGATGATGCAGAAGAGGCACACGGCGATGAACCCGGCCGACACCAGCAGCAGGTTCGCCACTCCGACCGATTCGACCATCAGCCGGGTGATCGCCGGCCCGACCAGCGCGCCCACGGTCCCGGCCGCACCGATGTAGCCATAGACCTTCTTCGCCTCCATGTTGTCGAACACGTCGGCCATGAAGCTCCAGAACACGGTGACCGCGAACAGGTTGAAGACCGCCACCCAGACGAAGAACGCGGCACCTCGGCCCGGAAGCGCGCTGTCGAACGCCCACCAGAAGCCGGCGAGGCAGGCGATGAACACCAGGTACACCGCCGGCAGGAACACCCGGCGCGGGAACCGCGACACCAATGCGCCGTACAACGGCTGCAGCAGCACCATGGCGATGAAGGTCGCGGTGAAGAGCACCTGCAGGGTGAAGTCGCCCACTTCGATTCCGAAGCGTTCCCCCAGCGCGATCAGGCCACGCGGGAACACCGTGGCGGCATCGGTCGATGCGCCCATCGCGTCGCGCACGGGCCGCAGCACGTAATAGCCGCACAGCAGGCTGAAGAAATACAGCATCGCCCACCACAGGGGCGGCGAGGCCGCGAGCTCGCTGCGCAGGCGGCCCACGGTGCCGGCGGATCCGGATCCGCCTTCGAACTTGCTCATCCGGTGGTTCCGGCCCTGGCCACGCGCGGCACGTTAGCCGATGCGCGTACTTCCCGCCACACATCGCGCTCGCTCCGGGCGCGCGGCAGCGACCCCGTTGGGGCGGAACGACGGGCTCAGGCGGCTTCCAGGCCGGGCGGCAGGGGGCAGTGGAGCACGCCGCAGATCGTGCGCAGCAGCTCGGACTCGGCCACCGAGATGCGGCCGTCGTGGCTTGCCGCGGCGGTCACCGCCTCGACCATCAATTGCTTGGCCAGCGGCTCCAGCGCATCGAGCGCCGGCCAGACCTCGTCCAGGGCGAGCACGCCCGACGCCGGCGGCGCATAGGGCAGATGGTCGCGCGGCAGTACGCGCTGCAGGCCGGCGAGGTAGGCACGCTGTGCGGCCGCGGGGTTCCCCGGATTGCCGGCCTGCGCCACCACAGCCAGCAGCGTTGCGAATTCCTGGCGCACGTTGCCCGGCTTGCGACGTCCGAAGCGCGCATGCCGCGCGGGGTCGAGCGACTCGCGCAACTGCACTTCCAGCAGGCGCCCCAGGCAGTACTCGAACAGCGACACCTTGCCGTCGCAGTGCACCACGGCGTGCACGGTATCGAGCAGCGTCTCGAGTTCGGGCCGCGGACGCCGGCGCAGCACGGGGAACGCCAGGGCGGCGAGCGGCAGGCGTTGCATCGGATGCAGTGCCTGGAGGTCGCCGGAGTGCAGGGCAAGGGCGGCGCGCGCGCAGTCGTCGCCCAGGCGCGCGGTGATCTCGGGAAGCTGGCGGCCGCGCAGGCCGGCATCGTCGTCCAGCAGCAGGCCGAGGATCAGCGGAACCACCGCCTCGCGTGACTGCGCCAGGCTACGCAGCGAAGCCGGCATGCCATGCACGATGGCGTCGGCGCGCTGGTAGTCATCGGCTTCGGGGGTCCCGACCTGGGCCGCCACCATCGGTGGCGTGACATCCAGTTGCGCATCGGCGGCGGGAAGCCGTCCGCCGTGCACGTCGAGGCCCATCATCCGGTCCTCGTGCAGGCCCGAGGGCGGCGTCAGCGACCATTGCCGGCGCAGGCCTTCCAGCTGCTCGCCGCGGAAGCCCGGCTCCAGCGCCTGGATGCGTTCGAGGATCGGCGGGTGGGTGGCGAACAGTCCGCTGAAGCCGACGCCGTCGCCGAACAGCATGTGGCTGGCTTCCTCGGCATCGGCGCGGTCGCTCAGGCGTGCGCCATCCGGCAGTCCGGCGATCTTCTTCAGTGCACCGGCCAGTCCGGCGGTCTGGCGGGTGAACTGCACTGCCGAGGCATCGGCCAGCCGCTCGCGCGAACGACTCACGCTGGCCTTGATCATGCGTCCGAACAGCATGCCGATGCTGCCCACGATCAGCGCCACCAGCGCCGCCACCATCACCGCGGCTGCGCTCCGGTCGCGGCTGCCGCCGCCCAGGTACAGCACCTTGCGGCCGATCAGGCTGATCATCAGGATGCCGAACAGCACGCCCATGAGGCGGATGTTGAGCCGCATGTCGCCATTGGCGACATGGCTGAACTCGTGAGCGATGACGCCCTGCAACTCGTCGCGGTTGAGCCGGTCGAGCGCGCCGCGGGTGACCGCGATCGCCGCGTCGCTGGGGGAGTAGCCCGCCGCGAAGGCGTTGATGGCGGACTCGTTCTCGAGCACGTAGAGGCTGGGCACCGGCACGCCCGAGGCGATCGAGATCTCCTCGACCACGTTGCGCAGCCGGCGCAGGGAGGCATCGCCGGTGTCCTGTGGCACGGGCGTGCCGCCGAACTGCAGCGCCACCACGTCGCCGCCACCTCGCAGCGAGGCCAGGCGATACAGCGAACCCAGCCCGATCACGGCCAGCGTGATGAGCGTGGTCAGGGCCAGCAACGGCCAGTTGAGGCCGACGACGAGCACCACGGCAAGGTCGATCGCGGCCACCATGCCGACGACCGCGAGCGCGAACAGCACCACCAGGCGGGTGCTGCTGCGGCGCGCCTTCGCCTGCTGCTCGAAGAAGTTCATCGAGCGTCAGAACTGGACTTTCGGCGCCTCGCGGACCTCGGCACGGTCGGCCGGGATCTCCAGCAGTGCCGCGGGCTCGAAGTTGAAGATCCCCGCCACGAGGCTCGACGGGAACACTTCGCGCTTGTTGTTGTACGCCATCACCGAATCATTGAACGCCTGGCGGGCGAACGCGACGCGGTTCTCGGTGGAGGTCAGCTCCTCGGTGAGCTGCATCATGTTCTGGTTGGCCTTGAGGTCCGGGTAGGCTTCGGCCACGGCCATCAGGCGGCCGAGCGCGCTGTTGAGCATGCCCTGCGACTCGGCCAGCCCCGCCATCGCCGCCGGGTCGCCGGGGCTGGCCTTGGCTGCGGCCAGGCCCGAGACCGCGGCCCCGCGCGCGGCGATCACCGCCTCCAGGGTCTCGCGCTCATGGCGCAGGTAACCCTTGGCGGTTTCCACCAGGTTGGGGATCAGGTCGAAGCGGCGCTGCAGCTGCACGTCGATCTGCGCGAACGCATTGCGGAAGGCGTTGCGGGCGGTCACCAGGCCGTTGTAGATGCCGACACCCCAGCCGACCAGGACCACGGCCAGACCGACAAACACGAGCAGGATCAGCAGGCTGGACATCAAAGCTCCCCTTGTTCATGCAATTGCGCAGGCAGGGGCATATGATCACCCCGCAGTCGCAGCATACGCAGGGGATACGCCCGATGAAAGACGCAGCGCGCACGCCTCGTCGCCTCCTCCTCGGTGCCGGCCTGTTCGCATGCCTGACGCCGATGGCGGTTGGCACGGCGGCACAGTCGGTGCAGCCGGAACTCCGCTGGCAGCCATCCGACGAGGCGGCGACACGACCGGCGCAGGCCGGCACCACCGCAGTGGACACCGACACATCGCCGCTGCTACCTCCCGGCACGCGGCCGATGCCGCTCGCGGAAGGTTTCGATGTCGCCCGTTTCGAAGCGATGGCCCAGGCCGTGGTCGCCAACCAGCGCGTGCCCGGACTCGCGATGGCCATCGTGCACAAGGGCGAGGTGCTCAGCGCGCGCGGCTATGGCATCACCGATGTCAGCAATGCCGAACCGGTCGACGCGCACACGGTGTTCCGCCTCGCGTCGCTCTCCAAACCCTTTGCCGGCACGATCACCGGCTTGCTGGTGGCGGAAGGCTCGCTGCGCTGGGACAGCCACGTGGCCGACTTCATGCCGGCGCTGCGACTTGCGCGTCCGGATGCCGCCAGCCGCCTGACCGTCGCCGACGTGCTCAGCCACCGCGTCGGGCTGGGGCGCAACACCTACGACCGCGACATCGAACGCAACGCCGACTACCGCAGCCTGGTGCAGCGGCTCGCCAACGCCCCCATGACCTGCGACGTGGGCGACTGCTACAGCTACCAGAACGTCGCCTTCAGCCTGGTCGGCGACGTGGTCACTGCGGCGTCCGGCCAGTTCTTCAGCGAGGCGGTCACGGGCCGCATCTTCAAGCCGCTGGGCATGGACGATGCCAGCTACGGCCTCGAAGGCATCCAGGCCAGCCCGCGCTGGGCGAAGCCCCACGTGCGTGCCGGCGGTGGCTGGCGTTCGCTGATGCCCAAGCCCACCTACTACCGCGTCGCCCCGGCGGCCGGGGTCAACGCCAGCATCAACGACATGGCGCAGTGGCTGATCGCGCAGTCCGGCCGGCGGCCCGATGTGTTGCCGGCACCGCTGCTGGCAACGCTGCACCAGCCGCTGGTGTCGACCCCTGGCGAGATGCGCAGCTCCGGATGGCGGCGCCAGCGCCTGGGTGATGCCGGCTATGCGCTCGGCTGGCGCGTCTATGACTACGCCGGCCACCGGGTGGTCTTCCACGCCGGCGCCGTGCAGGGCTATCGCGGCCTGATGGCGATGATGCCCGAGCGCGACCTAGGCATCGTGGTGTTGTGGAACGGCGAGAGCAGCCTGCCGACCGGCCTGCTGCCGACCATCCTCGACAGCGCCATCGGCCTGGCGCCGCAGCAGTGGCTCGACGTCGACTTCGACGAGGTCGACGAGCTCCTGCTGGCCAATGCCGCGAGAAGCGGACACCCGGTGCCCGCCGGAACCGCCGCGTCGACCGGGGCCCGTGCCGGCAGCGGCGGCGGCGCGGCGTCCACCGCACGGCCGGAATGATCCCGCAAGCCGTCGCCCTGCGCTGAAACAGAAAGCCCCTCCCCCGCCTGGGCTACGGGAGAGGGGCCTGGTTCCCGACGTGCGGGCCTGCTTACATCAACGGCGCGGGTGCCGCCGGGATGGAAACGACCGGTGCCTTGGCCTTGCGCGGGGCGCGCTTCTTCGTTGCCGCCTTCTTGGTGGCGGTCTTCCTGGTGGCGGCCTTCTTCGCGGTCCTGCCAGCAGCCTTCTTCGCCGGCGCCTTCGCAGTCTTGCGGGCGGTCCTGGCGACCTTCTTCGCAGGCGTCTTGCGGGTCGCCTTCTTCGCGACCTTCTTTGCCGCCTTCCTGGCGACCTTCTTCGCTGCGGTCTTGCGGGTCGCCTTCTTGGCGGCCTTCTTCACCGCGCTCTTGCGGGCGGTCTTCTTGGTCGCCTTCCTGCTGGCGGCCTTCTTCGTCGCGGTCTTCTTCGTGGCCGCCTTCTTCGTCGCCTTCCTGGCGGCGGTCTTGGCGACCTTCTTCCTCGCGACCTTCTTCGCGGCGGCCTTGCGCGGTGCTGCAGCCTTGCGCGCGGCGGCCTTCCGGGCGGTCTTTTTCACCGCCTTCTTGGCGACCTTCTTCTTCGCGGCTTTCTTCGTGGCCATGGGATGGCTCTCCTCGTCTGTGGACTTGCAGGTACTACTGCCCAGTACGAAAACACACCGCGGGTATCGGACCCGCGATCAACCGACGACGCGCATGGCGCGTCGCACCGGATCCTGTGTCGGGGCCATCCGTGCCCGTGGTCGCCAGGCAACGCTGGCGATCATTCCGTGCCGGTCCTTCGGCACTAAAAAACCCGCTGCGCATTGCGCCGCGGGTTGCATGCATCCGTGTGCCTGGAGCTTTCGCGGGGAAGACGACGCCTGAGTCCACCATGTCGACCATCCGGGCGGAGGACTGAGTTGTATTACGCGTTGTCGTCCGGCTCGCACTCACTCGTTCTGTGGCCACGTGTTGTTGGGCGAAACCTAATCACGGTTTTTTTCGGTGTCAACACCCGTCATTGCCCCGCCATCACATCGCATCGCGCGGCAACGGCATGTGATCGCGGGCGTCGCCCGACACAGAGCATGCGCCATCCGCACCGGCAGCCACGCGCGTCCGAACAAATGTCCTGCAAACCACTTGTTTTATGCACTCCGCGCATGCACCGCTCGCGCGTGGCCGTGCGCCATGCGACAGGACGTCCGCATGCGAAGGCGGACGCGACGGGTTGGTGGTGGTGATGGAAATCGCGCGCGGCGCGCACGTTTGTGGGCGGCCTGCAGCGGCCGCTTCCGGATGATTTGCGCGAAACTGCGCAGCGCTCCGCGCGCATTCGCAAGCTGCAGAACGGAAAACGCCGGGCAATGCCCGGCGTCCGTTCAACCCTGCCGCCGATGCGGCGGGTCGGGATCAGCCTTCGTCTTCGACGAGTGCGGCATAGGCATCCGGATCCAGCAGGTCGTTCGCCTGCTCCGGATCGCTCGCCTCGATCACGAACAACCAGCCTTCGCCGAATGCGTCCTCGTTGATCGTCTCGGGCTTGTCGGCCAGCACCGAGTTCACCGCGGCGATCGTCCCGGACACCGGCGCATAGATGTCGGACGCGGCCTTGACCGACTCGACCACGGCGCAGGCGGTCCCGGCCTCGACGCTGTCGCCGACGGCGGGCAGGTCGACGTACACCAGGTCACCCAGCAGACCCTGGGCATGGTCGGAGATGCCGACGGTGACCTTGCCGTCGCCTTCGACTCGGGCCCACTCGTGGGACTTCATGAACTTCAGGTCGCCAGGGATGTCACTCATGTCTGCTGCTCCGGATCGCCGTGGTTGGGAGGTGGGGGCCTAGTGTAGCCAACGCTGCCGCGGGTGGATCAGATCCCCTCGCGCGGCTGGCCGTCGCGCACGAAGGGCCAGGCCACCACGCGCACCGGCACCTCGCGGCCGCGGATGTCGACGCGCACCTCGCCCGGTTCGCCGGCCGGAATCCGCGCCAGCGCGATCGACTTGCCGATGGTCGGGGCGAAGGTGCCGGAGAGGATCTCGCCCTCGCCGCTGCCCGCCAGGACCTTCTGGCCATGGCGCAGCACGCCCTTCTCGTCCATCACCAGGCCGATGACCTGGCGCGCGTCGCCGCGGGCCTGCTGCGCCTCGAGCGCCGCGCGGCCGTTGAAGTCGCGGCCTTCATCGAGCGACACGGTCCAGCCGAGGCCCGCTTCGTACGGCGTGACCGACTCGTCCATGTCCTGGCCATACAGCGGAAGCCCCGCCTCCAGGCGCAGCGTGTCGCGCGCGCCGAGCCCTGCCGGCTTCACGCCGGCGGCGACCAGCGCGTCCCAGAACGCGACGGCATGCTCCTCCGGCAGCGCGACTTCGAAGCCGTCCTCGCCGGTGTAGCCGGTGCGCGCGATGAACAGCGGCGCGCCATCCACCGAGCGCACGTCGCGGCTGGCGAACCGGCCCAGCTTCTCGATCGCGGCCCGGTCGTCGGCGTGCACGAGGCCGACCACCCTCGCGCGCGCCTGCGGGCCCTGCACCGCGATCATCGCCAGGTCGTCGCGCTCGCGGACCTCGATGTCGAAGCCTTCGGCCTGGGCATTGATCCATGCCAGGTCCTTGTCGCGGGTGCCGGCATTGACCACCAGGCGCTGGAAGTCATCGCCGAGGTTGTAGACGATCAGGTCGTCGATCACCCCGCCCTGTCCGTCCAGCATGCAGGTGTAGAGGGCCTTGCCCTGGACCTTCAGCTTGTCGATGGAGTTGGCCAGCAGCCTGCGCAGGAACTCGCGCACCCGCGCGCCGCGCAGGTCGACCACGGTCATGTGGGAGACGTCGAACATGCCTGCATCCCGGCGCACCGCGTGGTGCTCCTCGATCTGGGAGCCGTAGTTGATCGGCATGTCCCACCCGCCGAAGTCGACCATCTTCGCGCCCAGGGCGCGGTGGGAGTCGTTGAGGATGGTCTTGCGGGTCATGGCGGGCTCCTGCGGTGCGGAGCGCCATTATCGCCGACCGGGCGGGGAAACGGCCCCGCCGGATGTCAGCCCGCTTCGAGGACCTCGAGCACCATGCCGTGCGACCCCACCACCCGCACGCGGGTCCCGGCCGCCAGTTCGGGGCCGCTGACCACCCAGTACGCATCGTCGATCTGCACGCGGCCCTGGCCACCGCTGATGGCGCGGTCGAGGATGGCGACGCGACCGACCAGCTGTTCCGCGCGGCGGTTGAGCAGCGGCCGGTCGCTGGGACGTTCGCGCTGGCGGCCCCATTTCAGATAGGCCAGCACGGCCACGACGCTGAGCCCCGCGAACAGCAGCACCTGCGACAGCAGCCCGAGCCCGGGGAACAGCAGCACCACCAGCCAGACCACTGCCGCGGCGAGGCCCATCCACAACAGGAAAGCCCCCGGGATGACCGTCTCCGCGGCGATCAGCACGAGTGCGAGCGCCGCCCAGACCGTGGTGTTGAGCGTCCAGGTCACGGCTCAGGCTCCGGGGCGCTGGACCGCGTCCACGCGACGGCGCGTCTCGACCTGCTGCTTGCCGAGCGCTTCCTTCGCGAGTTCGGCGATGCCCGCGATCGAGCCGATGACGCCGCTGGCTTCCATCGGCATCAGCACGAACTTCTGGTTCGGCGCCGTGGCCAATTCCTTGAACGCCTCGACATACTTCTGCGCGATGAAGTAGTTGATTGCCTGCACGTCGCCGGCCGCGATCGCGTCGGACACCATGCGCGTCGCGTTCGCCTCCGCCTCGGCCAGGCGCTCGCGCGCCTCGGCCTCGCGATACGCGGCTTCGCGCTCGCCCTCGGCCTCGAGGATCGCGGCCTGCTTCTCCCCCTCGGCACGCAGGATCTCGGACTGGCGGTGGCCTTCGGCTTCCAGGATCACCGCGCGCCGGTCGCGCTCGGCTTTCATCTGCCGGGCCATGGAGTCGACCAGGTCGCGCGGCGGCTGGATGTCGCGGATCTCGATGCGCGTGACCTTGATGCCCCAGGGGTGGGTGGCATGGTCGACCACGTTCAGCAGCTGGGCGTTGATCGACTCGCGGTTGCTGAGCGATTCGTCCAGGTCCATCGAGCCGATCACGGTCCGGATATTGGTCTGCACCAGCGCGATGGTGGCGACTTCGAGGTTGGAGACCTCATAGGCGGCCTTGGCCGCGTCCAGCACCTGGAAGAACACCACGCCGTCCACCTTCACCACCGCGTTGTCCTTGGTGATGACTTCCTGCGAGGGCACGTCGAGCACCTGCTCCATGACGTTGACCTTGCGGCCCACCGCCTGCACCACCGGGATCAGCAGATGCAGGCCTGGCGAAAGCGTGTGCGTGTACTTGCCGAAACGCTCGACGGTCCACTCGTAGCCCTGCGGCACGATGCGGACCATCTTGACGAAAAAGACGATGAACGCGACCGCCAGCACGACGGCGATGAAGGTGCCTCCGGACATTCCGATACTCTCCCCATGCAATGGTTTCGAGTATAGACGCGGCCCTGATGCCTACTGTGACCCGCGAATGGGCGGCAGGGCAGCGTTCGCGGATGGATTACTTCGTCAGGATCAGCTTGTCGTTGCGGGTGTGGCGCAGCCGGTAGACCTCGTTGCCATGGCGGATGAGCAGTTCGCGCTGGCCGTGCAGGAGGCGGCTGCTGTCGACCTCGCCGGCCTGCCCGGACGGCATCACGCAGGCGGCGGCGGGCGACGGGTCGGGACCGGTGTCGAACACGGACGGCTGGGCTTGGGAGGCGAGCATGGCAGGTCCCTCGGCAATAGGAGAAACCGATGCTAATGATTCTCATTTGCCTGTCAACAGGGACAGGACTCAGCCCGCGGTGATGGCCTCCGCCCGCCGCCACGCCGCCTCCTCCAGGCGGCCGGCAAGTTCCAGGGCCTGGAGATTCGCGCGCAGCTGCGCCTCGCGGCTGGCCCCCAGGATCACGCTGGAGACATGGGGATTGCGGAGGCACCAGGCGATCGCGAACGCCGCCGGCTCCACCCCCAGTTCCGTGGCGAGTGCACTGAACCGCCCTGCCCGCTCCAGCAGGCTGGCGCCGCCGTCGCCCGCGAGTCGCTCGCGCAACCAGTGCTCGCGCGTTGCCCGCGAGCCTTCGGGGATGCCTTCGTTGTACTTGCCGGTCAGGACGCCCGAAGCCAGCGGCGACCAGGTCGTCAGACCCAGCCCGAGCTCGGCGTAGAGCGGTGCGTACTCCAGCTCCACGCGGCGGCGATTGAACAGGTTGTATTCGGGCTGCTCCATCGCCGGCGGCTGCATGTGGTGCGCGCGCGCGATCGCGTGCGCTTCGCGCACCAGGGCTGCCGGCCACTCCGACGTGCCCCAGTACATGACCTTGCCCTGGCGCACCAGCGCATCCATCGCGGCGACGGTCTCCGCCACCGGCACGTCGGGATCCGGGCGATGGCAGAAGAACAGGTCGAGGTAGTCCACGCGCAGCCGCTTCAGTGCCGCATGGCAGGCGTCGTGCACGTGCTTGCGCGAAAGCCCGCGCTGCAGCGGCAGTGGATCGGCCGCCGAACCGAACATCACCTTGCTCGACACCGCGTAGCCGTCGCGCGGCAGCCGCAGGTCGGCGATGACGTCGCCCATCATGCGTTCGGCCTCGCCGTGCGCGTAGCTCTCGGCGTTGTCGAAGAAGTTGACGCCGTGGTCCCAGGCGGTGGCCACCAGGTTGCGCGCCTCGCCACGCGGGATCGCACCCCCGAACGTGGTCCAGGCGCCGAGCGAGAGCACGGACAGTGCGAGTCCAGAGCTGCCCAGCCTGCGGTATTCCATCTCCACGCCTCCATCGCATTGCAAGGACCGGCAGTCTACGCGGCCCTCCCGCGCTATCCTGCCGCGCACGGAAGGGGAGCAGGATCGATGGACGCGAGCGAGGGCGGTCTCCGCGACACGCTGCAGCGCCTGCTGGCGCCGCCGGACCAGGTCATGCGCACGCTGGGCGCAAGCGGCGAGCGGCTGGTCGCGCGCGTGCGCCTGCTGCTCTCGGGACTCGCACTGTTGCTGCCGCTCTTCGCCGCAGCCGCGGGCGCGGCCATGGGCGCCATCCTCGCCTGCCTGGCCGCGGTGGTGCTCGCCAATGCCGTCGCGCTGGCCTGGCTGGTGCAGTCGCGCAGGCCGCGCACCTGGCTGCCCTTCGCCACCTGCACCTGGGACGCCAGCCTGGTGACCGCGGTGCTTGCCGTGTCCGCGTGGCGCGCGCCGGTGGTCCCTCTGGACGGGGTCGCGGCCTGGTCGGCCTACCTGCTGGTGATAGCATCCTCCGCCCTGCGCGCGGACGGACGGTTGACGCTCTACGCAGGCGCGCTCGCAGCGGTCCAGTACGGCGTGCTGGTCGCGGCGCTGCACCTGGGCGCCGGCCCCGGGGGCGGCCTCGAGGCAACGACCGCCCACACATTCGACCCCGCCGGCCTTGCCCTGCGCCTCCTGCTGCTGGCACTCGCCACCGCCCTGGCCGCGGTCGTGGTGCGGCGGATGCAGGCACTCGTGGAAACCTCAGGCCACGATGCGCTGACCGGCCTGCCCAACCGCTCATGGCTGATGCAGCGCATGCCGCATGTGTTCGCGACCGCGCGCAATTCCGGTGCCTCGCTCACCCTGGTACTGCTGGACATCGACCGCTTCAAGCGCGTCAACGACGAGGTCGGCCCACGCGCCGGCGACCGGGCCCTGCGCCATATCGCGGCCTCCCTGAGCGAAATGCTGGCCGATGGCGAATGCCTGGCGCGGATCGGCGGCCAGGAGTTCGTGATGCTGCTGCACGGCCCGGCCGGGAGCGCCTGGGAGCGCCTGGACCGCCTGCGCCGGACCCTGGTCGAGCGCCCCTTCCTGCCCGAGCGCGGCCAGGACGCGTTCGCGTTCACCTTCAGCGCCGGGCTTGCCGCTTGGCCGCAGGACGGCAGCAGCACCTCGAGCCTGCTGGGCAGCGCCGACCGCCGGCTGAAGTGCGCCAAGGCCGCCGGCGGGAACCGGATCGTCGCCCGCGACCCCTGAGCGCGGTTGCCCGGCCCTGCGGCCTGCACTACCCTGCCCCGTCGCCGCGGGCCCCGCGGCAGTTCCAGGGGAACGGTTCCACGATGGAAGTCCTGTCACGCATCGGCTTTGGCATCTTCGGCCTGGCCGTGCTCATCGCGATCACCTGGCTGTTCTCCAACAACAAGCGCCGCGTCGACTGGACGCTGGTCGCCACCGGTCTGGTGCTCCAGATCGCCTTCGCCGCCCTGGTGCTGCTGGTGCCCGGCGGGCGTGACGTGTTCGATGCGCTCGGCCAGCTGTTCGTCGACGTGCTCGGCTTCGTCAATGCCGGCTCCGCGTTCATCTTCGGCAGCCTGATGGACGTGAACACCTATGGCTTCATCTTCGCCTTCCAGGTGCTGCCCACGATCATCTTCTTCGCCTCGCTGATGGCGGTGCTGTACCACCTGGGCGTCATGCAGATGGTGGTCCGCGGGATGGCCTGGGCGATCACCAAGGTCATGCGCGTCTCCGGCGCCGAGACCACCAGCGTCTGCGCCAGCGTCTTCATCGGCCAGACCGAAGCGCCGCTGACCGTACGCCCCTACATCTCGCGCATGACCGAGTCCGAGCTGATCACGATGATGATCGGCGGCATGGCGCATATCGCCGGCGGCGTTCTGGCGGCATATGTCGGCATGCTCGGTGCCGGCGATCCGGTGCAGCAGGCGTTCTACGCCAAACACCTGCTCGCGGCCTCGATCATGGCCGCGCCGGCCACGCTGGTCATCGCCAAGATCCTCATCCCCGAGACCGGCGAGCCGCTGACCCGTGGCACGGTCAAGATGGACGTGGAGAAGACCACCAGCAACGTCATCGACGCGGCCGCCGCCGGCGCCGGCGACGGCCTCCGCCTCGCGCTCAACATCGGCGCCATGCTGCTGGCCTTCATCGCCCTGATCGCGATGCTCAACGCACCGCTGACCTGGCTGGGCGACGTCACCGGCGTGGCCAACGCGATCGGCCGCCCGACCGACCTGGCGGCGATCTTCGGCTACGTGCTTGCCCCGATCGCCTGGCTGATCGGCGTGCCCTGGACCGATGCCGGCACCGTGGGCTCGCTGATCGGCCAGAAGGTCGTGATCAACGAATTCGTCGCCTACCTGCAGCTGGCCGACATCGTCAACGGCCGCGTCGATGGCGTGACCCTGAGCGACGAGGGCCGCCTGATCGCGACCTATGCGCTGTGCGGCTTCGCCAACTTCAGCTCGATCGCGATCCAGATCGGCGGCATCGGCGGCCTGGCCCCGGAGCGTCGTTCGGACCTGGCCAAATTCGGCCTGCGTGCGGTGCTTGGCGGTACCATCGCCACCCTGATGACGGCGACCATCGCCGGCGTGCTGACCCATTTCGGCTGATTCCCTGCCCCAACATCGAGAAGTCGATTCCATGAGTTCTGTCGTAGTAGCTGGTTCCTTCAATGTCGATCACGTCTGGCGGTGCGACACCCTGCCCGCGCCGGGTGCGACCATTGCCGGCCGCTACAGCACCGGCCCCGGCGGAAAGGGCT
>DATBUS010000059.1:0-25087 GCA_036515815.1 Luteimonas sp.
TTGGTGAACACGCCGCCCAGGGTCTCGATGCCGAGCGAGAGCGGGGTCACGTCGAGCAGCAGCACGTCCTTGACCTCGCCGGCCAGCACGCCGCCCTGCACCGCCGCACCGATCGCCACGGCCTCGTCGGGGTTCACGTCCTTGCGCGGCTCCTTGCCGAAGAACTCGGCCACCGCCTGCTGCACCTTGGGCATGCGGGTCTGGCCGCCGACCAGGATCACCTCGCTGATGTCGCTGGCGCGCAGGCCGGCGTCGTTGAGCGCGACCTTGCACGGCTCGATGGTCTTGCGCACCAGGTCTTCCACCAGCGCCTCGAGCTTGGCCCGGGTCAGCTTGATGTTCAGGTGCTTCGGACCGGAAGCATCGGCCGTCACGTACGGCAGGTTCACTTCGGTCTGCTGCGCGCTGGACAGTTCGATCTTGGCGCGCTCGGCGGCGTCCTTCAGGCGCTGCAGGGCCAGCGGATCCTTGCGCAGGTCGATGCCCTGGTCCTTCTGGAACTCTTCGACCAGGTAGTCGATGACGCGCTTGTCGAAGTCCTCGCCACCGAGGAAGGTGTCGCCGCTGGTGGCCAGCACCTCGAACTGCTTCTCGCCATCGACTTCGGCGATCTCGATGATCGACATGTCGAAGGTGCCGCCGCCGAGGTCGTACACGGCGATCTTGCGGTCACCGCCGGCCTTGTCCAGGCCATAGGCCAGCGCGGCCGCGGTCGGTTCGTTGATGATGCGCTTGACGTCGAGCCCGGCGATGCGGCCGGCGTCCTTGGTCGCCTGGCGCTGCGAGTCGTTGAAGTACGCGGGCACCGTGATCACGGCCTCGGTGACCTTCTCGCCCAGGTAGTCCTCGGCGGTCTTCTTCATCTTCTCGAGGATGCGCGCGGAGACTTCCTGCGCCGACAGCTTCCTGCCGTCGCTGGTCTCGACCCAGGCGTCGCCGTTGTCGTGTGCCACGATGGCGTACGGCACCAGGCCGAGGTCCTTCTTGACCTCGGCGTCGGTGAACTTGCGGCCGATCAGGCGCTTCACCGCGTAGAAGGTGTTCTTGGGGTTGGTGACGGCCTGGCGCTTAGCGCTCGCGCCAACCAGCACCTCGCCGTCCTTGGTGTAGGCGACGACGGACGGCGTGGTCCGGTCACCCTCGCTGTTCTCGATGACGCGGGCCTTGCCGCCGTCCATGATCGCCACGCACGAATTGGTCGTGCCCAGGTCGATGCCGATGATCTTTGCCATGGGTCTCTAGCCTCTTGGATCTTGTCTGGGGGCGGCAGCGCCGCCGATGACTGCTATCTGGGGATGGCCGCGGCGCCTTCAAGCGCCGGGCCGCACGCCAGGTGCCGTTCTCAGTCCGCCTTCGCCACGGCCACCATCGCCGGGCGCAGCAGCTGTTCGTTGAGCCGGTAGCCCTTCTGGAACAACTGGGCCACGGCGCCGGCGTCGACGCCTTCGGCCTCCACCACGCTCATGGCCTGGTGCTGGTCGGGGTTGAAGCTGTCGCCCGCGGCGGGGGCGATCTCGTACAGGCCGTGGTTGCCGGTGACGCGCCGCAGCTCGCGCAGGGTCAGCTCCACGCCATCGCGCAGGGGACCGGACTCGCCGGCCGCGGCCAGGGCGGCATCCAGGCTGTCGAACACCGGAAGCAGGTCGCCCAGGATCTGCTTGTTCGCGAAGCGACAGGCGTTCTGCACGTCGCGCTCCAGACGGCGGCGCTGGTTCTCCAGGTCGGCACGGTCGACAAGGTTCTGGGCGCGCACCTGCTCCAGCTCGGCGCGGAGGGTTTCGATCACGTCTTCCAGCGGAAGGTTGTCTGCGGGCGCCTCGGCGGCGTGGTCAGGCGTCTGTTCGGTGGTCATCGCTCTCGTGGGTCCGGAGTGGCTCGGTCCGCACTCAGTGGGGATCCCGTGTCCGGATTCAAGGCGTCGCCGAGCGCTTCCGCAGTGGCCTGCACCACCGGGATGACCCGGTCGTAGGCCATGCGGGTCGGCCCGATGACGCCGAGCACGCCCAGCACGCGGCCTTCGCGGCCGTAGGGCGCGGTGACCAGCGACATCCCCGCCAGCGGCGCGACCCCGGTCTCCTCGCCGAAGAACACGCGCACGCCCGGGGCCTTCACCGTCCGCTCGAGCAGCTGGAGGATCTCGCGCTTTTCCGAGAACGCCTCGAACAGGTCGCGCAGGCGGTCGAGATCGGCCAGGTCCTGCAGGCCGAGCAGGCGCGCCTGGCCGGCCACCACGATGTCCTCCCCATCCGGCGCCAGGGCCTGGTCGGCGAGTTCCGTCGTGGCGTGCAGCAGGGCCTCCATCTCGTCGCGGGCGCGTCGCACCTCGCGCAGGAGGCCGGCGCGAATGGCGGCCAGGGGCTGACCGGCATAGTTGGCATTGAGGTAATTGGCCACGCGCTCCAGCTCGGATGCGTCGTAGGCGCGCCGCGTCTGCACGATGCGGTTCTGCACCTCGTTGTCGGCGAACACCACGATCGCCATGACCCGCTGGCCGTCGAGCGGCACGAAGTCGATCTGGCGGAAGGCGAACTTCTCGCGCCCTGGCACGCTGACCACGCCGACGAAGCGGGTCATGGCCGAGACCAGTTCCGACGCGCTGCCCAGGAGGGACTGCGTGCCGCCCCCGGGCGCCAGGCTGCCACGCAGCCGCTCGGACTCGCGCTCGTCGAGCGGGCTCAGCTGCAGCAGCGAATCGACGAACACCCGATAGCCGCGCGCGGTCGGCACGCGGCCGGCGGAGGTGTGCGGCGCCGACAGCAGGCCCACCTCCTCCAGGTCGGCCAGGATGTTGCGGATGGTGGCCGGACTCACGTCGAGGCCGGAATGGCGCGCCAGCGTCTGCGAGCCCACGGGTTCGCCGTCACGGATATGCCGCGCGATCAGGGTGCGCAGCAGTTGGCGGGCACGGGCGTCGAGCGGATCGGTCTGGCGTCGGGGCATGCCGCGGGTATACGTCCGCCGCGCCCGCGTCGCAAGCGGCGAGATCGGCCGATGACAGGCTGCGCGTCCCCACGGCACAATTCACGCGCCATGCTCAAGCGCCTGTCGATCAAGGATTTCGCCGTCGTCTCCGCCACCGAGCTCGAGTTCGGCCCGGGGCTCACCGTCGTGTCGGGCGAGACCGGTGCCGGCAAGTCGCTGATCGTCGATGCGCTCGGCTTCCTCTCGGGCCTGCGCGCCGACAGCGGCATGGTCCGCCATGGTGCCCAGCGCGCCGAACTGGATGCCGAGTTCGCGCTCGACGACTCGCCCGCGGCCCTGGCATGGCTGCGCGAGCAGGAATTCGACGACGGCAGCGCCTGCCAGCTGCGCCGCACCCTGCGCGCCGATGGCGGCTCGCGCGCCTGGATCAACGGCCGGCCTGCCACCCTGTCGCAACTGGGTGCGCTGGCGGCGCTGCTGGTGGAGATCCATGGCCAGCACGAACACCAGGCCCTGCTTTCGCGTGGCAGCCAGCTGGCGCTGCTCGACGCCTTCGGCCGCCACGAGGCCGAACTGTCCGCGGTCGCCCGGGCCGCGCGCGACTGGTCGGCGCTGCTGCGCGAGCGCGACCGCCTGAACGCCACGGGTGACGTCTCCGACCGCATCGACTTTCTCGGCCACCAGCTCGGTGAACTCGAGCGCGAGGCACTGGCCCCGGCCGCGATCGCCGAGCTGGTGGCCGCGCACCGGCGCCAGGCACATGGTGCCGAGCTTGTCGAAGCCTGCGATGCCGCACTGGAGCGGCTGGGCGGCGACGCCGATGCGCTGCCCACGGCCGTCCAGCAGTTGCGCGGCCTGCTGGCGCGGATGCAGGCGCACGAGCCACGCCTTGGCGAGGTCGACACCCTGCTCGAGGGTGCGGCGATCCAGCTCGACGAGGCCGCGGTCCTGCTCGACCGCATCCGCGCCGACCTCGACATCGATCCGGAGCAGATGCAGGAGCACGACGCGCGCCTGTCGCGGCTGCACGAACTCTCGCGCAAGCACCGCGTCCCGCTGGAAGACCTGGCCGCCCATCGCGACGCACTCGCCCTGGAACTCGAGACCCTTGCCACCTCGGCGAAGCGCCTGTCCGGCCTGGATGCCGAGATCGAAGCCGCGGCGGCGGCGTGGCGTGGCGCCGCGGCGCGCCTGGGCAAGGCGCGTGCGAAGGCGGCGGTGGCACTGGCCAGGGCCACCACCGGCCTCATCGCCGAGCTGGGCATGGGCGGTGGCCGCTTCGAGGTCTCGCTGGAGCCGACCGCCGGTGACGCGCCCGACGCACAGGGCGCGGAGCGCGCCGAGTTCCTGGTCAGCGCGAACGCCGGCCAGCCGCCGCGTCCGCTGCGCAAGGTCGCGTCCGGCGGCGAGCTGTCGCGCATCTCACTGGCGATCGAGGTCGCCGCGCTGGGGCTCGACGCGGTCCAGACCATGGTGTTCGACGAGGTCGATTCGGGCATCGGCGGCAACGTCGCCGGCATCGTCGGCCGCAAGCTGCGCGACCTCGGCAGCCGTCGCCAGGTGCTGTGCGTGACCCACCTGCCGCAGGTGGCGGCGCAGGGCCATGCCCACTACCGCGTCAGCAAGGCCGAGAGCGCCGGCATGACCCAGAGCGCGGTGCGGCTGCTGGACGATGCCGGCCGCCAGGAGGAACTCGCGCGGATGCTGGGCGGGATCGAGGTCAGCCACGAGGCGCGCGCGGCGGCCAGGCGACTGCTGCGCGAGGCCGAGGAATCACCCACGGCCTGAGTGGCCGGGAACCGCGTTTCAGCGCTTCTTGCGCACGTAGAGCACCAGCGAGTGCTCTTCCAGGATGTAGCCGTACTTGTCCGCGATCGCGTGCTGCAGGGCCTCGATCTCGGGGCTTTCGAACTCGATGATGCGGCCGGTATCGACCTCGACCATGTGGTCGTGATGGCCACCCCGGTCGATCTCGTAGACAGCCGTGCCGCCCTCGAAGTTGTGCTTGAGCACCAGGCCGGCGGCCTCGAACTGCGTCAGCACGCGATAGACGGTCGCCAGGCCGATCTCGTCACCGGATTCCAGCAGCCGCCGGTAGATTTCCTCGGCGGTCATGTGGTGGTGCGACGACTCCTGCTCCAGCAGCTGCAGGATGCGCATGCGCGGATGGGTGACCTTCAGTCCGGCCTTGCGCAGCTCGTTGGTTTCCATGCGTCTCCCGTGATCAGGCGGATGGGGGGCGCCAGCTGCCGTGTACCGGTTGCCGTGGCGCGGCAAGTGTATCATCGCGGCATGTCCGTCCCGACCTGGCCCCCGATGCACAAGCTGATCGTCACCGCCCTCGCCGCCTGCCTCACGGCCGGCTGTGGAATCACCTACAAGCAGCCGATCTACCAGGGCACCCTGATCTCCCCGGCCAACGTCGAACAGCTCCAGGTCGGCATGAACCGCCAGCAGGTGGAGGCGCTCCTAGGCACGCCGTCGATCCAGGATCCGTTCCACCACGACCGCTGGGATTACACCGCCACCGAGCGCGTCGGGCGCAGCGGGCGCACGGAGCAGCGCAACTTCGTCGTGCACTTCGAAGGCGATGCCGTGGTGCGCTGGGAAGGCGACTACTTTCCCGAACGCAACCAGGAACTGATCCAGGACGTCCGCCAGCAGTTCGGACCCAACCTGCCGCGCCAGAACAACAACAGGCGCGGGGGCCGCTGACCACGGCTCAGCGCGCGCGGCGCTCGGCACGGCGCCGGCGCGCTTCCTTCGGATCCATCCGCAGCGGCCGCAGCAACTCGACGCGATCGCCTTCGCGCAGGGGCGTGGCCGGGTCGGCTCGCACGCCGAACACCGCATAGCCGTCGATGCCGTCGAGCGGCAGGCCGCCTGCGGCCACCGCTTCGGCGAGTGTCGCCCCGGCATCCAGTTCCACGGTGATCGCGCGGTGCGCGCGCGGCAGCGCCAGCACCACCTGCACGCGCATGCTCAGTCCGCCGTATCGGCGACGCGCACGAAGTCGTCGACCATGCGGTCGGCAAGTCCCTGGAGGCCGAGCCGCATCGCAGGCACCAGAAGCCGGCTGCGCGGCTCGAAGTCGAGCGCGAGCGTGACCTTGCAGGCCGACTCGTCCAGGGCGTGGAAATCCCAGCGCCCGTCGAGCCTGCGGAACGGGCCATCGCGCAACGCCATGTCGATGCGGTGCGGCGGATGCAGCCGGTTCTCGGTCGTGAACCACGTGCTGATGCCGCCGATGCCGAGTTCCAGCCGGCCGAGCATCCGCTCGGGGCCGGATTCGATCACGTCCGCGCCGCTGCACCACGCGAACCGTCGCGGGTAGGCCTCCACGTCATTGACCAGGGCGAACATCCGTGCGGCGGAGTGCTCGACCAGCGCGGAACGGGTGATCGTGGGCATGGGCGGTGTGGGAGAATGGCGCGATGGGCAAGAATGCAAAGGATAAGGGAAAGGCCGGTAACGGGGGCACGATCGCGCTGAACAAGCGCGCGCGCCACGAGTACCAGCTGGGCGACCGCTATGAGGCCGGCCTTGCGCTGCAGGGCTGGGAGCTCAAGGCCATCCGCGCCGGCCGCGCCAATATCGGCGAAAGCTATGCGGTGGTACGCGGCGGCGAGCTGTTCCTGTTCGGTGCGCAGATCACTCCCCTGATCCAGGCCTCCACCCACGTCGTGGCCGAGGAGCGGCGCACGCGCAAGCTGCTGCTGCACCGGCACGAGATCGACAAGCTGGTGGGCCTGGTGCAGCGCGAGGGCTACACCATCGTGCCGACGGCGCTGTACTGGAAGGGCAACAAGGTGAAGGCCGAAGTCGCGCTGGCCAAGGGCAAGCAGGCGCACGACAAGCGCGATGCCGCCAAGGACCGCGACTGGCAGCGCGACAAGCAGCGCGTGATGCGCCGGCACAACCGCGACGCGTGAGCCCCGCGCGGGGGCGGTGTCCGCGTGCCGGGCTCCCGTAACCTGCCCTTCGCGACCGATCATGCAGCAGGCGCCCGCCCCGCCGCGCTGCTAGCCCGGATCGTCGGGCAGCGTGAACCTGAAACGCGCCCCCTTCCCCGGCACGCCCTGGCCGGTGATCGTGCCCCCATGGCGTTCGATGATCCGCTTGACCGATGCCAGCCCGATGCCTTCGCCGCTGAACTCGTCGGCCGCGTGCAGGCGCTGGAACGGACGGAACAGCTTGTTGGCATAGGCCTGGTCGAAGCCCACGCCGTTGTCCGACACCTCGAACCATTCCTGGCCGTCCTCGACCACGGCGCCGAAGGCCACGCGCGCCGCCTCCGTATCGCGGGTGAACTTCCAGGCATTGCCCAGCAGGTTTCCGAGCAGGTTGCGCACCAGCGCGCTGTCGCCCGAGGCACGCAGGCCGGGTTCGATCACGACGTCCACCCTGCGCCCGGGATCGCCCTGCGCCAGGTCGGCCACGATGTCTTCGGCCATCGCCGAGAGATCCAGCGGTTCGCGCTTGAGCTCGCCGCGGGACACGCGCGACATCTTCAGCAGCGCATCGATCAGTTCACCCATGCGCCCGGTCGCGGCGCGCACGCGCGCCATGTAACCGCGGCCCACGTCGTCGAACGCGTCGCCGTGGCGGTCGGTCACCATGCGGCTGAAGCCGTCGATCGCGCGCAGCGGCGCCCGCAGGTCGTGCGAGATCGTGTAGGCGAAGGACTCCAGCTCTTCGTTGGCACGCGTCAGTTCGCGCGTGCGCAGCGCGACGCGCGCCTCGAGCGTGCGGTTGAGCGCAAGCACCTGGGCCTCGGCACGCAGGCGGTCGGTGATGTCTTCGACCTGCACCAGGCTCGCGATGCCCTGCCCTTCCTCGCCAGGCACCTGGGCGTAGGTCAGGTGCACGTGGCGCAGGTCGCCGTCCTCGCGGCGAAGCTCGCGCGTGACCCGATACACGCTGCCCGAGGCGCCCCTGGCACGCAGCTCGGCGTCACTGTCGCGGCCGGTGAAGAGGTCGTCGAAGTCGCAACCCAGCAGCTCCTCCGGCGAAGCGCGCAGCGTGTCGGCCAGGGCCAGGTTGCAATCGATGATGCGCCCGTCGCGATCAAGCAGGGCCTTGCCGATCGCCGAGAACCGCATCGCGGCACGGAAGCGCTGTTCGCTGCGACGGTACGAGTCGCTCATGCGCGCGGCCATGCGCTGGGCACGCGACTGCGTGCGTGCAAGGATCATCGCCAGCGCGAACAGCAGCAGCGATGCGAGCACGCCGACGTAGATGGTCCCCGAAGGTCCGAGCAGTCCGGCGTCGGCGTGGGCGTCGGGCGCCTGGTGGAAGTCGAGACGCCACAAGCGCCCATAGACCTCCTCGACCGCGCTGTGGCGCGCGCCCGGCACGGCGGTACCCGGGAAGGGTGCCCCGCCGACAGGGTAGACCGGCAGTTCCGGTGCACTGCCCGCCACATCGCCGGCGTCGCCATCCGCTTCACCGATGTCGACGATGCGCATCGACAGGCCGGCGCGCCCCTCCGGCACCGATCCGGCCACCAGGATGTCGAGCCGGAATGGCGCACAGACCCAGCCCGAGAGCGCCGCCGCGCGCGCGGAAGGGTCGGCGGGAATGATCCCGCTGCGATAGACCGGCGCGTAGATCACCAGCCCGGGACCCGATCCCGACTGCACGGCCGGCATCGGCGCGGTGAGGCGCGCCGACGCGGTGTCCCGTGCAGCCGCCATCGCCGCGGCCTGCACGGGTTCGGTCAGCATGTCGAAGCCGACTGCGTCCGCATTGGCCAGGGTCTGCGGTTCGAGCAGGACGATCGGCCCATAGCGGGCGCGCTGGCCGGGCGGATCGACCCTGAACAGAACCCGCGAGGCTTCGCGCTGCCCGAGCTGGAATTCCTGCAGTTGCGGCGGCGACATGGCCATCGCGTAGCAGAGGCCGAGCATTCCCGGGAAGCGGGTCTCGAGTTCGAGGCCTTCGGCGTAATTGCGCCACTGGCGCACGCTTGGCCGCTCGACCGCGGCGAGAAGCGACACGCCGCCGCGGGTGATGAGCTCGTAGGTCAGGAGTTGCTGGCGGAGGCGCGCGACGACCTGTTCGGCGTCGGCTGCCAGCCGCGCCTCGGCCATGGTGCGTTCGCGGTTCATTGCCCCCGCGGCATAGATCGCCACCAGGAGCAGCGACGCGGCCAGCACCAGAACGGCCAGCAGGTAGCCCTGGCGTGGGGGCAGCATTTCCCCGGGCGGGATGTCGTCGCGCGTGGCCATCCGCGCGAAGGATACCGCGTGGCGCGCCAGCACTGTTCCGCGGCGCGCGGGGCGGGTCGCTGAACGCCACCGCGCTGGCCTGGCCACGCCGCTTGCGGTAGTGCGGCGCGCCCCTATACTGGTTGCGTCAAGCGTGTTCTCTGCCACCCGGCAGGTGCCAGCTGTCCCGGATACGGGGGTGTACTGGCTTCGACGGGGGTTGCGAAATCGCCTGGTGCATGCCGAGGGGGCAGCTTTCCTCGTAAATCCAGCGGCAAACTTCTAGTTGCCAACGACGACAACTACGCTCTCGCCGCTTAAGGCGTAAGCCCCGAACCCACTTGTGCCTGTGCTCGTGGATGTAGGGTCACTATCACAGGAACCAGCCGTGGAGGTTGCCTGTCTTCCACGGTTGAACCTACAGGCTGGTCTCCTGGCGCGCTTCGCACGCCGTGCTGCCGGGGGACGAGATCCAACGTCGTGCTAAGCATGTAGGACTGGGGATGGAGTGCCTTCGGACGCGGGTTCAATTCCCGCCACCTCCACCAACGCAGGACCAGGAAGCCCGCAGCGATGCGGGCTTCCTGCTGTGCGGCCCGCAAAAGCCTGCCCGCCGTGCCTGCTTGCGGCATCCTAGGCATATGTCCATCACCCCCCAACAGGTTCCTGGAGGCGCAGCCGGCCCCGCCGCCGACACGCCCGGCACCGTCCCGCCCGCCGGCAGCGTGCTGCGCCCCGTCGAGCGCTGGCGCGGCGGCGAGGTGCAACGGGTGCAGGACCATGTCGCCGAGGAAGTGCCGGTCGCCTTCGTCTACAACGACGAACCCTTCGCGGTGATGATGGCCACGCCCGCAGACCTCGCCGATTTCGCCAGCGGATTCGCGCTCAGCGAGGGCATCGTGCAGCGGGCGGCGGATATCGTGATCGAGCGCATCGAGGAGCTGATCGAAGGCATCGAGGTGCGCATGCGCATTCCCGCTGCACGCGCCGAAGCGCTTGCGCTGCGCCGCCGCAGCATGAGTGGACGCAGCGGCTGCGGGGTCTGCGGCAGCGAACTGCTCGAAGCCGCGTTGCGCTACCCGCCACCGGTGGCGTCCACGGTCCGCGTCACCGCGGCCGCCATGCGGCGCGCGCTCGATGGACTGCGTACGGCCCAGGCGATCACGCAGCGCACCGGTGCGGCGCACGCCGCCGGCTGGGCATCGCCCGACGGCGACCTCCTGCTCGCACGCGAGGACGTGGGCCGGCACAACGCGCTCGACAAGCTCATCGGTGCGATGGCCTCGGGCGGCCATGATGCGGGCCAGGGCTTCCTGGTCGTAACCAGCCGCGCCAGCTACGAGATGGCGATGAAGGCGGCCAGCGTCGGCATCGGCTTCATGGCGGCGATCTCGGCGCCCACGGCGCTGGCGATTTCCCTGGCCGACCGCGCGGACCTGACCCTGGTCGGCTTTGCACGCGGCGATGGCCATGCCGTGTACACGCACGGGCATCGCCTGGTTGCGGGAGGCGCGGAATGAGCGGAAAGCAGCCGGTGCGACGGTACGACGGTCCGGCCGGCGGCTGGGACGCGCTGAAGAGCGTGGCCCGGCAGCTGGTGAAGGAGGACGTCGGCGTAGGCGGCGGCAAAGCCCTGCTGCACGCCAACCAGCCCGACGGTTTCGACTGCCCCGGCTGTGCATGGCCCGATCGCGACCACACCTCGACGTTCGAATTCTGCGAGAACGGTGCCAAGGCCGTCGCGGCGGAGACCACGCGCCGCCGCGCGGGTCCGGAGCTGTTCGCGCAGCACAGCGTCACGCGCCTCGCCGGATACAGCGACCACTGGCTGGAATCGCAGGGCCGGCTCACCACGCCGATGCGCTACGACGCCGCCAGCGACCACTACGTCCCCGTGGACTGGGACGAGGCTTTCGCGCTGGTGGCCGGGCACCTGCACGCCCTGCCCTCGCCCGACGAGGCGGTGTTCTACACCTCGGGCCGGACCTCGAACGAGGCGGCCTTCCTCTACCAGCTGTTCGTGCGCGAGTACGGCACCAACAACTTCCCCGACTGCTCGAACATGTGCCACGAGTCCTCGGGCACGGCCCTGAAGGCGCAGGTGGGCGTCGGCAAGGGCACGGTGTCGCTGCAGGATTTCGAACAGGCCGACTGCATCCTGGTGTTCGGGCAGAACCCGGGCACCAACCATCCGCGCATGCTCGGCGAACTCCGTGACGCCGCCAGGCGCGGCTGCAGGATCGCGGCCTTCAATCCGCTGCGCGAGCGCGGCCTGGAGCGGTTCGCCGACCCCCAGGACAAGCTGGAGATGCTGCGCGGCGGCTCCACCCGGATCGCGTCCGACTACTTCCAGCTGAAGATCGGCGGCGACCTGGCGGCCGTGAAGGCCATGGCCAAGCACGTGCTGGAGCGCGACCGCGAGGCCATGGCCGCGGGCGGGGCCTCGCTGCTTGACCGTGACTTCATCGCCGCGCACACCACCGGCTTCGAGGCCTTCGCCGCCGATGTGCATGCGGAGTCGTGGGACACGCTGGTGGCCGAATCGGGCCTGGACGAGGCGCAGCTGCGGCGCGCCGGGGAGCTCTACCTGCAATCGGAGCGCGTCATCGCGTGCTGGGGCATGGGCATTACCCAGCACCTGCACTCGGTGGCCACCATCCGGATGATCGCCAACCTGATGCTGCTGCGCGGGAACATCGGCCGCCCTGGCGCCGGCCTGTGCCCCGTGCGTGGCCACAGCAATGTCCAGGGCGACCGGACGATGATGATCTGGGAGAAGCCTCCGGCCGCCTTCCTCGACCGGCTGCGCGATGTGTTCGGCTTCGAACCGCCACGCCACGAGGGCTTCGACACCATCGGCGCGATCGAGGCCATGCGCGATGGCCGCGCGAAGGTGTTCTTCGCCATGGGCGGCAATTTCGCCGTCGCGACGCCGGATACGGCGGCCACCGCGGAGGCGCTACGCAACTGCGTGCTGACCGTGCACGTGGCCACCAAGCTCAACCGCAGCCATCTGGTGCACGGGCGCGAGGCGCTGATCCTGCCCTGCCTCGGGCGCACCGAGATCGACATGCAGGCCACGGGCCCGCAGGGCATCACCGTCGAGGATTCGATGAGCATGGTGCATCTGTCCGCGGGCATCCGGCCGCCGGCGTCCGATGCGCTGCTGTCCGAACCGGTGATCGTGGCGAGGCTGGCGGAGGCGACGCTGGGCGCGCGCTCCAGGGTCGACTGGGCATGGCTGGTCGAGGACTACGACCGCATCCGCGAGCTGATCGCGCGCGTGTTCGACGACTTCCACGGTTTCAATTCGCGCGTGCGCGTGCCCGGCGGCTTCCGGCTGTCGAACGCCGCGCGCGAGCGACGCTGGGACACCCCGGGCGGGAAAGCGGCCTTCGTGCCGGCGGTGGTACCGGTCGACACGCCCGTCCACCGTGCCCGTGCAGCACACCGCGCCGCGACCCCGGACGCCGCCGCCGGCAGTGCGGATGCGATCGCGCCATCGCCGGTGTTCACGCTGGCCACCGTGCCTCGCATGACCAGTACAACACCACGGTCTACGGCCTCGACGACCGCTACCGCGGGGTCTTCGGCGAGCGGCGGGCGCTCTTCATCCATCCGGACGACATCGCCGCCCTGGGCATGCGTCCCGGCGACCGCGTCGACCTGCGGAGCCTCCACGACGATGGCGTGCGCCGGGAAGCGAAGGGCTTCCTTCTGGTCGAGTACGACATCCCGCGCGGCTGCCTGGCCGCCTACTACCCGGAAACCAACCCGCTGGTGCCACTGTCGAGCCATGCGCTGGGCTCGCGCACGCCGACCTCCAAATCGGTGCCCGTGGTGCTGGCGCCCCACGCGGCCGACGCCGGCGCAGCGCGCCAGCGCGACATCCCCGCCGCCGTTGTCGGCTGACCCGCACCTGCTGCAGGCGCTGCTGGCGGAGCTGGCGGCGCATCCGGAGGGTGTTTCCACCGCCCGGCTGTGCAAGCGGCTGGGCCTGCGCATGAGCGTGCTGCTGCGCACCCTGGCATGGATCGGAGAAGACGCGATCGGGGGACAGCCGGCCCGTGGCTGGGTGCGACTGAGCGAGGATGGGCCGCGGACACTGGTCCGGCTGACCGATGATGGCCGTGCGCTGGCCGTTTCGCTGCAGCGTCCCGACAAGCCCGGCTGAACCCCGCACGCAGCGCAGGCGCGCGCATGTCCGCGGCCCGCAGCGGCCCTGTGCGATCCTGTCCATCTTCCGCGATACCCAGCACCGCTTCCGCATGCCGTCCGAGACAATTTCCGGTTCCACCCAGGCCACGGGCCGCCCCGATGTCCTCGTGGTCGACGACGACACCGATATCGTCGCGCTCATCCAGCGTTATCTCGCTGCCCATGGCTTCAGTGTCCGGGCCGCGCACAGCGGTGCCGGCATGCATGCGGCGCTGGGCGCGGCCGCGCCCGACCTCGTGCTGCTGGATCTCGGCCTGCCGGATATCGATGGGCTCTCCCTGCTGCAGCAGTTGCGTGCACAGTGGCAGGGGCCCGTCATCGTGGTCAGCGGCCGGGGCGAGGCGGTGGAGCGGGTCGTCGGACTCGAGCTCGGTGCCGACGACTATGTCGCGAAGCCCTTCGACTTCCGCGAGCTGCTGGCACGCATCCGCTCGGTCCTGCGCCGCGCCGCGCCGATCGAGCCGCTGCCCCCCGCCGACCCGCCACGGCGCCTGGCCTTCGCCCATCTGGTGGTCGATCTCGGGGCGCGCCGGATGCACGACGCCGACGGCGCCGAGATCACGCTCACCACCGGCGAGTTCGACCTGCTGCGCGCCCTGCTCGAGCGGCCCAACGAGGTCCGCAGCCGCGACGAGCTGATGACCAGCCTGTACGGCCGCGAGGCCGGTCCCTTCGACCGCGCGATCGATGTCGCGATCGCACGCCTGAGGCGCAAGGTCGAACCCGATCCCGCCAATCCCGACCTGATCCGGTCGGTGCGCGGCCTCGGCTACCTGCTCGCCGCGGAGGTGCGTCCGGCATGAGCCCGCACGCGCGTCCCGACCCGGGCATTCCCGGCCTGTTCGAAGCGGTCCCGGACGCCCTGGTGGTGATCGGTCCCGACGGCCGCATCCTCCACGCCAATGGCCAGGCCGAGGCCCTGTTCGGCCATGAGGCCGGCACCCTGGAAGGCCGCGAGATCGAGGACCTGATCCCGGCGGCCTCCCGCGCACGCCACCGCGGCTACCGCAACCGTTACATGGAGCAGCCGCACGTGCGGCCGATGGGGGCCACCGGCCAGACCCTGACCGGCGTACGCGCCGACGGCACCGAGTTCGCGGTCGAGATCGCGCTGAGCCCGCTGCAATCGCCCCAGGGCCCTCGCTACCTGGCCTCCGTGCGCGACATCTCGGGAACCCAGCGCGTGCGCCAGGCCCTGGTGCGCGCCCGCTACGACGCGATCGCCGCGCGCATCGGCCAGCTGGCACTCGAAACCGCGACCACCGCCGAACTGCTCGAAGTCCTGCCGGGCCTCCTGGCCGAGACCCTGGGCGTGGAGTCGGTCGCGCTCCTCGCCGCGCCGCACGAAGGCCAGCCCGCGGAGGTCCGGGCGGCGGTCGGACCCGCATGGCAGGTCGGCGTGACGGTCCCGCGGCCGTTCGCCGGGGAGCACCGCGAGTCCTGGATCATCGACGACATCGCCGCCGACCCCTCGGGCGCCGCGCTCTTCCCGCTGCCCCTGCCGCGTTCGGGCAGCGCGGTGATGGTCCCGGTGATCGAGCGCCACCGCGTGGCCGGCGCCGTGCTCGCCGCCAGTGGCGACCCGCGCAGGTTCGACCACGACGCCCGCCACCTGCTGCAGTCGGCGGCGACCACGCTCGCGGCCTTCGTGCAGCAGCGCCGCGCCGAAGAGCAGCTTGCCCACGCCCATCGCCTCGATGCGATCGGGCAGTTGACCGGCGGCGTGGCACACGACTTCAACAACCTGCTGACCGTGATGTCGGGCAGCCTGCAGCTGCTCGAGACCGAGGTCGCGTCCGAGGCTGGCCGGGACCTGCTGGCCAGCGCGCTGCGCTCGGTCGGCCGCGGCGCGGAGTTGACCGCCAAGCTGCTCGCCTTCGCACGCCGCCAGCGCCTGGTGCCCCGCGAGATCGACGTTCCCGCGCTCTTGCGCGACATCGAACTGGTGCTGAGGCGCACGCTCGGCGATTCGGTGCGCCTCCGCCTCGAGGTCCAGGACGACCTGTCGCCGGCCTATGTCGACGCCGGCCAGCTCGAGGCGGCCCTGCTCAACCTGGTGCTCAATGCACGCGATGCGCTGCTCCATGGCGGCGAAATCGTGGTGGCGGCCAGCAAAGAGACCCTGGCCCATGCGCGCCCGGGCCTCCCCGCCGGGCGCTACCTGAAGCTCTGCGTGCGCGACAGCGGCCGCGGCATGCCGCCGGACGTGCTGGCGCGGGCGATGGAACCCTTCTTCACCACCAAGGGCCGGGAGCGCGGCAGCGGCCTCGGCCTCAGCATGGTCCATGGCTTCGCACGCCAGAGTGGCGGCGACCTGCAGATCGAAAGCAGCCTGGGGGTCGGGACCGAAGCGCGCCTGTACCTGCCGGTGGCCGCCGACGCCGGCACCGGTGCGGCCGCGCCGGCGGCGCCGGCCGCTTCGGCGCCATCGCCGAGCCAGGGCGAACGCGTGCTGGTGGTCGAGGACGACCCGGCGGTGCGTTCGATCACGGTCGCCTTCCTGCGCGCAGCGGGCTATCGGGTGGACGCCGTGGCCGATGCCGAAACCGCGCTGGAACTGCTGCGGGACGACGACGGCTTCGCGCTGCTCTTCAGCGACGTGATGCTGGGCCCCGGGATGGACGGCAAGCGCCTCGCACGCAGCGCCCGCGCGCTGCGGCCCGGCCTGTCGGTGTTGCTGACCTCGGGCGACGAGAAGCACGCCGCGGAGGCCGATGCCGACCCGGGCGCGGGACCACGCCTGCTGCGCAAGCCGTGGCGGCGGGAGGAACTGGTGGAGTCGGTACGCGAGGAGCTCGCGCGCCGCGCCTGACACCGGGCCCGGCGCAGGATCCACCCGCGACGTGCCCGGAAGACCAGGGCACTCAGTGGCAGCGTGCGTCCTCGCCGGCCAGGACTGCGCGCAGGCCGGCCTCGTCGACGATGCGGATGCGCCGGCCGCTGACCTCGATCATCCCACGGGCCTGCATGCGCGACAGCGCCCGGGTCACGGTCTCGAGCGTGAGCGAGAGGAAGTTGCCGAGTTCGGCCCGCGTCATGCGCAGCTGGAGCAATTCCGGGTCCAGGCCCAGCGTGGCGAAACGCGCGGAGAGATCGAGCAGGAACGCCACCACGCGCTGGTCGGCACCGAGCGTGCCCACGGCCAGCATCCAGCGCCAGTCGCGGCGGATCTCGCCTGCCAACAGGGCCGTCACGCGTGACTGGATCTCGGGCAGCATGTCCTGCAGGCGTGCGCAGGGCAGCTCCCAGACCTCGGCGGCATCGAGCGCGACCGCATCGCAGCCGTGTGCGGGCATGTCGATGGAGTCCAGCCCCAGGAGATCACCACGCATGCGGAAGCCGGTGATTTTCTCGCGCCCATCCTCGCTCAGCACGCTGGTGCGGAAACAGCCGCTGCGCACGTAGAAGAGCGAATGCCGCGGCTGGCCGGCATGGAACAGGGCCTGGCGCGCCTCGAGCCTGTGCACCCGCGGCGGCCAGCGCAGCAGCAGCGACTCCAGTGCGGGCGCGGCGTGCTGGCGGTCGGTCGACCAGTCTCCCGCCGGCCCATGGAGGGCGGCGGCCTGGTGGCGGGTGGCGGTCTGGAACATGTGCGGCTCCTGTGCTGCGGATGCCGCTCACTCTATTCAGACGCCGCCCGCGCTCGGGCAGCGGCCGGTAACGGTTTGTAACCGTATGTAACAGCGCCAGCGCCGTCGCCGCTTCAGTGGGAAAACAGCACCGGCAGCGGCGACGTCAGCAGGAGCTCGCGGGTGGCGCCGCCCATCACCCATTCGCGCAGTCGCGAATGCCCGTAGCCACCGGCCACGATCAGCGATGCCGGCATCGCGCGCGCATGCTCCACCAGGATGTCGGCCACGGCGCGGCCCTGCGACCCGCGCACCACCGGCTCCACACGGACGCCGTGGCGCGCAAGGTGAGTCGCCAGTTCCGCCAGGTCCAGGGCGTCGTCCTGGCCGGGCGGGGGGTCGATCGCCAGCACCTCGACCCGGGAGGCCGCACGCAGGAGCGGCAGGGCGTCGTGCACGGCACGCGCCGCCTCGGCACCCTGGCGCCACCCCACGAGCACGCCGCTGCCCGGCGACGGCGCCCTGGCACCGGGAGGCACCACCAGCACGGGCCGTCCGGACTCCAGGAGCAACGCGGCGGCGAAGTCGTGCGCGACGCTGCCGCCGGCGCCGCCATCCGCGGGTCCGGCCAGCACCACCAGGTCGGCCGCATGCGCCACGCGCGCCGCCTGCCTCGGCGGTGCCGAGAACAGCGCTTCGACCAGCCGCACCTCGCACTCGACACCGCTGCCCGCCAGTTGCGACCGGCGCCGCTCGAGGTCGACCTCCGCCTGTGCCCGCTGCCGGCTGTAGAAGTCCCCCAGCGCGATATCGGGCATCACGCCCCAGGGGTTCCCCGTCGGCATCGGCAGGTCGAGCATCTGCAGCACCGTGACGCGCGCGCCGGCGGCGCGTGCAAGATCAAGCGCCGCATCGATGGCGGCGGCGTCGCCGGGCGTGCCGGTGAGTGGAACGACGAGATCCTGGTACATGCGGGTCTCCTGGGCGTAGCTGCTGATTGCACGCCCTGGGGCCAGGCCTGGCGTTGACCTGGGTCAAAAGCTTCCCCCATGCCCGGCTGCGATTGCGTGAAACGCAGCAGGGGCCGCATTCCTGCGGCCCCTGCGGGCTGCGGTGAACCGCGCGGTCGGCCTCAGCCCTGCAGCGGCACCACGCGGATCTCGACGCGGCGGTTGAGCGCCCGGCCCTGCTCGGTGGCGTTGTCGGCGATCGGCATCGACTTGCCGAAGCCCACCACCTCGAAGCGCTCGCGCATCAGGCCCTGGCCAATCAGGTAGTTGGCGACCGACGACGCGCGCTGCTCGGAGATGCGCTGGTTGACCGCATCGCCACCGACATTGTCGGTATGCCCGGCGACCTCGACGATCGTCTGGTTGTACTCCGCCAGCGTCCGCGCGACGTTGTTGAGCGCCGGGTAGAACTGCGGCTTGAGCTCGGTCTTGTTGAAGTCGAAGGTCACGCCGTCGGGCAGGTTGAGCTTGATGACGTCGCCTTCTCGGTCGACCACGATGCCGGTGCCGGCGGTCTGGCGGCGCAACTCGGCTTCCTGGCGATCCTGGTAGGCCCCCACCGCGCCACCGGCGATTCCACCGACGCCGGCGCCGACCAGGGCGCGCTGGCGGCGTTCAGTGGCGTCCGAGCCACTCAGGAGGCCAGCCACCGCGCCAATGCCGGCGCCGATGATCGCGTTGCGGCGGGTCAGGTTGGGATCGTTGGGGTCGCTGGTCTGGCCGGTATAGCTGGCGCAGCTGGTCAGCAGGACCGCACCGGCCACGGCGGAGGCAAGCAGGATTCGGGGAGAGGTGCGCATGTCGGGGGCTCCTTTTGCGGGCGCCATGCGCCCTGTTGGATGAACAGGGCGAACCTACCCGCCGACGCGTCCCGGCAGGGTGATGGGCCGCGCCTCTATTCAGCGTCCGGCAAGCCGGCCCCGCGGTACATGCGCGGGATCCGGTCGTTGAGGCCCACGAGCACTTCGTAGGGGATCATGCCGGCCGCCTCCGCCACGTCCTCGGTCCGCAGCTCGGCATCGCCCTGGCGCCCGATCAGGACGACCTCGTCATCGTTCCAGGCGCTGTGCTCGCCGATGTCGACCATGAACTGGTCCATGCAGACGCGCCCCACCACGGGGAAGCGCTGGCCCTGGATGAGGACCGATCCACGCGAGGACAGCGCGCGCGGATAGCCGTCGCCGTAGCCGATCGGGATGGTGACCACGCGCGTATCCCGCGCCGGCGCCCAGGTGGCACCGTAGCTCACCGGGTATCCGGCCTCGACCACCTTGAAGTACACCACGCGCGACACCAGGCGCATTGCCGGCTCCACAGCCACCGTCCGGCGACAGGCGGCACCCGGCAACACGCCGTAGAGCATGATGCCCGGCCGCACCATGTCCAGCCGCGTTTCGGGGAAGTGCAGCACGCCGCCCGAGTTGGCGATGTGCCGGGGCGGCATCGGGGCGCCGATCCGCGGGAAGTGCGCGCAGGCCTCGTGGAAGCGCTCCAGCTGCAGGGCCGTCATCGGTGAGTCCGGCTCGTCGGCGCAGGCCAGGTGCGAGAAGATCCCCGCAAGCGTGATCCAGCGCGATGCCACGGCGGCCTCGATGAAGGGGCCCGCGCTCCAGGCATGCACGCCGATGCGCTGCATGCCCGTGTCGACCTTCAGGTGGACCGTGGCGCGCCGCCCCATGGCCTCCGCGGTGGCCTCCACCTGGCGAAGCTTCTCGAGGGAGGACACGGTGATCTGCAGGTCATGCGCGATGTACTGCGCCACCTGCTGCGCGAACACGCCGCCAAGCACCAGGATCGGCACCGTGACGCCCGCCCGGCGCAGTGCGATGCCCTCCTCCGGGAACGCCACGCCCAGGTGCTCCACGCCCACCGACTGCAGGTGGCGCGCCACCTGCACCAGCCCATGCCCGTAGGCATTGGCCTTGACGATGGCCATAACCGGCACGCCCACGTGCGCGCGGATGGCATGCAGGTTGCCGGCGATGCGGTCGAGGTCGACCACCGCGCGCGTCGGGCGCTCGGAGACGGGCAGGCTCATGCGGGTTTACTCGAAGCTTCCGACCGAGTCGTGGGCGAGGTTGTCGAAACGCGTGTATTCGCCGAAGAACTTCAGCTTCACCGATCCGGTGGGACCGTTACGCTGCTTGCCGATGATCACCTCGGCCAGGCCCTTGTCCGGCGAATTTTCCTTGTTGTAGTAGTCGTCGCGGTAGATGAAGACGATGACGTCGGCGTCCTGCTCGATGGCGCCGGACTCGCGCAGGTCGGCCATCACGGGGCGCTTGTCGGTCCGCGTTTCCAGCGAGCGGTTGAGCTGGGACAGCGCGATCACCGGCACGTTGAGCTCCTTCGCGAGCGCCTTGAGCGAGCGGCTGATCTCGGAGATCTCGGTGGCGCGGTTCTCGCTGTTGCCCGGCACCTGCATCAGCTGCAGGTAGTCGATCATGATCATGCCCAGGCCATGCTCGCGCTTGAGGCGGCGGGCCTTGGCGCGCAGCGCATCGGGCGACAGCGCCGGCGTATCGTCGATGAAGATCTTGGTTTCCTTCAGCAGCCGGATCGCGCTGGAAATGCGGCTCCAGTCCTCGTCCTCGAGCTGGCCGGTGCGCAGCCGCGCGGCGTTGACGCGGCCGACCGACGAGATCAGGCGCAGTGCGAGCTGGCTGGCCGACATTTCCATCGAGAACACGGCCACCGGCTTCTTCGTCTTCATCGCGGCGTATTCCGCGATGTTGAGCGCGAGCGTGGTCTTGCCCATCGCCGGGCGCGCCGCGAGGATGATCAGGTCGGTCGGCTGCAGGCCGGCGGTCATCTCGTCGAACTCGACGTAGCCGGTGGGCAGGCCGGTGATGCCGCCACCGCTGTTGTAGCGCGTCTGTAGCACGTCGAAGGCTTCGGCCATGGCCTGGTTGACCGCGGTGAAGTCCTTGCGGCCGCGGTTGCCGGCCTCGGCGATCGCGAAGACCTCCTGCTCGGCCCTCGCCAGGATCTCCGCGCTGTCGCGCCCTTCGGGCTGGAAGCCATCGTTGACGATCCCGGTGCCGACCTCGATCAGCTGTCGCAGCACCGCCTTGTCACGCACGATCTCGGCGTAGGCGACGATGTTCGCGGCCGAAGGCGTGGTGGTGGCGAGTTCCACCAGGTAGGCACCACCGGCCACGAGTTCGGATTCGCCCTGCGATTCGAACCATTCCCCAAGCGTCACCGCGTCGAAGGGGCGGTTGCGTTCGGCCAGCTCCTTGATCGCGCGGAAGATCAGCTGGTGGTCGCGGCGGTAGAAGTCGGTTTCGTCGAGCTGGTCGCCGACGCGGTCGTAGGACTCCGGCGAGAGCATGAGCCCGCCCAGCACCGCCTGCTCGGCCTCGACCGACTGCGGCGGCACGCGCAACTGTTCGACCCGGGCGTCGCCGCGCCCTTCGAAGTCGCGGCGGTCACGCTTGAAGCCGGGCCTGGCGCTCATGTGTATCGGGACTCCCCTGGTGGAGCCGTCGCGGCGGCCCCTGGTGCTGTATCGGACGGACATCGTACTGGCCCCCGGCCGGGAAGCGTTGCAGACAACCCTGTGGATAACCGGTGGGTATCGCAGGAGCCGCGACGGGCCCTGCTGAAACGGAAACGGGCGCCCTGCGGCGCCCGTTCCACTGCCTGGCCGCGGGGGCTCAGGCTTCGGCTTCGACCACGACCTTGACGGTGGTCTCGACGTCGGCGTGCAGGTGCACCACGACCTCGAACTCGCCAACGGTGCGGAAGGCACCCTCGCCCATCACCACTTCCGACTTGTTGACCGGCGTGCCGGCCTTCGTCAGCGCTTCGGCGATGTCGCGCGGGCCGACCGAGCCGTACAGCTTGCCTTCGGTCGAGGCATTGGCGTACACGGTGACGCTCGCGTCTTCCAGCGCGGCCAGGCGCGACTGCGCCTCGGACAGGCTGGCTTCGGCCTTGGCTTCGTACTCGGCGCGGCGCGCCTCGAACCCGGCCAGGTTGGCGGCGGTGGCCGGCACGGCCTTGCCCTGCGGCACCAGGAAGTTGCGGCCGTAGCCGGGCTTCACGGTGACCTTGTCGCCGAGGTTGCCGAGGTTGACGACCTTCTCGAGAAGGATCAGATCCATGGGTTTACTCCGTATCCGTTAGCGACGCGCCCACGCGCGCCGCAACTCTTGCTGTCCGAATGGACGGTGGATGCACGCCGCCCCGCGCGGGGGCGGACGCGGATCAGACGTTGTGGTTGTCGGTGTACGGGATCAGGGCCAGGAAACGCGCGCGCTTGACGGCGGTGGCGAGCTGGCGCTGGTACTTCGACTTGGTGCCGGTGATGCGGCTGGGAACGATCTTGCCGTTCTCGGTCAGGTTCTGGCGCAGGGTGTTGAGATCCTTGTAGTCGATCTCCTTGACGCCCTCGGCGGTGAACTTGCAGAACTTGCGGCGGCGGAAAAACTTGGACATGTCGGTGATCCTCAGGCGGCTTCGGAGTTGTCGGCGTCGGCGGCGGGCTTCTCGCCCTCGCCTTCCTCGTCGTCACGGCGGCGGCGCTCGCCGCGCTCCGGACGGTCGGACTTCTCCGGCTTCTCGTCCTTGTTCTTCATGATCAGCGACTGCTCGGTGTCGGCCTCGTCGCGACGGATCACGAGGTGGCGCAGGATGGCGTCGTTGAAGCGGAAGCCTTCCACCAGCTCGTCGAGCACGGACTGGCCGGCCTCGATGTTCATCAGGACGTAGTGGGCCTTGACGAGGTTGTCGATGGGGTATGCCAGCTGGCGGCGGCCCCAGTCTTCCAGGCGGTGGATCTTGCCTTCGGCGCCTTCGATCAGGGTCTTGTAGCGCTCGACCATGGCCGGCACCTGCTCGCTCTGGTCCGGGTGGACCAGGAACACGATCTCGTAGTGACGCATGTTGTTTCCTTGTGGATATCGGCCGCGGCGGAGGCCGCTGGGCCGGGGCAGCCCCCGGACGGTCCTGGCGGACGCCGTGGGGCAAGGGACTCCCGGAAAAACGGGAGCCGCGCATTATGGCAGTCGCGTCCAGGGCACGCAAGTTCCTGTTTCCCGGCCGACTCGGGTGACGGACGGCGTCGGCTTCGCGATGGACGCGTGCCACTACGCGGGGGGGTACCGACCGGCGCATCAGCCATCCATGGCTGAAGCGCCTACCGCGCACGTCCTTGTGCGCTGTCGATACCCCCCACGCAGTGTCCCGCTTCCCGCGAGGTTGCGATGTCCACGCCGTCCCGCTCGGGGAGTGCGAGAGCCCCGCTAAAGCAGGAACACGCCTCCGGCGATAACGCCCACGCGGCGGACCTCGGGGACCACGGGAGCGGTGGGGCGGGAGGTGGTTGGCGGGGGGAGTGCGGAGAGTGGGCCATGGATGGCCCACGCCCCGGCTTCAGACACGGACGTCTGCGGCCGGGCGGAGCACTCCCCTGCCAGCCGCCTCCCGCGGCGCGCTCCCCAACGAAGCGACCGCTCCCCGATGTCCCCTCAGGCGACCTTGTCGGCGTCGGTCGTGAAGCTCTCGCCGCAGCCACACTCGGCGGCGGCCTTCGGGTTTCGGAACGTGAACTGCTCGTTCAGGCCCTGCTTCAGGAAATCCATCTCGGTGCCATCGACCAGGGGCAGGCTGTCGGCGTCGATGAAGATGCGCACGCCGTCCTGTTCGAAGACCGTGTCGCCGGGCTGTTCGTCCCGGGCGAGGTCGACCGCATAGCCCCAGCCGGAGCAGCCGGTGCGGCGCACGCCGAAGCGCAGGCCAAGGGCCTTGGGATCGGAAGCGAGGTAGCCCTTCACGCGTTCGAGGGCAGCGGGAGCAAGGGTAATGGCCATGACGCCATTCTACGCGTCCGCGGGCGCGCCGGGCCCCGGACCACGGGACGGTGCGTCCGGTAGACTTTCCGCTTTCCCTTCTCGTATTCCAAGGATCCAGGGCATGACGGTGGTCAGCGTCGAACATGCGCTCGCGGGCGGGATTCCCGCCGGCGGCGAAGTCACGGTCCGTGGCTGGGTACGCACCCGGCGCGACTCCAAGGCCGGGCTCAGCTTCGTCAACGTCAGCGACGGCTCCTGCTTCGCGCCCATCCAGGTGGTCGCGCCCGCCGGGCTCGCGAACTACGAAACCGAGGTGAAGCGACTGACCGCCGGCTGCTCGGTGATCGCCACCGGCACCCTCGTCGCCTCCCAGGGCCAGGGCCAGAGCTTCGAGATCCAGGCCGACTCGATCGAGGTCGTCGGCTGGGTGGAGGATCCGGAGACCTACCCGATCCAGCCCAAGGCGCACTCGCTCGAGTTCCTGCGCGAAGTCGCCCACCTGCGCCCCCGGACCAATCTGTTCGGCGCCGTGACCCGCATCCGGCACTGCCTGGCGCAGGCCGCGCACCGGTATTTCCACGAGAACGGCTACTACTGGATCAACACGCCGGTCATCACCACCTCCGACGCGGAGGGCGCCGGGCAGATGTTCCGCGTGTCCACGCTCGACATGGCGAACCTGCCTCTGGGCAAGGACGGCACCGTGGACTTCAGCCGCGACTTCTTCGGCAAGGAGACCTTCCTGACCGTGTCCGGCCAGCTCAACGTAGAAGCGTTCGCGCTGGCCATGAGCAAGGTCTACACCTTCGGTCCGACATTCCGTGCCGAGAACAGCCACACCACGCGCCACCTGGCCGAGTTCTGGATGATCGAGCCCGAGATCGCGTTCGCCGACCTGGCCGAAACCGCGCGGGTGGCCGAGGAGTTCCTCAAGTACCTGTTCAGGGCGGTGCTGGATGAGCGCGGCGACGACATGGCCTTTATCGCCGAGCGCGTGCAGAAGGACGCGATCACGCGCCTGGAGGCGTTCATCGACGCGCCCTTCGAGCGCATCGAGTACGGCGACGCGGTGTCGCTGCTGCAGAAGTCAGGGCAGAAGTTCGACTTCCCGGTCGAATGGGGCCTGGACCTGCAGACCGAGCACGAGCGCTGGCTGACCGAGGAACATGTCGGTCGCCCGGTGGTGGTGACCAACTACCCCGAGCACATCAAGGCCTTCTACATGCGCCTGAACGATGACGGCAAGACCGTCGCGGCGATGGACGTGCTGGCCCCGGGCATCGGCGAGATCATCGGCGGTTCGCAGCGCGAGGAACGCCTGGACGTGCTCGACGCGCGCATGGCGAAGTTCGGCCTGGATC
>DATBUS010000060.1:0-30591 GCA_036515815.1 Luteimonas sp.
GCCCGCCGAGGCCGCACCGGCTGCCGCAACCACTGCCGCCCCCGCCCCGGCGCCCGCCGGCAGCTGACGCGGCAGCTCAGCCCTTCCGCGTGGCGGCGTCGGGTGCGTCCGCGCCGCCACCGGCATCCACTTCAGGCAACAGCTCGATCGCCGTCGGCGTGGTGCGCAGCATCGCGTGGAAGACCGAAGGGTGGGCGTTGTCGCGGTGGCGCAGCAACCTGCGGCCACCCGCCACCAGGGCCACCAGCAGCAGCGTGGCCGCATAGAACGCCGGCAGCGCCGACGCGCCATGGTGCGTCATCGCGATACCGGCCACGGCCGGGCCGATCGCCGAGCCCACCCCGTTGAGCAGCAACAGGCTGCTTCCTGCCGAGAGGGCGTCTTCCGGCGGCAGGTGATCGAGCAGGTGGGCCATGCAGATCGGATAGATCGCGAAGGCCAGCCCGCCGAAGCAGAAGCACAGCACGTACAAGGGCAGCCCCGTCGCGCCCACCGGCAGCATCATCGCGGCCGCGGCACCCGCGGCCAGCAGGCAGACGATGACCAGCGCGGTGCGACGGTCGGCACCGTCGGACAGGTGGCCGATGGGCCATTGCAGCGCCGCCCCGCCGAGGATGGTCGTGCTCATCAGCAGCGCCACCCCGGTCACGTCCAGACCGATGCGGGTGGCGTACACCGCCCCCAGGCCCCAGAAGGCGCCCAGCGTCATCCCCGCGAACAGCGCGCCAAGCGTGGCGGCCGGCGCCGCCCGGAACAGTGCCTTCAGCGCCAGCCGCGGCATCGCCGGCAGTTCGGGCTGCACCATGCGGCTGGCGGTCACCGGCAGGGCCGCAAGGCACACCAGGATGGCCGCCAGGCTGAAGGGCACGAATCCCGCCGGGTCGGCCAGCCCCACCAGCCACTGCCCGCCCGCCAGCGCAAGCAGGTTCACCGCCATGTAGGTGGCGAACACCTGGCTCCGCTGGCCCGGTGGCGCCTGCACGTTGAGCCAGCTCTCGATCACCGTGTACAGCCCCACCAGCCCGATGCCCGTGCCCAGGCGCAGCACTCCCCAGGCCCAGGGCGAGACCAGGATCGGGTGCAACAGCACCGTGACCGCGCACAAGCAGGCGTAGAACGCGAAGGCACGGATGTGGCCGATGCGCTGGATCAGCCCCGGCGCCGCATAGGTGCCGACGAAGAACCCCGCGAAGTACGCCGACATCACCAGCCCCAGCACCTGGTCGTCATAACCCTCGATGCGCCCGCGCACTGCCACCAGCGTGCTGAGCAACCCGCTTCCCAGGAGCAGCAGCGCGACGCCGGCAAGCAGCGCCGCCAGGGGGCGGACCGTGGACATCATCGCGGAAGACTCCCGGCGCTCATGGCGGCGGGGCAGGTGGTGGCGTGGGCGTTGCGGTGGCGCAGTGCAGTCAAACCGGTCCTCATGGCGATCGCGTATGCGGCAAGTCTGACCCGGGTACCGACCCGAAGGGGTGAACGATAAGCCCGGCCTGCGAACCGCAGCGTCCTGGCCACCTCGAAGCCGAGCCGTCCAACCCCGCGACGCGGGGCGCTGCAAGGGGGGTATGGACCGCCGCATCAGCCATCCATGGCTGAAGCGGCTACCGCGCACGTCCTTGTGCGCTGTCCATACCCCCCTTGCAGCGACACGCCCTCGCCCGGAGCCGAGGCTCCCCAAGCCGAAATCGCCTCGCAACATGACACTCGCGCGGCGTGCGCGCGCGCCGCCCACCCGCCCACCCCTTAAACTAGGCGGCTCCGCCGACCAGGCGGCCCGTTTCCCGCGTCCGGAGTCTCCATGCGTACCCATTTCTGCGGCCTGATCGACGAGTCGATGGTCGGCCAGACCGTCACCCTCTGCGGCTGGGCCGACGTCGCCCGCGACCTCGGCGGCCTGTGCTTCATCGACCTGCGCGACCACGAAGGCATCGTCCAGGTCGTGGCCGAGCCGTCGGACGCCGAAGGCAACGCCGCCGTCATCGCCACCGCCGCCAGGGTCGGCTACGAGGACTGCCTGCGCGTGACCGGCACCGTCCGCCGCCGCGAATCGGTGAACGCGAAGATCCGCACCGGCCAGGTCGAAGTGGTCGCCACCGGCATCGAAGTGCTGAACAAGGCCGAGCCGCTGCCCTTCCACCACCATGAGAACCCGGGCGAGGACATCCGCCTCAAGTACCGCTACCTCGACCTGCGCAGCCCCGAAATGCAGCGCCGCATGCGCACCCGCACCAGGCTGGTGGCCGCGCTCCGCCGCTGGCTGGACGCACGCGACTTCCAGGATATCGAGACCCCGATCCTGACCAAGGCCACCCCCGAGGGCGCGCGCGACTTCCTGGTGCCTGCGCGCATGCATCCCGGCGAGTTCTACGCACTCCCGCAGAGCCCGCAGCTGTTCAAGCAGATCCTGATGATGGCGGGCTTCGACCGCTACTACCAGATCGCGCGCTGCTTCCGTGACGAAGCCCTGCGCGCCGACCGCCAGCTGGAATTCACCCAGCTCGACATGGAGTTCGCCTGGGTCGACGAGGCCATCGTGCAGGACACCGTCGAGCAGATGGTGCAGGACGTGTTCCGCGAGGTGGTGGGCGTCGAGCTGGGTGCCTTCCCGCGCATGACCTGGGCCGAGGCCATGCGTCGCTACGGCTCCGACAAGCCCGACCTTCGCATCGCGCTGGAGCTGGTGGACGTGGACGCGCAGGTGCGCGACTCGCAGTTCAAGGTGTTCACCGACGCCGCCGGCGTGGACGGCATGCGGGTGTGCGCGTTGCGCATCCCCGGCGGCGCGACGCTCAGCCGCAAGCAGATCGACGAGTACGCCGCGCATGCCGCCAAGTACGGCGCCAAGGGCCTGGCCTACGCCAAGATCGGCGAGGACGGCGCGGTGAATTCGCCGGTGGCGAAGTTCTTCGACGAAGCCGCCTTCGCCGCCTTGCTGCAGCACGTGGGCGCGGCCAATGGCGACATCGTGTTCTTCGGCGCCGGCGCGTACAACACGGTCAGCGACTTCATGGGCGCCGTGCGGCTCAAGGCCGGCCGTGACTTCAGCCTGGTCGAAGATGGCTGGAAGCCGCTTTGGGTCACCGACTTCCCGATGTTCGAATTCGACGACGAGGCCCAGCGCTACGTCGCGCTGCATCACCCGTTCACCGCGCCCGCGGTGGACGACATCGACGACCTGCGCGCCAATGCCCGCACCGCCACCAGCCGCGGCTACGACATGGTGCTCAACGGCAACGAGATCGGCGGCGGTTCGATCCGTATCCATCGCCCGCAGATGCAGGCGGCGGTGTTCGAACTGCTGGGGATCGGCGCCGACGAGCAGCAGGCCAAGTTCGGCTTCCTGCTGGATGCGCTGAAGCACGGTGCGCCGCCGCACGGCGGCATCGCCTTCGGCATCGACCGCATCGCCGCGCTGATGGCGGGCACGGAATCGATCCGCGACGTGATCGCCTTCCCCAAGACCACCAGCGCCCAGTGCCTGATGACCGGCGCGCCGTCGCCGATCGACGATGCCCAGCTGGCCGAGGTGCACGTCGCCGTCCGCCCCAAGGCCGTCTGACCGCCACGAAGACCGATGATCCGACCCGCGTTGACCATCCGCCGAGCGGTGCCGGACGACGCGGCGCGCCTGTCGGACCTGGCCGCCCGGACCTTCGTCCAGGCCTTCGGGCACCTCTATGATCCGGGCGACCTGCAGGCCTTTCTCGACGAGGCCTACGCGGTCGAGAGGCAGCGGGTGATCCTGTCGCATCCCGACTACGCGGTCTGGTTGCTGGAGGATGGTGGCGAGGCGGTTGGCCACGCCGCGGCCGGACCCTGCGGACTGCCGCATGCCGACGTGGCCCCGGGCGACGGCGAGCTCAAGCGTCTCTACGTGCTGGCCTCGCACCAGGGCGGTGGCTGGGGCGGTCGCCTGATGGATGTCGCGCTGGACTGGCTGGAGCGTAAAGGTCCGCGCACGCTGTGGGTCGGTGTCTGGTCCGGGAACGCCGGCGCCCAGCGCTTCTACGCCCGGCGCGGCTTCGCGCCGGTGGGCGAATACCTCTTCCATGTCGGCGAGGCACGCGACCGCGAATTCATCCTCCGCCGCCCGGCCGGGCGCGGGCCGTAGCCCATGCGGCAGCGATCCGCACACGGGCCCACCGGCATCCGTGGCCAGGACGGGCACCACGCCTCGCGGGTGCTGCTGGTGCACGGCCTCTGGATGCCGCCATTGGCCATGCGCCACTTCGCCGCCGGCCTGCGGGCGCTGGGTTACACCGCCGGCATCCTCGGTTACCGCAGCATCATCGGCAGCACCGGTGCCGCGGTGGATGCGGTGTGCGAGCGACTGCGCGGCGGGCCCGCGACGCATATCGTCGGTCACAGCCTGGGCGGGCTGATGGCGCTGGAGGCGTTGCGCGCGGAACCCTCGCTCCCGGTCGCGCGGATGGTCTGCCTCGGCACCCCGTTGTGCGGGAGCGGAGCCGCGAAGGTGCTGTCGCGGCATGCGCTGACCGCACTCTATCTCGGTCGCAGCGCCGCCCTGCTGCGCACGGGCTGCCAGGTGCTTCCCGCCGGCATCGAGGTCGGCATGGTCGCGGGCCGGCGGCCGCGCGGACTGGGCGCGCTGGTGGCCCGCTTCGATGGCGTGCACGACGGCACCGTCGGCCTGGAGGAAACCCGCGTGCCCGGCCTGGCCGATCACGTGGTGATCGATGCCTCGCACAGCGGCCTGCTGTTTTCCGACGAGGCCGTGCGGCAGGCGGCGGGGTTCCTGGCGCAGGGCCGTTTCCCGCGATCGGCTCGGGCATCGGGTTAAAATCCGCTGTCGCAGCCAATACAGAGGACGGGTAGCACGCATGGGCAGGGGTCCCTCGATCGAGGCTCGCAAGAACGCGGAAGACGCGCGTCGCGGGAAGATCTTCACCAAGCTGATCCGCGAGATCTCGGTCGCCGCGCGTGCCGGCGGCGGTGACCCCGGGGGCAACCCGCGCCTGCGCAGCGCCGTCGACAAGGCGCTCTCGGCCAACATGACCAAGGACGTCATCGAGCGCGCCATCAAGAAGGCCACGGGTGAGCTGGAAGGCGTCGATTACGAGGAGATCCGCTACGAGGGGTATGCCCCCGGCGGCGTGGCCGTGATCGTGGACTGCCTGACCGACAACAAGGTCCGCACCGTGGCCGACGTGCGCCATGCCTTCGGCAAGTTCGGCGGCAACCTCGGCACCGATGGCTCGGTGGCCTTCATGTTCCGCAAGCTCGGCATCCTGCGCTACGAGGCCGGGGCCGACGAGGACGCGGTGACCAACGCCGCCATCGAGGCCGGCGCCGAGGACGTGGTGGTCTATCCCGAGGACGGCGCCATCGACGTGTTGACCTCCCCCGAGGATTTCGCCGCCGTGCGCGGCGCCATGGCCGGTGCCGGACTTCCCGCCGCGCACAGCGAGGTGACCCTGCGCGCCGACAACGACATCGCCGTCGAGGGCGAGACCGCGCAGCAGGTGGTCAAGCTGCTGCGCTGGCTCGAGGACATCGACGACGTGCAGGCCGTGTACTCCAACGCCGACCTCGGCGACGACGCATACGCGTAAGCTGGATGACGTGACCAGGATCCTCGGCATCGACCCGGGCTCGCAGCGCACCGGCGTCGGCATCATCGACGTCGACGCCGCCGGCCGCATCACGCATGTCTACCACGCGCCGCTGGACCTGCTGGCCGGGGCCGCGGCGGTGCCGGGCGACCTGCCGCAGCGCCTGCGCCGCCTGCTCGACGGGCTGCGCGCCGTGGTCGAGGAGCACCGGCCGGACGAGGTCGCGATCGAACAGGTCTTCGTGTCGAAGAATGCCGATTCCGCGCTCAAGCTCGGCCAGGCCCGGGGCGCCGCGATCTGCGCGGTGGTCATGCACGGCCTGCCGGTAAGCGAGTACGGCGCGCGCCAGGTGAAGCTGGCCCTGGTCGGCAAGGGCGCGGCGGACAAGACCCAGGTGCAGCACATGGTCGGCGCCATCCTCGGGCTGAAGGGCCGGCTGCAGGCCGATGCGGCCGATGCGCTCGCCATCGCCATCACCCATGCGCACACCCGCGCCAGTGCGCAGCGCATGGGGATCGACGCGCGCATGGCCTGGAGTCGCCGGTGATCGGGCGCCTGCGTGGCGTGCTCGCGCACAAGTCGCCGCCCTGGCTGGTGCTCGACGTCAACGGCGTGGGCTACGAGCTCGAGGCACCGATGAGCACCTTCTACGAGCTGCCCGTGCTCGGGAAAGAGGTGACGCTGTTCACGCATTACGCGCAAAAGGAGGACTCGGTCTCGCTGTACGGGTTCGCCAGCGACGCCGAGCGCCGGCTGTTCCGCGACGTGCAGCGGGTCAGCGGCATCGGCGCGAAGATCGCCCTGGCGATCCTGTCCGGTGCCAGCGTCGAGGAATTCGCGCGCCTGGTGCAGGCCGGCGACGTCACGGCACTGACGCGCATCCCGGGCATCGGCAAGAAGACCGCCGAGCGCATCGTGGTCGAACTGCGCGACCGCGCCGAAGCGATCATGGGTGGCGCGCTGGCGGCGCCGGCCGCGGGCGTGCCTGCCGACCCGCTGTCGGAGGCGACCATCGCCCTGCAGCAGCTCGGCTACAAACCGGCCGAAGCGCAACGCATGGCGCGCCAGGCGCAGGCCGAGGGCGACCCTGCGGAATCCATCATCCGGAAGGCGCTACAGTCCGCGCTTCGCTGAGCCGGCCGCCGATCGGAACACCCATGCACTCTGCTGCTTCCACGCCTTCCGCCGCCCCGCAGGTCGGGCGCGGCCATCCCGGTGATGCCGGTGGCCAGGGCCGGATTGGACTGGCCGGCCTCGTGGTCGGCGCCATCGGCGTGGTCTTCGGCGACATCGGCACCAGTCCGCTGTACACCCTGCGCGAGGCCTTCAACCCGCATTACGGCCTGACCGCCGACCACGACACCGTGCTCGGCATCCTGTCGCTCATCTTCTGGGCGCTGACGGTGGTGGTGACGCTCAAGTACGTCACCATCATCATGCGCGCCGACAACGAGGGCGAGGGCGGCATCATGGCGCTGATGGCGCTCGCCCAGCGCAGCCTGAAGCCCGGGTCGAAATCGGTCTACCTGGTCGGCATCCTGGGCGTGTTCGGGGCCTCGCTGTTCTTCGGCGACGGCGTGATCACCCCGGCGATCTCGGTGCTCTCGGCCGTGGAAGGCCTGGAGGTGGTGGCACCGCAGCTGCATGACTGGATCGTGCCGATCACCGTGCTGGTGCTGGCGGTGCTGTTCGCGACCCAGCGCTTCGGCACCGAGAAGGTGGGGCGCATCTTCGGCCCGGTCACCATCGTCTGGTTCCTCGCGCTGGCCGCGCTGGGGATCCTCAACATCGTGCACGAGCCCGAAGTGCTGAAGGCCATCAACCCGCTGTGGGCGGCGCGCTTCTTCGTCGAGCACAGCTGGGGCGGCGTCTTCATCCTCGGCGCGGTGGTACTGGCGGTGACCGGCGGCGAGGCCATCTATACCGACATGGGCCACTTCGGCGCGCGGCCGATCAGGCTGGGCTGGTACTGGTTCGTCCTGCCCTCGCTGATGCTCAACTACCTGGGGCAGGGGGCGCTGGTGCTCGAGGACCCGGCCGCCATCCGCAACCCGTTCTTCATCGGCGTGCCGGAATGGGGGCGCTGGCCGATGATCGTGCTCGCCACGGCGGCCACCGTCATCGCGTCGCAGGCGGTCATCACCGGCGGCTTCTCGGTCGCGCGCCAGGCCATGCAGCTGGGCTACATCCCGCGCATGCGCGTCAAGCACACCTCCAGCGACACCATCGGCCAGATCTACATCCCCGCGGTCAACTGGGCGATGGCGGTGATCGTGATCCTGCTGGTGCTGAGCTTCCGCTCGTCGTCGTCGCTGGCGGCGGCCTACGGCATTTCGGTGTCGATGACGATGCTGATCGACACCCTTCTGCTGGCGATCGTGGCGCGCGCGCTGTGGACGAAGGCGCGGCGCTGGGTGCTGCCCTGCTGCCTGGGCTTTCTCGTGATCGACATCGCGTTCGTGGTGGCCAATGGCGCCAAGGTGCTGCAGGGCGCTTGGTTCCCGCTGGTGCTCGGCATCGTCCTGTTCACGATGCTGCGCACCTGGCGCCACGGCCGGACGCTGCTGCGCGACGCCGTGCAGGTGAACGGCCTGCGCCTGGATACCTTCATCTCCGGGCTGATGCTGGCGCCGCCGGTGCGCGTGCCCGGCACCGCGATCTTCATGACCAGCGACCCGGGCGTGGTGCCGCACGCGTTCATGCACAACCTGAAGCACAACAAGGTGTTGCATGAGCGCAACCTGTTCCTCACCGCCGAGACGCTGTCGGTGCCGTACGCGCCGGCCGACCGCAGGCTGGAGCTGCGCGGCATCGGCGACGGCTTCTACCGGGTGACCGTACGCTTCGGCTTCATGGACGCGCCCGACGTACCGCTGGCGCTGATGCGCGGCTGCGACATGGAAGGCCTGGACATCGACCCGATGGACACCACCTACTTCGTGGGCCGCGAGACGGTGGTCGCCAGCTCCCGCGTCGGCATGCCGGTGTGGCGCGACAAGCTGTTCGCGCTGATGCACCGCAACGCAGCCCCGGCCAACAGCTACTTCAGGATCCCGGGCAACCGCCTGGTGGAGCTGGGGGCACAGGTCGAGATCTGAGCCGGGGTGGGATCCGGGCGCCACGGCCCCATGTTGTCGGCACACTCCCCGCGCGAGCCCGCCATGATCCCGTATTCCCTGCTCGACCTCGCCCCGGTCTGCGAAGGCAGCACCCCCGCCCGGGCCTTTGCCAACAGTCTCGACCTGGCGCGCCACGCCGAGCAGCAGGGCTACCACCGCTTCTGGCTGGCCGAGCACCACAACATGCCTGGCATCGCCAGCGCCGCGACCGCGGTGCTGATCGGGCATATCGCCGGTGGCACGTCGACCATCCGCGTCGGTGCGGGCGGCGTGATGCTGCCCAACCACGCGCCGCTGCAGGTGGCCGAGCAGTTCGGCACGCTGGCCTCGCTGTATCCGGGGCGCATCGACCTCGGCCTGGGGCGCGCGCCGGGTACCGACCAGGCGACGATACGGGCGCTGCGCCGCTATTACGACGGCGCCGATGCGTTTCCGCATGACGTCGGCGAGCTGCTGGCCTACTTCGGGCCGGTGCGGCCGGGCCAGAAGGTGCAGGCGGTGCCCGGCGCGGGACTCGAGGTGCCGGTCTGGCTGCTGGGGTCGAGCCTGTTCAGCGCACGGCTCGCCGCCGCCATGGGCCTGCCGTTCGCGTTCGCCTCGCATTTCGCGCCGGCGATGATGGAGCAGGCGCTGGAGGTGTATCGCGCCGGCTTCCGGCCCTCGGGCCGCCTGGAGGCGCCGTACGCGATGCTCGCGCTCAATGTCGTCGGCGCGGCCACGGATGCCGAGGCGAAGCGCCAGTTCACCACCATGCAGCAGACCTTCGTGCGCCTGCGCCGCGGCGAGATCGGACTGGTGCCACCGCCGGTGGACGACATCGATGCCTGGTGCAGCCCGGTCGAGCGGGCCACGGCCGATGCGGCGCTCGCGTGCGCGGTGGTGGGCGACGAGGCCACGCTGCGCGCGGGCATCGCCGACTTCGTCTCCCGCCACCGGCCCGACGAGCTGTTGCTGACGGCCAACATCTTCGACCACGACGCGCGCCTGGCCTCGTTCGCGATGGCGGCGCGTGCATGCGCCGCCATCCCCGGCTAGCGGAGGCCGCCGCGGCGGGCTGGCGTGCGCATCGCACGACAGGTTGCGCAAAAGCGGAATGTCGCGGCTGGTCCCGGCGGTCGAATCGGGATAGCCTGCAGGCCAATCCCAGCAGCCAGCGGAGCGCGCCCTTGGAGGCGGAAAACGGCCAGCCAGGCAAGCGAAGGGAGCTGACGCTCTTCTTCTTCATCACCGTCGTCCTGTTCCCGCTGCTGTCGGTGATGATCGTCGGTGGCTACGGATTCGCGGTCTGGATCTCGCAGATGCTCTTCACCGGGCCGCCGACCTCGTGAGGTGCGGCTGATGCGAGGCCACCCGGACAAGGCACCGGACCGAGCGCGCAGGGCACTGCTGCGCGGCCAGCTGCGCGCGAGGCCGGTCCTCCGGCCACCGTGGGCGCTGGCCGACGCGGGGTTCGTCGCGGCCTGCACCGGCTGCGATGCCTGCATCGCCGCCTGTCCGCCGTCCGTGCTGGTCCGGGGCGAGGGCGGGCTGCCCGAATTCGATCCCGCGCTGGGCGAGTGCAGTTTCTGCGGCGATTGCGCCGCGGCCTGCCCGGAACAGGCGTTCATCCCGCTCACGGAGACACCCTGGTCCTTGCGCGCCCGGCCCGGAGAGGCATGCCTCGCGGCCCGCGGGATCGTGTGCTGGAGCTGTCGCGACGCCTGCGAGGCCAGCGCGATCCGCTTCGCGCCCACGCCTGCGGTGGCCGTGCCACAGGTCGAATCCGATCTCTGCACCGGCTGCGGCGCCTGCGTTTCCGCCTGTCCGTCCTCTGCGATCACGCTGTCCACGGCGTCCATGGAGGCGGCCGTTGAAGCCTGAAGCACATCCCGAGTGGCACGTGGCGAGCCTCGTCGTCCGCCACCAGCCCGATGCCACGCAGGCACTTGCCCGCGCCATCGAGGCCGTCCCCGGCCTGGACCTGGCGCTCCAGCAGGACACGTGCATGGTCCTGGTGCAGGAAAGCGACGGCACCCGCGGCCTGATGGAAAGCATCGACCTGCTGCAGGCGCTGCCCGGCGTCATCACCGTGAACCTCGTCTACCACCACGTCGAGCGGCAGGAGCCGCACGGCGATATCCCCGCGTCCGATCCACAGGAGTCCCACGGATGAGCACCAGCCGTCGCGAATTCATCCGCAACAGCGCCATTGCCAGCGCCGCCGCCGCCGCCGGCATCCCGGTTCCCGGCCATGTCGCAGAAGCCGTCGTCGAAGGCGACAAGGGGCTGAAGTGGAGCAAGGCGCCGTGCCGCTACTGCGGCACCGGCTGTGGCATCAACGTGGCGGTGCGCAATGGCCGCGTGGTGGCCACCCATGGCGACGTCAAGGCCGAGGTCAACCGCGGCCTGAACTGCGTCAAGGGCTATTTCCTGTCGAAGGTGATGTACGGCGCCGACCGGCTGACCACGCCGCTGCTGCGCAAGAAGAACGGCGCCTACGACAAGGAAGGCGACTTCATGCCGGTGAGCTGGGATGAAGCCTTCGACGTCATGGAGGAGAAGTTCCGCGCGGTGCTCAAGGCCAAGGGCGGCGAGGGCATCGGCATGTTCGGCTCCGGCCAGTGGACGGTCTGGGAGGGCTATGCCGCCAACAAGCTGATGAAGGCCGGCTTCCGCAGCAACCACATCGACCCGAACGCCCGCCACTGCATGGCCTCGGCCGTGACCGGCTTCATGCGCACCTTCGGCATGGACGAGCCGATGGGCTGCTACGACGACATCGAGGCCGCGGACGCGTTCGTGCTGTGGGGCTCGAACATGGCCGAGATGCACCCGATCCTGTGGACCCGGGTCACCGACCGCCGGCTGTCGAACCCGCACGTCAAGGTCGCGGTGCTGTCGACCTACGAGCACCGCAGCTTCGACCTCGCCGACATCCCGATGGTGTTCAAGCCCCAGACCGACCTGGTGATCCTGAACTTCATCGCCAACCACATCATCCGCACCGGCCGCGTCAACCGCGACTTCGTGCAGAAGCACACCAAGTTCCGGCGCGGCTTCGACAACATCGGCTACGGCCTGCGCGACGACCATCCGCTGCAGATCGCGGCCACCCACGGGCACGAACCCGAGGGCGGCACCGACATCGATTTCGACCAGTTCGCGCGCTTCCTCGAGCCCTATACGCTGGAACACGCCGTTGAGATGACCGGCATCGAGCGTGGCTGGCTGGAACAGCTGGCCGAGCTCTATGCCGACCCCGGTACGAAGGTCATGTCGTTCTGGACCATGGGCTTCAACCAGCACACGCGTGGCACGTGGGCCAACAACATGGTCTACAACATCCACCTGCTCACCGGGAAGATCGCGACGCCGGGCAACAGCCCGTTCTCGCTCACCGGGCAGCCGTCGGCCTGCGGCACCGCGCGCGAGGTCGGCACCTTCAGCCACCGCCTGCCGGCCGACATGATCGTGGCCAATCCGGAACACCGGGCCATGGCCGAGGACATCTGGAAGATCCCGCGCGGCATCATCAAGGACAAGCCCGGCTACCACGCCGTGCAGCACAACCGCGCGCTGAAGGACGGCCTGCTCAATGCCTACTGGGTGCAGGTCAACAACAACATGCAGGCCGCGGCCAACATCCTGGAGGAGGGCTATCCGGGATACCGCAATCCGGACAACTTCATCGTGGTGTCCGATGCCTATCCCACGGTCACCTGCCAGGCGGCCGACCTGATCCTTCCCAGCGCGATGTGGGTGGAGAAGGAGGGGGCCTACGGCAATGCCGAGCGCCGCACCCACTTCTGGCACCAGCTGGTGGACGCGCCCGGCGAGGCGCGCTCGGACCTCTGGCAGCTGATGGAGTTCTCCAAGCGCTTCACCACCGACGAGTGCTGGCCGGAGGAGATCCTGGCGGCCAACCCGCAGTTCCGCGGCAAGTCCCTGTACGAGGTGCTGTACCGCAACGGCAAGGTCGATGCGTTCCCGGTGTCCGACATCGAGGAGGGCTACGCCAACGACGAGGCCGAGGCGTTCGGCTTCTACGTGCAGAAAGGCCTGTTCGAGGAGTATGCGGAGTTCGGCCGCGGGCACGCCCACGACCTCGCGCCCTTCGACCGCTACCACCAGGAGCGCGGCCTGCGCTGGCCGGTGGTGGACGGACAGGAGACGCGCTGGCGCTACCGCGAGGGCGCCGACCCGTACGTGAAGCCGGGCACGGGCTTCGAGTTCTACGGCCAGCCCGACGGGCGCGCGGTGATCTGGGCGCTGCCCTACGAGCCGCCCGCGGAGTCCCCGGACGAGGAATACAACCTGTGGCTGGTGACCGGGCGGGTGCTCGAGCATTGGCACTCGGGCTCGATGACCATGCGCATCCCCGAGCTGTACCGTGCCTTCCCGTCGGCGGTGGTGTTCATGAATCCGGACGATGCGCGCGCCCGCGGGCTCAAGCGGGGCGACGAGGTGGAAGTGGTCTCGCGGCGCGGCGCCATGCGCACGCGGGTGGAGACGCGTGGCCGCAACCGCATGCCGACGGGCGTGGTCTTCGTGCCCTGGTTCGATGCCGCGCAGCTGATCAACAAGGTCACGCTGGACGCCACCGATCCGATCTCCAAGCAGACCGACTTCAAGAAGTGCGCGGCCAAGGTCGTCGCGGTGGGAGCCTGAGATGCGCCGGATATCCAAGTCCTTCGTCCTCCTGCTGGCCGCGCTGGTGCTGGCGCAACTGCTGGTGGCCTGTGGTGACCGCGAGCCGAAGCAGTACGCCGCCGCGCCCGCGCCCCCGGTGAGCGCCCGTGGCAACCCGGCCCAGGACATCGATGCGCTGCGCCGGAACGTCCCGATCACGGTCGAGGTGACGCCGGTGCCGCTGGCCAGGGTCGAGAACTTCGACATGACCCGCGAGCGCGCGTACCCGATGCAGCCGCCGACGATCCCGCACAGCATCGACGGCTACCAGGTCGACCTCAATTCCAACCGCTGCATGCTCTGCCATGCCCGCAGCACGGCCGCGCAGTTCCAGGCGACCCCGGTCAGCGTCACCCACTACATGGACCGCGACGACCAGTTCCTGGCGGAGGTCTCGCCGCGGCGCTACTTCTGCGTGCAATGCCACGTGACCCAGACCGACGCGCGCCCGCTGGTGGCCAACGGCTTCCGCGACATCGACGAGGTCCTGCGCTCGGAGCGCGCGGAGCAGGCGCAATGAGGCTGGTGCGCCGCATCCGCGACATCCTGGTGGGGTTCTGGCGGCAGCTGAGCAGGCCGGCGAAGCACCTGAGCCTGGGCTTCCTGACGCTTGGCGGCTTCCTGGCCGGCGTGCTGTTCTGGGGCGGCTTCAACACGGCGCTGGAGGCCACCAACACCGAGGCCTTCTGCACCAGTTGCCATGAGATGGACGCCAATGTGTTCGAGGAGCTGAAGAGCACGATCCACTACACCAACCGCTCCGGCGTACGCGCGACCTGTCCGGACTGCCACGTGCCGCACGACTGGACCGACAAGATGGCGCGCAAGATGCAGGCCTCGAAAGAGGTCTGGGGCAAGATCTTCGGCACCATCAACACCCGCGAGAAATTCCTCGACCACCGCCTCAAGCTCGCGCAACACGAGTGGGACCGGCTGAAGGCCAATGACTCGCTGGAGTGCCGCAACTGCCATGACTACGACTCCATGGACCTGACACGCCAGGCCAGCCGCGCGGCGTTCATCCACCGCAGCTACCTGGCCACGGGGCAGGCGACCTGCATCGACTGCCACAAGGGCATCGCGCACAAGCTGCCGGACATGGCGGGCGTGCCGCAGGGCGTGCAGGCGTCGCGCGAAGGGGCGGCGGCGCACTGACAGGCCGGCAGGCGCCCCGAGGCCCGGGCGTGCAGGAGCAGCTACAGCTGCGACCTGGCGTGGTGCGGGCCACCGACACCCCATCGCCGCCATGGCGGCTCCTACAGGGGCGCGGCGGGCCGATCGCCGCCATGGCGGCTCCTACAGGTGGCGGCGGCTGCAAAAGGCCGCCGGCGGCATGCGACCATAGTGCGATGGACCAGGACCGCATCATCGGCGCCGGCGCGACGCGCGAGGACGCCGCCATCGAGGCTTCGATCCGCCCCCAGCGGCTGGCCGACTACCTCGGCCAGCAACCGGTGCGCGAGCAGCTCGGGATCTACATCGAGGCCGCCAAGCAGCGAGGCGAAGCGCTGGACCACGTCCTGATCTTCGGCCCGCCGGGCCTGGGCAAGACCACGCTCAGCCATGTCATCGCCAACGAACTGGGCGTCAGCCTTCGGGTGACATCGGGCCCGGTGATCGAGAAGGCCGGCGACCTGGCGGCGCTGCTGACCAACCTGCAGCCGCACGACGTGCTCTTCATCGACGAGATCCACCGCCTCTCGCCCGTGGTCGAAGAGGTGCTGTACCCGGCGATGGAGGATTTCCAGCTTGACATCATGATCGGCGAAGGCCCCGCGGCGCGCTCGATCAAGCTCGACCTGCCACCCTTCACCCTGGTCGGCGCGACCACGCGGGCGGGCCTGCTGACCGCGCCGCTGCGCGACCGCTTCGGCATCGTGCAGCGGCTGGAGTTCTACAGTGCGGCCGAGCTGACCCGGATCGTGCGCCGCTCCGCGCAGATCCTGGGCATCGACTGCGCGCCCGAGGGCGCCGACGAGATCGCGCGCCGCTCGCGCGGCACCCCGCGCATCGCCAACCGGCTGCTGCGCCGCGTGCGCGACTTCGCCCAGGTGCGCGCCGGGGGCCGCATCGACAAGGACGTGGCCGACGCGGCCATGAAGATGCTGCAGGTCGATCCCGAGGGCTTCGACGATCTCGACCGACGCCTGCTCAACCTGATCATCGGGAACTTCGACGGCGGGCCGGTGGGCGTGGAGTCCCTGGCCGCCGCGCTCAGCGAGGAGCGCGGCACGCTCGAGGACGTGATCGAGCCCTACCTCATCCAGCAGGGTTACCTGGTGCGCACCGCCCGCGGCCGCATGGCCACGCTCAAGGCCTGGCGCCACCTCGGCCTGCAACCGCGCGGCCCGGCCGCGGAGACGCTGTTTTGAACGAATCCGTACGGCCTCCGTTCAGCCTCAAGGCAACGGTCTACTGGGAAGATACCGACGCAGGTGGCGTGGTCTACCACGCCCGCTACGTCGCCTTCCTGGAACGTGCGCGCAGCGAATGGATGCGGACCCTCGGCCATGGCCAACAGGCCCTGGTCGATGGGCTTGACCTGGTGTTCGCGGTGCGCGACATGCAGCTGGATTTCCACCGGCCTGCACGCCTGGATGACGCGCTCGACGTCACCGTGGCGCTCGCCCGCGTCCGCCGTGCCAGCGCCGAGTTCGCGCAGGAAGTGCGGCGCGGCGACGAGGTGCTGGTGACGGCACGGGTGCGGGTGGCGGCGCTGGATGCGCGCGGCTTCCGTCCGCGGGCCATCCCCGACGAGATGTACGGACTGTTCAAATCCCTGGAATCGAACGCGGAGCAGAATCGATGAGTGCAACGGCCATCCTGATGCAGGTGAGCAGCGTGGAACCCCTGCCCGAGGAGGCACCGGCCGACGCCGCCACGCTCGCGGCCGATGCCGCCGGGCAGGCTGCGGGTGCCCCGGTCACCGGTGGCGAGCTCGACCTTCTGCACCTGGTGCTGCACGCCTCGCTGCCGGTGCAGCTGGTGATGCTGCTCCTGCTGTTGGCCTCGATCGCCTCGTGGGTGATCATCTTCCGCAAGAAGCGCATGCTCGACCGTGCCGAGAAGGAAGCCGACCGCTTCGAGGAGCGCTTCTGGTCGGGGGCCGACCTGGGCAAGCTGTATGCCGCCGCCAGCGAGCGCAACCGCGAGGTGGAGGGCCTGGAGTCGATCTTCGAAGCCGGCTTCCGCGAATACAGCCGCAGCCGCCAGCGCCGCGGCGCCGATCCGCGCGCGCAGCTCGAAGGCGCGCAGCGCGGGATGCGCGTGGCCAGCGCGCGCGAGCTCGACGGTCTCGAGCACAACCTCGAGTTCCTCGCCAACGTCGGCTCGATCGCGCCCTACGTCGGCCTGCTGGGCACGGTGTGGGGCATCATGATCGCCTTCCAGGGCCTGGCCAACGTCAAGGAAGCCACGATCGCAAGCGTCGCGCCGGGTATCTCCGAGGCGTTGATCGCCACCGCCATGGGCCTGTTCGCGGCGATCCCGGCGGTCTGGGCCTACAACCGCTTCGCCACCAAGGTCGAGCGCGTGGCGGGGCGGTACGACGCCTTCTCGGAGGAGTTCTCCTCGATCCTGGAGCGCCAGTCCTCGGCCGGCGAGGCCTGATCGATGAGCGTCCGTGCCCGTCGCGGCAAGCGCCGCAAGCTCAAGAACGAGATCAACGTCGTGCCCTATATCGACGTGATGCTCGTGCTGCTGATCATCTTCATGGTCACCGCGCCGCTGATGAACCTGGGCGTGGACGTGCAGTTGCCGGAGTCGAATGCCAAGTCGATCACTGAGCAGAAGGACCCGGTGGTGGTCAGCGTCGACCGTGACGGCAACTACTTCCTCGCGATCGAGGCCGGCAGCAACGAGGCGGTCGACACCGGCTCGCTGCAGGCGAAGGTGCGCGCGCTGGTCGCCAACAACCCCGACGTGGCCGTCTACGTGGCGGCCGACGGCGCGGGCAGCTACCAGAACGTGATGGACGCGATGGCGCTGCTGCAGAACGCCGGCGTCGAGCGCGTCGGCCTGATGAGCCAGCCCAGGCAGGACGGCGCCCGCTGATGCGCGAGCAACGCGCCGATACCACGCGCGCGGTGGTGCTGGCCCTGCTGCTCCACGTGGCGCTGTTCGCGCTCATGTTCGTGGGGCTCTGGTTCTCGCGCACGGCGTCGCCGCCATCCGCGGCCGGGTCGCCGGTCAGCGCCGAGCTGATCGACGCCAGCGCGCTGTCGCCGGCCATGCAGCGCACGCTGCAGCGGCGGCCCGACCCCGTGCCGCCGGAGCCCGAGCCGGAGCCGGCGCCCGAACCCGACCCGATCGTGGTCGAGGACGCCGTGCCCGAGCCGCAGCCGATCCCGGTGCCGCTGCCCGAAGACGCCCCGGTGGAGCCGCAGCCGACGCCGCAGGTCCAGGTGCCGGAGCCGTCTCCGGTCGACCAGGACGAGGTGCGCCGCGAGGCCATCGCGCGCGAGACCGCCGAGCGCGAGCAGGAAGAGAAGCGCCGCCAGGAGCAGATCGACCTGACCGAGCGCAAGCGCCAGGAGGAGGCCGAGCAGAAGCGGCGGCTGGCCCAGCAGCAACTGGCCGAGATCCGGCGCAAGCGCGAGCAGGCCGAGCGCGAACGTCGCGAGGCCGAGCGGCGCCTGGAGCGCATTGCCGAGAGCCGCGCGCAGGAGGCGTCCGACCAGCAGGCGGCCGCCGCGGCCAGCCCGCCGCCCGGCAACGAGGGCGTGGACCCCGGTCTGTCGGCGCGCTACGCCGCGGCCATCCAGGAGGCCATCCTCCAGAACTGGACGCGTCCCGAGAACGTACCGCTGGGCCAGCGCTGCCGGATCATCATCACCCAGGTCCGCGGGGGCACCGTGGTCCGGGCCGAAGTGGCGCCCTCGTGCCCCTTCGACGAACTGGGGCGGCGTTCGGTCGAGGCCGCGGTGCTGAAGGCGCAGCCGCTCCCGTACGCCGGCTTCGAGGCCGTCTTCAACCGTACCCTCAACCTGAATTTCGAAGCCCAGGACCGCTAGCGCCCGCGGGATCGGCGCCATCGGGCCACCGTTCATCCTTGTGAGCGCCTTCACGGCCATCCTGTCAGCCTTTCGCAGTTCAACACCCCGGAGCCCGGTATGACCCGAATCCAACGCCGGCTGGCCAGCACGCGTGCGTGGCTGATCGCCTGCCTTGCACTGCTTCTGCCCTTTGCCGCCAGCGCACAGCAGGGCGGCCTCGAGATCGACATCGTCGGCGGCAACGCCCAGGCGCTGCCGATCGCGGTGGTGCCCATGCCCTACCAGGGCGGCGGTGCCGCGCCCGATACCGACGTGGCACGCGTGGTGCGTGAGGACCTGTCGCGCTCCGGCCAGTTCCGCGGCCTGCCCGAGCAGGACATGGTGGAGCGGCCCACTCGCGGCAGCGAGGTGAACTACGCGACCTGGCGCATGCTCAAGCAGGACTTCCTGGTGGTGGGCCGCGTGGTCGACGCCGGCGGTGGCGCCTACCGGGTGGAGTACGAGCTGTTCGACGTCGCGAAGCAGGAACGCCTGCTCGGCGTCGCGATGACCGGCCGCGCCAACGCCATGCGCGATGTCGGCCACCAGATCGCCGACGCGATCTACGAGAAGATCCTCGGCGTCCGCGGCGCCTTCTGGACGCGCATCGCCTACGTGACCTCGACCGGTACCGGCGACGGCACGCGCTATGCGCTCATGGTGGCCGACGCCGACGGCCACAACCCGCAGGTCGTGGTGCGCTCGACCGAGCCGCTGATGTCGCCCAGCTGGAGCCCGGACGGCCGCAAGCTGGCCTATGTCTCCTTCGAGCACAACAGCAATTCGGCGATCTACATCCAGGATCTCGGCACCGGCGCGCGCGAGCGCGTGGCCAGCTTCCGCGGCATCAACAGTTCGCCGGCGTACTCGCCCGACGGCAACCGCCTGGCGCTCACGCTGTCGCGCAGCGGCAACCCCGAGATCTACGTCATGGACCTCGGCAGCAAGGCGCTGACCCAGCTCACCAACCAGATCGGCATCGACACCGAACCGGTGTGGAGCGCCGACGGCCGCAGCATCTACTTCACGTCCGATCGGGGCGGCCGGCCGCAGGTCTACCAGGTGCCGGCGAGCGGCGGCAGCGCAACGCGCGTGACCTTCCAGGGCAACTACAACGCCAGCCCCACCGTGTCATTCGATGACAGCAAGATCGCCGTGGCGCAGGGTTCAGGAAACGTATACCGTATCGCACTGCTGGACCGCAGCCTCGGGTCGCCCCGTTGGTCCACGCTGTCGCCGGGGTCGCTCGATGAATCGCCGAGCTTCGCTCCGAACGCCAGCATGGTGCTGTACGCGGGGCGGGAAGGCAGCAGGGGAGTCCTGTATGCCGTTTCCGCCGACGGACGCGTTCGCCAGCGGCTGGTCCTTGCCGACGGTAACGTCCGCGAGCCGGCGTGGGGGCCGTACCGCACGCGGTGACGCGGCGTACACGGCCGATACAGCAATGTGAAGCACTGCCAATCCGCAGAAGGATCGACGAGAGATGAAGACCCCAACCCGCGTACTGCTCACGGCCCTGCTCTGCACGGCCGCCGTTGCCTGCTCCAAGAAGGTCAAGGAAGAAGCCCCGGTCGACACCACCCCGACCACCCCGACCACGACCCAGCCTGCCACCACCGCGGGTGCCTACGGCCCCGAGGACCTGGATACCGACGCGTGCCTGCGCCAGCGCACGATCTACTTCGACTTCGACCAGGAGTCGCTGCGTCCGGAGTTCCAGGCGGCCATGGCCTGCCACGCCAAGTACCTGCGTGACCGTCCGTCCGCGCGCATCACCCTCGAAGGCCATGCCGACGAGCGCGGCAGCCGTGACTACAACCTGGGCCTCGGCGAGCGTCGCGGCAACGCGGTGTCGTCCGCGCTGCAGGCCAATGGCGGCTCGGCCGGCCAGCAGACGGTGACCAGCTACGGCGAGGAACGCCCGACCTGCACCGCCTCCGGCGAGGACTGCTGGGCGCAGAACCGCCGCGTCGAGATCACCTACACCGCCCGCTGAGCGGCGGCGTAGGCAAGGCGATGTGTCGGCAGCTGGCGGGAACCCCGTTAGCTGCCGATTGTCTTTGAAGAGTCCGAAAATCCGGTTTCCAAGGCCATGACCCGCAGCCACCTCCTGACCAGCCTCGTCCTCGCCACCGCGGCATCGGCCGCCTTCGTGGCGCCGCCGGCCGCCGCCCAGCGCGCCAGCCTCGGCGAGCGCGTCGCCGCGCTCGAAGCGCAGGCCGCGAACAACGACGGCAACATCCACCTGCTCAACCAGCTCACCGCGCTCCGCGACGAGGTCCGCGCGCTGCGTGGCCAGGTCGAGGAGCTGCAGCAGCAGAACCAGGCGTTGGACACCAGCGTCCGCAACCAGTACCTCGACGTCGACGACCGCCTGAACCGGCTGGAAGGTGGCGCCGTCGCACCGGCGGCCGGCGCGCCTGCCCCGGCACCGGCGGCTACGCCAGCGCCGAAGGGCCAGCCCGCTGCCGCGGCACCCACGGCGCCCGCGGCGGCCGACAAGGCCCCGATCGTGTTCGGCGATGCCGGCCTGCTGGCCGGCGCCGCCGACGAGCGCGGCGCCTACGAAACCGCGTTCGCCGCCCTGCGCGCCGGCGAGTACACCCAGGCGGCCAGCCTGTTCAATGAATTCCTGCGCCTGTACCCGGCCGGCTCCTACGCGCCCAACGCCACCTACTGGCTGGGCGAGAGCTATTACGTCACCCAGGACTACGCGGGCGCCCAGGCGCAGTTCCGCGCCCTGCTCGAGCGCTGGCCGACCCACGACAAGGCGCCCGGCGCACTGCTGAAGGTGGGCCTGTCGCAGTATGGCCAGCGTGACCTGGTCGCCGCCGAGGCCACCCTGCAGCAGGTGACCGAGCAGTACCCCGGCACCGATGCGGCCCGCACCGCCGACGACCGGCTGCGCTCGATCCAGCTCAACAGCCTGCGCTGAGCACCGCCGCTGGGCCCGCCCCGGGCGGGTGGGGCGGGGGCCACGGTACAATTCCGCCATGGATACCCCCACCGCCATGTCCGGCGCGGCCACCGCCGCGGTCCCGGGCCGGCTCCGCATCACCGAAATCTTCCTGTCGCTGCAGGGCGAGGCGCGCGACGCCGGCTGGCCCACGGTGTTCGTGCGCCTGACCGGTTGCCCGCTGCGCTGCACCTATTGCGATACCGCCTATGCCTTCCACGGCGGCGAGTGGCATGGCATCGACGCCATCCTGGCCGAGGTCGCGGGCCACGGCGTGCGCCACGTCTGCGTGACCGGCGGCGAGCCGCTGGCACAGAAGCGCTGTATCGGCCTGCTGCGCCGCCTGTGCGATGCCGGCCATATCGTGTCGCTGGAAACCTCGGGCGCGCTCGACATCGGCGAGGTCGACCCGCGCGTCTCGCGCGTGCTCGACATCAAGACGCCCGGCTCCGGCGAGGAAGCGCGCAACCTCTGGAGCAATATCGCGTTGCTGACCCCACACGACCAGGTCAAGTTCGTGATCTGCAGCCGGGCCGATTACGAGTGGGCGCGTGGCGTGTTGATGGAGCACGCCATCCACCAGCGCTGCGACGTGCTGTTCTCGCCCAGCAAGTCCGAGCTCGATCCGCGGGCGCTGGCCGACTGGATCGTGGCCGACCGGCTGCCGGTGCGCTTCCAGATGCAGCTGCACAAGATCCTGTGGAACGACGAACCGGGGCGTTGAGATGACGATGAAGAAAGCGGTCGTCCTGGTGTCGGGTGGCATGGATTCGGCGGTGGTGCTGGCCATCGCGCGCGAGCAGGGTTTCGCCGTGCACGCGCTCAGCGTGGCCTATGGCCAGCGGCATACCTCGGAACTCGAGGCCGCGGCGGCACTTGCCGCAGGCCAGGGCGCAGTCGAGCACAAGGTGGTCGGCGTGGACCTGCGCGCGATCGGCGGCTCGGCCCTGACCGCCGACATCGACGTGCCCGAGGCCGGCGGCGACGGCATCCCGGTGACCTATGTGCCGGCACGCAACACCATCATGCTGTCGATCGCGCTCGGCTGGGCCGAGGTGCTGGGCGCGGCGGACATCTTCTGCGGCGTCAACGCCGTGGACTACTCCGGCTATCCCGACTGCCGCCCGGAATTCGTGTCGGCCTTCGAGCGCCTGGCCAACCTCGCAACCCGGGCCGGCGTGGATGGCGCGGGCATCCGCGTGCATGCACCGCTGCAACACCTGTCGAAGGCCGACATCGCGCGCGAAGGCCTGCGCCTTGGCGTGGACTTTTCCCGGACCGTGTCCTGCTACAGCGCCGATGCCGGGGGCCGGGCCTGCGGGCAGTGCGATGCCTGCGTGCTGCGCGCCGAAGGTTTCGCCGCGGCCGGCGTCGCCGACCCGACGCGCTACCGGGTCTGACTCCCGCTGCCGGGCGTGGACCCGGTGTCCGTTGCCGGGGGTACTGCCGACTCCCGGGGGCGACCATGCAGGCAGGCCGGCGCTCCGTCGGCACGCCGGAGGCGCCGAAGCGGGTCGATCTCGAGCCCGATGCGCAACGAGCGACCGATGCGCTCCGCGGTGGCGAAGACGTGCCGCGCCTGGGCCGGCGCCAGCACGTCATGGGCCGTACGGTCCCAGAGCGCCAGCCAGCGCGCGAAATGCTGGTCGTCGAGGCCGAGCGGCCGGTGTGCCGACATCGGATTGCCGCGATAGCTCCCGGCACGCCGCAGCACCGAGCACCAGAAGCGCACCAGCGTATCCAGGTGCGCTTCCCAGTCGTCGATCGCCGCCTCGAACACCGGGCCCAGCAGCCAGTCGCGGCGCGCGTGGCCGTAGAAGGCGTGCACCAGCCGCGCAATGGCGGCCTCGTCGGGGATGTGGTCCGGGAGCGCGGCGGACAGCGCCGTCGCGGGGCCGGACGGGTCTTCGGGGATCATGGCTGCAGTATCGGCCGCGCGTGTTGCACCGCGCCTTGATCGTGGTCAGGCTGCGGCGCGTGGGGCGGCATGACATAATCCGCGGTCTCGTGGGCCGTTAGCTCAGTCGGTAGAGCATCGGACTTTTAATCCGCTGGTCGATGGTTCGAATCCATCACGGCCCACCAGCCATGCCGCCGGACGGGCGAGCGCGTCGGCCAGGATTGCAGGGGATGCGGGTTCACAGGGACAGTCAGCCGGCGCTCCGCATCGCGGTGGTCGAGGACGACGACGAGCTGCGCGAGGCGATCGTGCTTCCGCTGGTGCGCGACGCGGGCTACGAGGCCAGCGGCCATGCCAATGCGCTCGGCCTGTACCGGGAGCTCCTCGCCCGCCGCGTGGACATGGTCCTGGTCGATGTCGGCCTGCCCGACGAGGACGGCTACGGCGTGGTGCGACACCTGCGCACAGTCACGCCAGGACTCGGCATCGTCATCCTCAGTGGCTACCGCCGCGAGTCCGACCGCCGCCGTGGCCTGGATGCCGGTGCCGACGCCTACCTCACCAAGCCCCTTGACCCGCCGCAGCTGCTGGAAACCCTCGGCGGCCTTGCAGCGGGCCGCAAGTCCAAGGCCGTGCCGCCACCCCCGGCACAGGCGGGCAACTCTGGCTGGCATCTCGAGGCCGGCGGCTGGAGCCTGCTGGCCCCGGGTGGCGTGCGCGTGCGCCTGAGCCTTCCGGAGCGTCAGGTCCTGCAGGTGCTGGCCGCGGCCGGCGGCGAGGCCGTGCCGCGCGAGGCGCTGATCGCCGCGTTGTCGGACGACATCCATCTCTTCGACCCGCACCGCCTGGAAATGCTGGTCCACCGCCTGCGCCGCAAATGCGCGGGTGCGGCCGGCGAGCCCCTGCCGCTGGCCACGTTGCGCGGCATCGGCTACGCCCTGGCGCTGTAGGCGGCGCTCCCGGCCGGCGATGCGGTGCCAGCAGGGCCCGCCGAATCCCGGGGTGCCGGTGACCGCGCCGGAGGCAGCCAGAGCCGGACCGTCGTTCCCACCCCCACCGCGCTGCGCACGTCGATGCCGCCACCGGCATCACCCAGCACGTCGGACGCCACCGAGAGGCCGAGCCCGGTGCCTTGGCCATCCGGTTTGGTGGTGAAGAAGGGCTCGAGCGCACGGGCGGCAACCTCGTCGCTCATGCCGTGCCCGGTGTCACTGAACTCGATGCGGACCGTCCCGTCCTCCCCGCTCGCCACGGCCAGCCGCGCGCGGCCGCCATCCGGCATCGCGTGCGCGGCATTGGCGGCGAGGTTGAGCACGACCAGCTCGAGCTGCGCCCGGTCGAAGTGCACCGGCAGCGGCTCCGGCGGGATCACGGTGTCGAGCACGATCCCTGCGCCCAGCGTCTGCCGAAGCATCGGTACCATCCCCCGCACGGTGTCCGCGACATCGAAGTGCTCGTTGCAGGCCACTTCACGCCGGCTGAAGCTGGTGAGCTTGCCGGCCACTGCCACGCCCCGCCGTGCCGCGGATTCCACGCCGTCCAGCGACGCCCCCAGCGCTGGAAGGTCTGTCGGTGCCACCTGCTTCGCCCGCGCGGCATAGCCGAGCACCAGGCCCAGCAGGTGGTTGAAATCATGGGCCACACCACTGGCCATCCGGCCCACGGCCTCGACGCGCTGCGCGTGCAGCAGTTGCTCGCGCGCTCGCTCGCGTGCGGCGATCTCTTCCTCCAGGCGCACATTCGCCGCGGCCAGCGCCTCGCCGCGCGCGGTGGCTTCGGCAAGGCTGCCGCGCAGTGCGCTGCCGGTACGATCGACCACGATCGCGATCACCAGGTACATCACTGCGCTGATCAGCGCATCGCCATAGACATGCTCGTCCATGCGCTGTGCGACAACGTCGGCTGCGGCACCGATGAACAGCGCCGCGCACAGCACCAGGAACATGGCCCACAGCGCGCGCCTGCCAACCATCGCGCCGGACACGAACAGCCACATCAGCTGCATCGGCGCTTCGTAGCGCTGCGCGGTCAGGCCGGCGGTGGTGTAGGTCGCAAGGATGGCGACCGCCACCACCACCAGCATCTGCCGCACCGCCCACTGGAAGCGGCCCCTGCGCACGAGCACGAAGGAAAACGCGGCCATCGAACACACCAGGAGGCTTGCGGCCAGCGATCCGGCCTCTCCAGGGCGCCAGGGGATCTCATCGAGCAGGGTCAGGCGGTAGAGCCACAGCAGCGGCGCCGTTACCGCGATCAGCAGCATCACCACCTGGAAGGCCGGAGCATTCCGCCGGTCGACGGGATCGCTGATCGGGACATCGGAAAGCCAGGCGCTCAGGCGTGAGGGCATTGCAGCTCCGGGGGGGGAGGGCGGAACTGCAGGATATAGGCGGCGCAACAGCGGGTGCTCACCACGCGTGAGGTTTGGTGAGTCGGCGTGCGTGTGCCCCGGACGGCCCGCCATTAGAGTGCCGCCCCTGACGGGAACGGCATGCGTCCGTCCCGGTCACGACCGGACAAACCACGATTGCGCGCGTCACCCGGCCCCAGGACCGTGGCGATGCGCCATGGGGCGTGGCTTCGGCGTCAAGCGTGGGGCCGGCGCGTTGTGTGCGTGATGGCCGTGGAACCAGAGCCGCCGCGGTGGTCGCGGCGGCAACAGGGGGCACCAGTGAAAGAGAATCGTCGTCGTGCGCACGGGCTGCGCAACGTGGCCGCGGGCCTGCTTGTGGCTTGTGCCGCGGCCTTGCCGGTCAGCGCGCTCCACGCCCAGTCGGTGACCAACACGGCCACGGTGAGTCCGCCGGCCGGTGTCTTCGACCCGGACGAAACGAACAACACCGCGTCGGCGACCTTCGACGTCTCCACCGTTCCCGCGTACGACTTCTGCCCTGCCGGCGCCAGCCCGGTCTTCAGCCTGGTCAACGGCGTGGAGATCTGGCAGCACGAGGCCGGCAGTTCCGTGGACGAGCGCGTCGACGAGCTGACCGCGCCGGTGGCCGGAAACCTCAACGGCCTGATGGTCGACCCGGTGCGCAACCGCCTGCTGTTCGTGCAGCGGGTCGGCAGCAGCAACAGCGTGATCTGGGCCTATGACGCGGCGAATGGCGGCTGGTACCAGGCGGTGCCGTCCTTCGCGTCCCCTGACTTCCCGCGCGCGGCCATCGGGCCGGACGGCATCGGCTACCTCGTCGCCGGTGGCACCAATACGCCGGACGTGTGGCGCCTGACTCCCGACGTGACGCCGGGCAGCTTCGGTTACAGCGTCGCGCGCGTGGGCCAGTTGTCCTACGACAACCCACCGACCGATCCGGGCTCGGGCGACATCGCCTTCGACGCCGCAGGCGAGGCCTGGCTGTCCGCAGGCCGCGATCTGTACACGATCGACTTCGACGCGCCGACGCTGGTCGCCGTCCGCCAGGTGCGGCCGCTGCTGAACGGCAATCCCAGCACGCTCAACTGGGCCGGCGTCGCCTTCGGTTCGGACGACGCGCTCTACGTCGCCGACAACGGCGGCAACGGCGGCTACTACGCCTACGACCGCGCCACCGGCGCGCTGACGCGCACCGCCTCCACGGGCGCGGGCGCCTCGCGCGACCTGGCTTCCTGTGCCTTCCCGCAGCCTGCCCAGGCCATCGTCTCGGTGGCCAAGACGCTGGCGACCGTGAATGGCGCGCCGTTCACCGCGGGCACCACGCTGCAGCCCGGCGACGTGCTCGGCTACGACATCCGCCTGTCCAACACCGGCAACGCGGTGGCCACGCTCTACCCGGGCGACATCGTCGAGACGCTTCCGGAACACACGACCATCGTGGCGACCGGCAACGACTTCACCTGCACCGGCAGCGACTGCCCGAACACAGGGGCGGTCAACGTCCCGGCGGGCGACGAGGCCTTGCTGCGCTTCGTGGTCGAGGTCGTCGATCCGCTGCCGTCCTCGGTGACCGCGATCGCGAATGCGGTCTCGGTGTCCGACATCGACTGCGACGCCGCCGGCAACGACTGCACGGAAAGCACGCCGATCGGTCCGGTGGTCACCGTGTCGAAGTCGTCCGACGCCGGCGAGGGCACCGCCGTCGCCGTGGGACAGACGCTCACCTATACGGTCGACGTGGTGGTCGGCAATGCCGCGACGATCGCGCCGGTCACCATCACCGACACCCTGGGTACCGGCCTGGACTTCGGCGCGGTCACCAGCTCGGGTCCGTTCACCTGCGTCGGCGAGCTGAGCTGCGTGCTGCCGGCCGGTACGGCGCCGGGCACGTGGTCGGTCAGCTACACGGCCTCCGTCACCACCGATGCGGTGACCCTGGTCAGCAACAGCGTGACCACGGACGTCGGCAGTTGCAGCACCTGCAGCACCACCAATCCGCTGCTGCCCGCCACCACCGTGGCCAAGTCGGCCGTGCCGGCCGCGGGCGAAACCGTGACCCCGGGCGAAAGCATCGCCTATACGCTGACCGTCACCGTCGCCAACGCACCGCTGGGCCAGCCGCTCACGCTCGCCGACACCCTGGGTGCGGGCCTGGTCTTCGATGCGGTCACCGAGCCGGGCGCGTTCACCTGCACCGGTGCCCTCGAGTGCGTGCTGCCGCAGGGCACGGCGCCGGGCAGCTATGCCGTGACCTACACCGCGACCGTCGAGTCCGACGCGACCGGCACGGTCGCCAACGTCGTGGTCGCGAGCAACCCGCCGGGTGGCGATCCGGACCCGGTCTGCACCACCTGCAGCACCGAGCACCCGGTCGCGCTTTCCTCGGTGAGCGTCGCCAAGACCGCCGATCCGGCCACCGGCAGCACCGTGCTGCCGGGTGGCACGATCACCTACACGCTGTCGGTCACCGTTGCCGACTCGGCCACCACCCAACCGGTCACCCTCACCGACACCCTGGACGAAGGCCTGACCTTCGGCGCGGTGACGAGCGCAGGCGTGTTCCAGTGCACGGGCACGCTCGAGTGCGTGCTGCCCGCCGGCCAGCTGCCGGGCAGCTACTCGGTCAGCTACACCGCGACGGTCGATGCCGATGCCACCGGCTCGCTCGGCAACGTCGTGGTCGCCAGCAACCCGCCGGGTGGCGATCCGGATCCGGTCTGCACGACCTGCTCGACCGAGCACGAGGTCAGCCCGTCGACCACCACGGTGGTCAAGACCGCCGATCCGGCCGACGGCAGCACCGTGCTGCCGGGCTCGACCATCAATTACACGCTCACCGTGACTGTCGCCGAGTCGGCCACGACCGAAGCGCTGACCCTCACCGACACCCTCGACGAAGGCTTGACCTTCGGCGCGGTGACGAGCGCGGGCGTGTTCCAGTGCACGGGCACGCTCGAGTGCGTGCTGCCCGCCGGCCAGCTGCCGGGCAGCTACTCGGTCAGCTACACCGCGACGGTCGATGCCGATGCCACCGGCTCGCTCGGCAACGTCGTGGTTGCCAGCAATCCGCCGGGTGGCGATCCGGATCCGGTCTGCACCGCCTGCTCGACCGAGCACGAGGTCAGCCCGTCGACCACCACGGTGGTCAAGACGGCCAATCCTGCCGACGGCAGCACCGTGCTGCCGGGGGCCACGATCGAGTACACGCTGGCGGTGACCGTCGCGGACTCCGCGACCACGCAGCCGCTGACGCTCACCGACACCCTCGGCGCGGGCCTGGCCTTCGGCGAAGTCACCAGCGCGGGCGTGTTCCAGTGCATCGGCACGCTGGAGTGCGTGCTGCCGGCAGGCCAGCTGCCGGGCACCTACGAGCTGCGCTACACCGCGACCGTCGAGGCCGATGCCACCGGCACGGTCGGCAACGTTGTGGTCGCCAGCAACCCGCCGGGCGGCGATCCGGATCCGGTCTGCACGACCTGCTCGACCGAACACGAGATCAGCCCGTCGACGACCTCGGTCGCCAAGACCGCCAATCCGGCGGCCGGCACCACAGTGCTGCCCGGCGACGCCATCGAGTACACGCTCACCGTGACCGTCGAGGATTCCGCGACCACGCAGCCGCTGACGCTGGCCGACAACCTGGGCGAAGGCCTGAGCTTCGGCGCGGTCACCGATGCCGGCGTGTTCCAGTGCACCGGCGCGCTGAGCTGCGTGCTGCCGGCCGGCCAGCTGCCGGGCAGCTATGCCGTGTCCTACACCGCGACCATCGACGCCGATGCCACCGGCACGGTCGGCAACGTCGTGGTCGCCAGCAACCCGCCGGGCGGCGATCCGGATCCGGTGTGCACCACCTGCACCACCGAGCATCCGATCGTCCCGGCCACCGTCGAGATCGAGAAGACCTCGGATCCGGCCAGCGGCACCGAGGTGCTGCCGGGCGCGACCATCGGCTACACGCTGACGGTGACCGTGGGCAACTCCGCCACCACCGAGCCGCTGACCCTCACCGACACGCTGGGCGAAGGCCTCGGCTTTGGCGAGGTGACCAGCACGGGTCCGTTCCAGTGCACGGGCAACCTGGAGTGCGTGCTCCCGGCCGGCCAGCTGCCGGGCACCTACACCGTCGAGTACACGGCCGTCGTCGAGGCGGACGCCACCGGCACGGTCGGCAACGTCGTCGTGGCCAGCAATCCCCCGGGCGGCGATCCGGACCCGGTGTGCACGACCTGCACGACCGAGCACCCGATCGTCCCGGCCGAGGTGGATGTGGTGAAGACCGCCAACCCGGCCGAGGGTACCGCGGTGCTGCCGGGCGCGACCCTCGAGTACACCCTGGCCGTCACCGTGTCGAATTCGGCGACCACCCAGCCGCTGACCCTGGCCGACACCCTCGGCGAAGGCCTCGCCTTCGGCAGCGTCACCGTGCCCGGCGTGTTCGAGTGCAGCGGCGCGCTGACCTGCGTGCTGCCCGCCGGCCAGCTGCCGGGTACCTACGAGCTGTCCTACACCGCGACGGTCGAGGCCGATGCCACCGGCACGGTCGGCAACGTCGTCGTCGCCAGCAACCCGCCGGGCGGCGATCCGGATCCGGTCTGCACCACCTGCAGCACCGAACATCCGATCGTCCCGGCCACCGTCAACGTCGCCAAGGCCTCCGATCCGGCCAACGGCAGCAGCGTGCTGCCGGGCGCGACCATCGGTTACACCCTGACCGTGACCGTCGCGAACTCGGCCACCACCGAGCCGCTGACCTTGGTCGACACCCTCGGCGAAGGCCTGGCCTTCGGCGCGGTCAGCGACGCCGGCGCGTTCCAGTGCAGCGATGCGCTGACCTGCGTGCTGCCGGCCGGCCAGCTCCCGGGCAGCTACGAGGTCCGCTACACCGCGATCGTCGACGCCGATGCCACCGGCTCGGTCGGCAACGTCGTCGTCGCCAGCAACCCGCCGGGCGGCGATCCGGATCCG
>DATBUS010000061.1:0-58890 GCA_036515815.1 Luteimonas sp.
GCGCTTGGGGCCGGCGAGCGAGGGCTGGACGGATGCCATGTCGAGTTCGAGCACCGAGGAATAGCTGGCCGCCGGCTGCCCCGGCTCGTGCCACAGGCCCTGCGCGCGTGCATAGGCCTCGACCAGCGCGATCTGTTCCTCGCCGCGGCCCGACAGGCGCAGGTAGCGCAGCGCCTCGGCATCGATCGGGAAGATGCCGCAGGTGGCGCCGTATTCCGGGGCCATGTTGCCGATGGTGGCGCGGTCGGCCAGCGGCAGGTGCTGCAGGCCATCGCCGAAGAACTCCACGAACTTGCCCACCACGCCGTGCGCGCGGAGCATCTGGGTGACGGTCAGCACCAGGTCGGTGGCGGTGGTGCCCTCGGGCAGCCGACCGGTCAGCTTGAACCCCACCACCTGCGGGATCAGCATCGACGACGGCTGGCCGAGCATTGCGGCCTCGGCCTCGATGCCGCCCACGCCCCAGCCCAGCACGCCGATGCCATTGATCATGGTGGTGTGGCTGTCGGTGCCGAAGACCGTGTCCGGGAAGGCCCAGGTCTCGCCCCCGACGTCGCGCTCCATCACCACGCGGGCCAGGTGCTCCAGGTTCACCTGGTGGACGATGCCGGTATTGGGTGGCACCACCTTGAAGTTCTCGAACGCGTTCTGGCCCCAGCGCAGGAAGCCGTAGCGCTCCTTGTTGCGCTCGAACTCGATGCGGCCGTTGAGGTCGAGGGCATCCTTTCGCCCGAACACGTCCACCTGCACCGAGTGGTCGATCACCAGTTCGGACGGGATCAGCGGATTGATCTGCTCCGGACGGCCGCCGAGCCGGGCCACGGCATCGCGCATCGCGGCGAGGTCGACCACGCAGGGCACGCCGGTGAAGTCCTGCAGCACCACGCGCCCCGGCATGAAGGCGATCTCGGTGTCCGGTTCGGCCTTCGCGTCCCAGCGCGCGACCGCCTCGATGTGCTCGCGACCCACCGTGGCCCCGCCATCCTCGTGCCGGAGCAGGTTCTCCAGCAGGATCTTCATGGAGTAGGGCAGGTGCGCAAGGTCGAACTGCCGGCCGAGCTTCTGCAGGCTGGCATAGGTGTAGGACTTGCCGTTGACCTCGAGGCGGTCGCGGGTTGAGAAGGAATCGGCCATGGCTGGGGCTCCTGTTCGGATGTCGAGGCTGGGCAGACCGCCAGTCTACGGACGGCCATGTCAGCGGGGCGTGCGTCGCACCGGACCGTATGGGGCCAGCGGTATGTATTCCAAGGTATGTATAATGAGGACATACCGCCACCACCCATGCCCGGTCGGGCAGGAGGCCCCATGGAAGCCACTGTCGCCGAACGCGGCCAGATCACCCTGCCGAAGGCGGTGCGTGATGCCCTGGGGCTGACCAAGGGCACCCTGCTCAAGGTCGAGCTGGAGGGCGGCCGCATCATCCTGCGCAAGAACGTGGACGACGCCATCTCGCGCGCCCGCGGCCGCTTCCGGCTTCCCGAGGGCGTCAGCACCGACGACGTGATGCGCGAGCTCCGCGGCCGCGCCCCCGGCGATCCGGTCGAACCTTGACCGGCGCCCGTGATCGCGATTGACACCCCGGTCCTGATTGACCTGCTGGGCGACGACGCCCGCATGGCCGATGCCGCCGAGCGCTGCGTCCGCGACGCGCTGGCGCTGGGCCCGGTGGTGCTGTGCGACGTGGTGGTGAGCGAGATCACCGCCGGACTCGGCCACGGCACCGACATCATGGACGTGGTCGAGGAGATGGGGATGCGCTACGTCCCGGTGGAGCGCCGCTCGGCGATCCGTGCCGGGGAGATGCAACGCCGCTTCAACCAGCGCCGGCGGGCATCGGGGCAGGGCGCCCCGGTCTCGCCGCGCACCGTGCCGGACTTCATCGTCGGCGCACACGCACTGCTGCAGTGCGCCGGGCTGATCACCCGCGACGCGGGCTTTTTCCGCGACTACTTCAAGGGCCTGAAGGTGATCGTCCCCAGGGCGCCCTGATCGAAACCGAGCCACACATCCACCGCGACATTCCTGGAGTACCCCATGTTGGAAGCCTATCGCCACCACGTGGCCGAACGCGCTGCGCTCGGCATCCCCGCGCTGCCGCTCACGCCGCAGCAGACCGCCGAGGTCATCGAACTGCTGAAGGCCCCGCCGGCCGGCGAGGAAGGCTTCCTGGTCGACCTGCTGGTCAACCGCGTGCCCGCCGGCGTCGACGATGCGGCCAAGGTCAAGGCCTCGTACCTGGCCGCGCTCGCCTTCGGCACCGAGCAGAACGCGCTCATCGGCCGCGAACGCGCCACCGAGCTGCTGGGCACGATGCTGGGTGGCTACAACGTCGCCCCGCTGGTCGAGCTGCTGGATGACGCTGTCGTCGGCACCATCGCCGCCGACGCGCTGAAGAAGACCCTGCTGGTGTTCGACGCCTTCCACGACGTGGAGGAGAAGGCGAAGGCCGGCAATGCCAATGCCCGTGCCGTGCTGCAGAGCTGGGCCGATGCGGAGTGGTTCACCTCGAAGCCGGAGGTGCCGGAATCGCTGACCATCACCGTGTTCAAGGTGCCGGGCGAGACCAATACCGACGACCTGTCGCCGGCCCCGGACGCCACCACCCGCCCGGACATCCCGATGCACGCGCTGGCGATGCTGAAGAACAGGCGCCCCGACGCGCCGTTCGTGCCCGAGGAAGACGGCAAGCGTGGCCCGATCCAGGAAATCATCTCGCTCAAGGAAAAGGGCCACCTGGTCGCCTACGTCGGCGACGTGGTCGGCACCGGTTCCTCGCGCAAGTCGGCCACCAACTCGGTGTTGTGGTGGACCGGCGACGACATCCCCTACATCCCGAACAAGCGCGCCGGCGGCGTCTGCCTGGGCGGCAAGATCGCGCCGATCTTCTACAACACGATGGAAGATGCCGGCGCGCTGCCGATCGAGCTCGACGTCTCGCAGATGCACCATGGCGATGTCATCGAGCTGCGCCCCTACGAGGGCAGGGCGCTGAAGGACGGCAGCGTGGTGGCGGAGTTCCAGGTGAAGTCCGAAGTGCTGTTCGACGAGGTGCGTGCCGGCGGCCGCATCCCGCTGATCATCGGCCGGGGCCTGACCGCGAAGGCACGCGAGTCGCTGGGCCTGCCGGCGACCACGCTGTTCCGCCAGCCTGCGGCACCCGCCGATACCGGCCGCGGTTTCACGCTGGCACAGAAGATGGTCGGCCGTGCCTGCGGCCTGCCCGAGGGGCAGGGCGTGCGCCCGGGCACCTACTGCGAGCCGAAGATGACCACCGTGGGTTCGCAGGACACCACCGGTCCGATGACCCGTGACGAGCTGAAGGACCTGGCTTGCCTCGGCTTCAGCGCGGACCTGGTGATGCAGTCGTTCTGCCATACCGCGGCCTATCCCAAGCCGGTGGACGTGAAGACCCACCACACCCTGCCGGAGTTTATCTCCACCCGCGGCGGCGTCTCGCTGCGCCCGGGCGACGGCATCATCCACAGCTGGCTCAACCGCATGCTGCTGCCCGACACGGTCGGTACCGGCGGTGACAGCCACACCCGCTTCCCGATCGGCATCTCGTTCCCGGCCGGCTCCGGCCTGGTGGCCTTCGCGGCTGCCACCGGCGTCATGCCGCTGGACATGCCCGAGTCGGTGCTGGTGCGCTTCAAGGGCCAGCTGCAGCCGGGCGTCACCCTGCGCGACCTGGTGCATGCGATCCCGCTGTACGCCATCCGGCAGGGACTGCTGACGGTGGCCAAGCAGGGCAAGAAGAACATCTTCTCCGGCCGCATCCTCGAGATCGAGGGCCTGCCGGACCTCAAGATCGAGCAGGCCTTCGAGCTGGCCGACGCCTCGGCCGAGCGCTCGGCCGCGGGTTGCACCGTGCGCCTCGACAAGGCGCCGATCATCGAATACCTCACCAGCAACATCGTGCTGCTGAAGTGGATGATCGCCGAGGGCTATGCCGACGCGCGCACCCTGCAGCGCCGCATCGCGAAGATGGAGCAGTGGCTGGCCGACCCGCAGCTGCTCGAGCCCGATGCCGACGCCGACTACGCCGCGGTCATCGAGATCGACCTGGCCGACATCGTCGAGCCGATCGTGTGCTGCCCGAACGACCCGGACGACGCGAAGACGCTGTCCGAGGTGGCCGGCGACACCATCGACGAGGTGTTCATCGGTTCGTGCATGACCAACATCGGCCACTTCCGCGCCGCTGCGAAGCTGCTGGAAGGCAAGCGCGACATCCCCACGCGCCTGTGGGTCGCACCGCCGACCAAGATGGACGCCAGCGAACTCACCAAGGAAGGCCATTACGGCACCTTCGGGGCGGCCGGCGCACGCATGGAAATGCCTGGTTGCTCACTGTGCATGGGCAACCAGGCACAGATCCGCGAAGGGGCCACGGCGATGTCGACCTCGACCCGCAACTTCCCCAACCGCCTGGGCAGGAACACCAATGTGTACCTGGGTTCGGCGGAGCTGGCGGCGATCTGCTCGCGCCTGGGCCGCATCCCGACCCGCGAGGAGTACATGGAGGGCGTGGGCGTGATCAGCGACAAGGGCGCCGAGATCTACCGCTACATGAACTTCGACCAGATCGAGGAGTACCTCGAGGTCGCGGACGCACAGTCCGCCTGACGCATCGCGTCCGACGACAGGCGAACGCCCGGCATGGGCGGGCGTTCGCCTGCCCGCGCCATTCCCGGCAAGAACCGACCAGGATTCCGCATGACCCGTTCCGCAACCGCTCTGTCACCGGCCGGCAGGCTGTTCTCCGTCGTCGCGCTGATCGAGGCCTTTACCTGGGCCGGCCTGCTGTTCGGGATGTACCTGAAATACGTGAGTGGCACGACCGACCTGGGCGTCTGGCTGTTCGGACGCCTGCATGGCGGCGCCTTCCTGCTGTACCTGGCAGTCGCGATCGGCGTCGGGGCGAGGCTTCGCTGGCCGATGTGGGCGCTGCTCATGGCAGTGCTGGCGGCCATTCCGCCGCTGGTGACCCTGCCGCTCGAGTTCTGGTATCGGCGCCGGGGCCTGCTGGGCGCGGCACGGGCCTGAGCAAGGCGCGGGGCATCGCGCCCCGCGCGCGGATCGGTCAGGCGGCCACGAGCCGCAGCGCTGCCGCCCAGAGTGGCAGTGTCGCCAGCGACAGCACGATCCCGTAGCCCACGATCGCGGTCGCCAGTCGCGGCGCCAGTCCATGGGCGACCGCCAGGGCCGCGGCAGTGACCATCGGCGGCATCGCGGTTTCGAGCACGCCGACCGAAAGCACCTCGCCACGCATGCCGAGCAGCCAGCCGAGCGGCAGCGCCACCAGTGGCAACAGCACCAGCTTCAGCAGCAGCCCGATGGCCAGCGGGCGGATCTCGTCCCGCGGCATGCGCAGCTGCAGGCCCAGGCCGACGGCAAGCATCACCAGCATGACCAGCACGCCGGCCAGGCGTTCCAGCGCCAGCGCGATCCACGCCGGCGGCTGTTCCGGCATCAGGGTCAGTCCGATGACCAGCGCCCATGTGGGCGGGAAGCGCAGGATGCGCAACGCGATCGCACGCGGCGCGGGGGCGGTCGCACCGCTGCCGTGTGCCAGCACCACCAGGCCCGCCGTCGACAGCAGGAGGAAGGTGCCGAACTGGTCGTAGACCACGGCATAGGGCAGGGCCTGGCCGCCCAGCAGGGCCTCGATCATCGGAAAGCCCACGTAACTGGTATTGCCGAGCATCGTCAGCAGGATGAGCACCACGGTCTCGTCGCGGCGCAACTGCAGCCAGCGCGACATCAGGCGCACCGCGATCCAGGCCAGCAGGGCGATGAGCCACGGCAGGGCGGCCAGGGCGAGGAGCGAGGGCTCGAAGCGCAGCTTCGGGACGTTCACCAGGATCGCCGCCGGCAGGCAGACGTAGAGCACCAGCAGGTTGAGCGTGTCCGCGGCGTTGTCCGGCAGCACGCGCAGGCGCGCGAGCAGCAGGCCCAGCGCCAGCATGGCCAGCATCAGCGCGAATGCGTCGAAGGCCATCAGTGGTGCACGACCGCACTGCGGCCCGGCCAGGCGCGCATGGGGCTAGCCCAGGAGGTCGTCGACCGCACGCGCCATGGCCCCGCGCTGCAGCAGGAAGTCCCACATGCTGCCGCCCGACTGCCGCCACAGCACCGCCGAGCGCAAGGCCGCCAGCAGCATCGCGCGGATCTCCGCCACGATCGCGGCCTGCCCCAGGTAGTGCGGGTTGCCCTGCACGAGGACCCGCGGACGCAGGTGGCTCACGGTGTCCGCGTACAGCGCACCCAGCTTGCCGAGCACGTCCGGATGCGCGTCGCCCAGGCGCTGGGCGTCGATGCGGGCGGCAAGGATGCCCTCGTGCACGCGGCCCGCGATGTCGTCGTCCCGCACGAAGCGGCGCTCCAGCTGGGTCACCGCCAGGGCCAGTTTCGGCAGCAGGGGGTCCTGGCCCCGGTTGGCCAGGTAGTCCCGCAGCAGCATCAGGCCGGGGCGCACGTTCGGCACGCCGCCATAGACGTCCGCGGCCGACTCGGCATCGATGCGGAACACGCTGCCCAGCGCGGTCTCGAGGACGGTGCCTTCGGCCTGGCCGGTCTCGGCCACGCGGCGGACCTGGCGCAGGGCCTGGGCGAGGCCGGCAAGCGCCAGCACGCGGTCGTGCATGTCGCTCATGCCCTATCCCCCCTGGCCCCGCCAACGGGTGCGTCGGTGGACGCGATCACCGCGCCGCCAAGGCAGGCTTCGCCCTGGTACAGCACGACGGATTGGCCGGGGGTCACGGCGCGCTGGGGGCGCTCGAAGGCGACCCGCAGGGTCCCGGAATCGTCAACGGTCACTTCGCATGGCTCCTCTGGCTGGCGATAGCGCGTCTGCGCCGTGCAGCTGAAACGGGTGGATGGCGGGGCCCCGGCGATCCAGTGCGCAGTCTCGCTGTGCAGGGTCCGGGACATGAGGTATGGGCTGTCGTGCCCCTGGTCAACGACCAGCACGTTGCTGGCGACGTCCTTGCCCACCACGTACCAGGGCCTGTCGTCGAAACCGCGGCGGCCACCGATCTGCAGGCCTTCGCGCTGGCCCAGGGTGTAGTAGAACACGCCGGGGTGTTCGCCCAGGTCCTGGCCGCAGGGTGTCCGGATCGCGCCGGGCCGCGCCGGCAGGTATCGGCCCAGGAATTCGCGAAAGTCGCGCTCGCCGACGAAGCAGATCCCGGTGGAATCCTTCTTGGCCGCGGTCGGCAGGTTCGCGTCCGCGGCCATCGCGCGCACGGCGCTCTTCTCCAGCCCGCCTAGCGGAAACAGGGTAGCCGCCAGCTGGTCCTGCCCCAATTGGTGCAGGAAGTAGCTCTGGTCCTTGCCGCGGTCGGCCGCGCGCAGCAGGCGCCAGCCGCCTTCATGATGGTCGACGCGCGCGTAGTGGCCAGTGGCGATGCGTTCGGCACCGAGCTCGCGCGCGGCATCGAGGAAATGCCTGAACTTGATCTCGCGGTTGCAGAGCACGTCCGGGTTCGGCGTGCGGCCAGCGGCGTATTCGGCCAGGAAGTGTTCGAACACGCCGGCCCAGTACTCGCGCGAGAAGTCGCGGAAATGGATCGGGATGCCGAGGCGGCCGCAGACCGCCACCGCGTCGCGCCGGTCCTCGTCGGCGCGGCAGTCGCCGCTGCCGTCGTCGGCCCAGTTGTCCATGAACAGTCCGGCGATGGATTCGCCGGCATCGCGCAGGAGCAGCGCGGCCACCGAGGAATCGACGCCGCCGGACATGCCGACGATGACGCGCGGCGACGCCATCAGCGCACCGAGCGCAGGAGCGACAGCGGCTGCCGGCTGCCGGCCAGGTGGTCGGCGACGACCTGCCAGACCAGTGGGCTGCGATGGCGGGCCGACTGCGCGCGCAGCTCGGCCGGCGTCAGCCACACGGCCTGGACGATGCCCTCGTCCAGCGGACGCGCGGGGTCGTGCGAGAGCGGCCTTGCCGCGAAGGCGAAGCGCAGGTAGTGGCGCCCCGGGCTGCCGTCGGGCAGGTCGGGCGATGTCCACTGGTAGGCACCGATGAAGGCGGTCGGCTCGACGGTCCAGCCCGACTCCTCCAGCGTCTCGCGCACGGCCGCTTCGACCAGATCCTCGTCGGGCTCCAGATGCCCGGCGGGTTGGTTGAGCACGATGCGGCCGGCGGAATGTTCTTCCACGCACAGCAGGCGGCCGGCATCCACCACCACGGTGGCGACGGTCACGTCCGGCTGCCAGAACCGTCCCTGCCGGTAGCTCATGGGCGGCGCCCGGCCGTGGGCACCCGCGCGCGGACGCGGTGTCGGAGGTTCGGCGCGGGCTGGGCAGTGTGCATGCGGATACCGGTATTGGAACGGCCATTTTCGCCCGGCGGGGTGGGGGCGTCCACCGGGCGCGACGCTATAATCACGGACATGAGCCACCACCCAGGACATGAGCGCGACCACGGTGTCGCCGTCGAGGCCGGACGCCCGGAGCTGGCGCGCCCGCCGCTGTACTCGGTGCTCCTGCTGAACGACGACTACACACCGATGGATTTCGTGGTCGAGGTGCTGGTGCGGTTCTTCGGCATGGACCTGGAGCGCGCCACCCAGGTGATGCTGCACGTGCATACCCGCGGTCGCGGCGTCTGCGGTGTGTTCACCCGCGACGTCGCCGAATCCAAGGTCGCCCAGGTCAACGAGTACGCGCGGCTGAACCAGCACCCGCTGCTGGCGACGTTCGAAAAGGCCTGATCGCGGCCGGCGCCTGCACGCGGCGGTGACGCGCGCTGCCGGAATACTGCAACGCGTGGATGGCGCTTGCCAGCCGCGCAGGCGGGGGCCTACAACGGCCCTCTCGCCGGATGGAAAAGACGCTCGCGCGCCCCCATCTGGTCGGCAGTGACTCCAGGAGGCAGAGCCCCCATGTTCAGCAAGGATCTCGAGTACAGCATCGGCCAGTGCTACAAGCGCGCCCGCGAGGCGCGCGACGAGTACATGACGGTCGAACACCTGCTGCTGGCACTGCTCGACAACCCGTCCGCGGAGACGGTACTCAAGGCCTGCGGCACCGATTTCAACCGCCTGCGCAACGACCTCGAGCAGGCGATCGCCAGCTCGGTCTCGCGCCTGGCCGACGATGACGGCCGCGACACCCAGCCCACGCTCGGCTTCCAGCGCGTGCTGCAGCGCGCGGTGTACCACGTGCAGTCGTCGGGCAAGAAGGAGGTCAGCGGCGCCAACGTGCTGGTGGCCATCTTCGGCGAGAAGGATTCGCACGCGGTGTATTTCCTCAACCAGCAGGACGTCACCCGGCTGGACGTCGTCAACTACCTGTCACACGGCATCGCGCGCACCGGTGACGAGCCTGCGCCCGAGTCCGGCGATCCCGAGGCCAGGGCCGAGGCCGCGGAAGGCGAGGGCAAGGGTGATGCGCTGGCCGAATTCGCCACCGACCTCAATGCCATGGCGCGCCAGGGGAAGATCGACCCGCTGGTCGGCCGTGCCGACGAGATCGAGCGCACGATCCAGGTGCTCTGCCGCCGGCGGAAGAACAACCCGCTGTACGTGGGCGAGGCCGGCGTCGGCAAGACCGCCATCGCCGAGGGCCTGGCCAAGCGCATCGTCGACGGCGAGGTGCCCGAGGTGCTTGCCAGCGCCACCATCTACTCGCTCGACCTGGGTGCGCTGGTGGCCGGCACGAAGTACCGCGGCGACTTCGAGAAGCGCCTGAAGGCGGTGCTGGCCGCCGTCGGCAAGCACGAGGGCGCGATCCTCTTCATCGACGAGATCCACACCATCATCGGTGCCGGCTCGGCGTCGGGCGGCACCATGGATGCTTCGAACCTGATCAAGCCCGCGCTCGCCTCGGGCGAGCTGCGCTGCATCGGTTCGACCACGTTCCAGGAATACCGTGGCATCTTCGAGAAGGACCGTGCGCTCGCCAGGCGCTTCCAGAAGATCGACATCGTCGAGCCCACCGTGGGCGAGGCCTACGAGATCCTGCAGGGCCTGAAGCCGAAGTACGAGGCCCACCACGACGTGACCTATGCCGACGACGCCCTGCGCGCGGCGGTCGACCTGTCGGTCAAGCACATCGGCGACCGCCTGCTGCCGGACAAGGCCATCGACGTGATCGACGAGGCCGGCGCGCGCCAGCGGCTGCTGACGGCCGACAGGCGCAAGTCGCTGATCGACGTGGAGGAGGTCGAGGCGATCGTGGCGCGCATGGCGCGGATCCCGGCCAAGCAGGTCAGCGCCTCCGACAAGGACGTGCTGCAGCACCTGGAGCGCAACCTGAAGATGGTGATCTTCGGCCAGGACCCGGCCATCGCCACCCTCACCAGTGCGATCAAGCTGGCACGCTCGGGGCTTGGCAATCCCGACAAGCCGATCGGCAACTTCCTCTTCGCCGGCCCTACCGGGGTGGGCAAGACCGAGGTCACCCGGCAGCTGGCGCTGCAGCTGGGCATCGAGCTGGTGCGCTTCGACATGTCCGAGTACATGGAGCCGCACTCCATCTCGCGCCTGATCGGTGCACCCCCGGGCTACGTGGGCTTCGACCAGGGCGGGCTGCTGACCGAGAAGATCGTCAAGACGCCGCACTGCGTCCTGCTGCTCGACGAGGTCGAGAAGGCGCACCCGGACATCTTCAACATTCTGCTGCAGGTGATGGATCGCGGGATCCTGACCGACACCAACGGGCGCGAGGCCAACTTCCGCAACGTGGTGCTGGTAATGACGACGAACGCGGGGGCGGCGCAGGCCGCGCGGCGCACGATCGGCTTCACGCAACAGGACCACAGCACCGATGCGATGGAGGTGATCCGCAAGGCCTTCACCCCGGAGTTCCGCAACCGCCTGGATGCGATCGTGCAGTTCCAGCCGCTTGGCTTCGAGCACATCCTGCGCGTGGTCGACAAGTTCATCATCGAACTCGAGGAGCAGCTGCACGAGAAGGGCGTGAGCCTGGCGGCGACGCCCGCGGCCCGCGAGTGGATGGCGCAGCACGGCTTCGACCCGCTGATGGGCGCACGGCCGATGGCCCGGGTGATCCAGGACAGGGTGAAGCGTCCGCTCGCCGACGAGCTGCTGTTCGGAAAGCTGGTCGGCGGCGGCCGGGTCTCGATCGACGCGGTGGATGGCGAACTGGTGGTCGAGGTCCAGCCCGAGCCGGAGAAGCTGCTGCCGGCGACGATCGAATAGCGCCACGGTACTCCGGCCGCAATGGCGGCCGGAGCATGGGCGGATGCCGGAACGGCGTCCTCCCGGAATCGCAAAAAGGCGGCCCCGTGGCCGCCTTCTGTCTGCCGGCGCGATGCGCGCCTTACTTCATGCGATAGGTGATGCGACCCTTGGTGAGGTCGTAGGGGGTCATTTCGACCTTGACCCTGTCGCCGGTGAGGATGCGGATGTAGTTCTTGCGCATGCGCCCGGAGATGTGGGCGATGATCTCGTGCCCGTTCTCCAGCTTCACGCGGAACATCGTGTTCGGAAGGGTTTCCGACACCGCTCCCTCGAATTCAATGACGTCGTCTTTCGCCATGCGTCCTGTACTGACCATTGCTGTGGGTCGGGCGCAAGGCCCGCAAGAGGGCAATTGTCGCACGGACCGGCGCTTCGCGCAAAAAGCCGATCAGGCGTCCGTGCCAGTGCCGGGGCTCCCGTTCATCCCCAGGGTGCGCGCCGGGATCTCGCCGACGGCGAGGCGCCACGAGCCGCTGCGGCCGGGCAGGACCGCCAGGCGGCGGACTTCGGCGACAAAGCGGGCGCGCGCCCAGGAACGGGCGCCCAGGGCGACCAGGTGCGGGTTCTCCACCTGGGCATCGAGCAGGGGCCAGCCCCAGCCGTGGAGCACGCGCGCGAGCGCGGCCAATGCGACCTTGGAACCGCCACTGCGGGCGCTGAACATGCTTTCGCCGAAGAACATGCGCCCGACCGCCACGCCGTAGAGCCCACCAACCAGCGCGCCCCGGCCATCCAGGACCTCGATCGAGTGCGCGTGGCCAAGCACATGCAGCCGCGAGTACGCCGTGCGCATGGCGTCGGTGATCCAGGTTCCGGCTTGCCCCGCACGTGGCGCAGTGGCACAGGCGTGGACCACTGCATCGAAGCGCTGGTCGGCGACGACCGTCCAATCGGAACGGCGCAGCGCACGGCGGAACCGCGAGGAAAGATGCACGGCGTCGGTCGCGAACACCGTGCGCGGGTCGGGTGACCACCACAGCAGCGGCTGGCCTTCGGCATACCAGGGAAAGATCCCGTTGGCGTAGGCATCGAGCAGCCGCTGCGGCTCCAGATCGCCGCCCACGGCAAGCAGGCCGTCGGGCTCGCGCAGCGCGGTGGCCGGATCCGGAAACGGCGACCCCGGCTCGCGGCCAAGCAACGCCGGAAGCGTGCGGCTCATCCCGGCGGATCCGGGCGGCGGAAGGGCGAGCGCGCGGCGAGCATCCGCGCGGTCGCCTCGACGATGCCTGCTTCCTCGCGGCACCACTGCGCGAGTGCATCGGCGAAGTCCGGCCGTGCGATCCAGTGTCGGCTGCGCACCGGCGCGGGCAGGAAGCCGCGCGCGATCTTGTGCTCGCCCTGGGCGCCCGGCTCGAATCGCGACAGGCCCTCGCGCAGGCAGTACTCGATGCCCTGGTAGTAGCAGGTTTCGAAGTGCAGTCCGGGCACCTGGCGGACCGCGCCCCAGTAGCGACCGTAGAGCGTGTCGCGCCCGCGCAGGCAGAGTGCGCCGGCAACGGCGTCTCCTTCGAGGTCTGCCAGGACCAGTACGAGGCTGCGCGGCATCGCCACGGCCAGGTGCTGCAGGAATTCGAACGTGAGCGCCGGCGCGTTGCCGTAATCGGCGAAGGTTTCCAGATAGAAGCGGTGCATGGCCGCAAGGTCGCCGGCGGTGGCCTCGTCGCCGTGCAGCACGCGGAACCCCACGCCGGCGCGCGCCACTTTCGCGCGCTCCTGGCGGATGTTCTTGCGGTGCCGATGGTCCATGTCGGCAAGGAAGCCGGTGAAGTCGGTCCAGCCCGCGCGGTTGTGCCAGTGGTACTGGATATCGCTGCGCGGCAGCCACTCGGGGCCGAAGACCTCGTCCTCGGCGGTAGTGTGGAAGTTGACATGCACCGACGACAGGCCGAGCGCGCGCGCATCTTCGACAATGGCCTCCAGCAGGAGGCCGCGCGCCGCGTCGTCGCGCGCAAGCAGGCGGGGGCCGGTCACGGGGGAGTAGGGCACGGCACCCAGCCATTTCGGGTAGTAGTCGAGGCCGTGGCGCGCATGGGCATGCGCCCAGGCATGATCGAACACGAACTCGCCGTGCGAGTTCTCCTTCAGGTAGCCCGGCGCTGCCGCCAGCAGGCGGTCGCCGTCCCACACCGCGATATGCCGTGGCGTCCAGCCCCATTGCCGGCGCAGGCAGCCGAAGCTCTCCAGCCCATGCAGGAAGGCGTGCGCGACGAAGGGGTTGCCAGCATCGTGGAGCGCGTCCCAGGCCTCGGCCGGGAACGCGTCCAGGGAGTCATGTGCGCGCGCGACGGGCATCGATCCAGGCCTGCGCCGCGCGCGCGGTCGCTCAGGCGTCCTTGTCGAGGAAGCGCTCCGCATCCAGTGCGGCCATGCAACCGAAGCCTGCCGAGGTGATCGCCTGGCGATAGACCTGGTCGGCCACGTCGCCGGCGGCGAACACGCCCTTGACCGAGGTTTCCGTGGCGCCGCCCGACAGGCCTGAGCGGATCTCGATGTAGCCGTTGTTCATGGCCAGCTGGCCCTCGAACAGCGAGGTGTTGGGTGTGTGGCCGATGGCGACGAAGAAGCCGTGCACCGCGAGCTCGCGGGTGCTGTCGTCCTGCACCGACTTCAGGCGCAGGCCGGTGACGCCGGCCTCGTTGCCCAGCACTTCGTCGACCACGTGGTGCCACACCGGCTCGATCTTCCCGGCATCGACCTTGGCCTGCAGCTTGTCCTGCATGATCTTTTCCGCGCGCAGCGTATCGCGGCGATGCACGAGGTAGACCTTGCGCGCGATGTTGGAGAGATACAGCGCTTCCTCGACCGCGGTGTTGCCGCCGCCGACCACGGCCACGTCCTGGTCCTTGTAGAAGAAGCCGTCGCAGGTGGCGCAGGCCGAGACGCCGCGGCCCTTGAACGCCTCTTCCGATGGCAGGCCCAGGTACTTCGCGGTGGCGCCGGTGGCGATGATGAGCGCGTCTGCGGTGTAGTCGCCATTGTCGCCCTTGAGGCGGAACGGACGCTGCGAGAGGTCGGCGCTGTGGATGTGGTCGAAGATGGTCTCGGTCTGGAAGCGCTCCGCATGTGCCTGCATGCGCGCCATCAGGTCCGGGCCCATCAGGCCATGGGCATCACCCGGCCAGTTGTCCACCTCGGTGGTGGTCATCAGCTGCCCGCCCATCTGCAGGCCGGTGACGACGACCGGCTTGAGGTTCGCGCGGGCGGCGTAGACGGCGGCGGTCCAGCCGGCGGGGCCGGAACCGAGGATCAGCAGGCGGCAGTGCTTGGAAGTGCTCATGTATACTCGCGGGCCATGGAATCACGGCGTTGGGAAGCCCATAGCTTGGCGGCGCAGGCGCGGCAAGACAAGGCGCAGGCACGCCCGGGGCATGCAACGCAGGGTTCCCTGCAACACCTCTGACCAAGCGCCGCGCACGCGGCGCTTTTTCGTGCAGCATCGGAAGTCGGAACCGCGAAGGGAGAGGCTGATGCGCATCGGTGTCCCGAAGGAAACCAAGCCGCAGGAAGGGCGCGTCGCGCTCGTGCCGGCCGCCGCAGGCGACCTTGCTAGGCGCGGCCACGAGGTCTGGATCGAACACGACGCCGGCGCGCGATCCGGCTTCAGCGATGCCGACTACAGCGCGCTCGGCGTCCACATCGCTGCAGACGCCGCCGAGCTGTACGGAAGGGGCGAGCTGATCGTCAAGGTCAAGGAGCCCATCGCGGGCGATCTCGCGCACCTGCGGCGCGAGCACGTTCTCTTCTGCTACCTGCACCTGGCCGCGGACCCTGGGCTGACCCGGCGCCTGCAGGACATCGGGCTCACCGCCATCGCGTTCGAAACCGTCGAGCTGCCCAACGGGGACCTGCCCTTGCTGGCCCCGATGTCGGTGATTGCCGGGCGCATAGGCGTGCAGGTCGGTGCGCAACTCCTGCACATGCCTGCTGGTGGAAAGGGCGCCCTGCTTGGCGGGCTGCCCTCCACCGGTCGCGGGAGCGTGGTGGTCTTCGGGGCGGGCAGGGCGGGCGGCGCCTCGGCCGCGCTGGCCGCCGCAAGCGGCGCCAACGTCACCGTGTTCGAGATGCGGCCCGACCGCATGGAGCTGATGACGCAGTTGGGCAACAACGTCACCGCACTGTATCCCTATGGCGACGTGGTGGCGCGCGCCGTGGCGCAGGCCGACCTCGTCATCGGCGCGGTGCTCGTCACCGGTGCCCGGGCACCGAAGGTACTGACCCGCGACATGCTGGGCGCCATGGAGCCGGGCAGCGTGCTGGTCGACATCGCCATCGACCAGGGCGGCTGCTTCGAGACCTCGCGCCCCACCAGCTGGGAGGCGCCGACCTATGTCGAGGAGGGCGTGACGCACTTCTGCGTGACCAACATGCCGGGCGCGGTGCCCAGGACCTCGTCGCAGGCGATCTGCGCGGCGATCCTGCCCTGGGTGGACCGCCTGGCCACCGGGCGCGACCCGATGGCGGATCCGGCACTGGCGCGCGGCGTGAACGTCGCCGGCGGCCGGCTGGTGCATCCGGCCCTGCTCGACGCGGCGGGTGGGGACGCACCGCGGGCAGCATGTGAGTAGAATCATCCCATTGCGAGCAATTCTTAAGGCCTGATCACACGTGGCAGCACGCCCCGCAATGGAACGCGGCACACGCCGCAAGCGCAAGGCGGCGCCGTCGGCGGCCGCGGCGGCCCCCAATCCACGCCGCCAGAAGCTGCTGCGCGACATCGCGCTGATCGCGATCGCGCCGCTGCTGGTCTACCTGCTGGCGTGCATGGTGACGTACTCGCCCAGCGATCCCGGCTGGAGCAACGCCGGCAGCCTGACCGCGCCGCTCAACAACGCCGGCGGACGCGTGGGTGCATGGATCGCCGACGTGCTGCTGGGCCTGTTCGGCCACGTGGCCTTCGTGCTGCCGCTGATCCTGGGCGCGGTCGCCTGGATCGCACTGTTCGGCATGGACAGCGATGGCGACGGCCAGGCGGACCTCGGCCCCGCGCTGCGCCTGGTCGGCATCGTCGGCTTCATCGTCTCCTCGACCGGGCTGCTCTACCTGCGCATCGGCGCGGTGGAGGGCTATTCCGCGGGCAGTGGCGGCATCCTGGGCCGGCTGGTCGGCAATTCGTTGTATTCGGCCTTCGGGCCGGTCGGCGGCAACCTGTTCCTGCTCGCGCTGCTCCTGGTCTCGGTGACCCTGGCCACCGGGCTGTCCTGGTTCAGGGTGATGGACACGCTGGGGGCCTGGGTGCTGCGGTTGCCGGCGCTGTTCCGGCGCGGCACCAAGCAGGCCAGCGAATGGCAGGAAGCACGCGCCGCGCGCGAGGAGCGCACCGAGGTGCGCAAGATCGACACCGAGCTGCGCGCGAAGCGCGAGAAGGTCCGCATCGAGCCGCCGCCGGCCCCGGTGGTGGAAAAGAGCGACCGCGCGAAGCGCGAGCAGCAGATCCCGCTGTTCAACGTCGGCGACGGCAGCGGCATCCCGCCGCTGGCCCTGCTCGACGACCCCAAGCCGCAGCCCAAGGGCTATGACGAGACCACGCTGGAAACGCTGTCCCGGCAGATCGAGTTCAAGCTCAAGGACTTCCGCATCGATGCGCAGGTGGTGGGCGCCTATCCGGGCCCGGTGATCACCCGCTTCGAGATCGAGCCCGCGCCCGGCATCAAGGTCAGCCAGATCAGCTCGCTGGACAAGGACATCGCGCGCGGTCTTTCGGTGAAGTCGGTGCGCGTGGTGGACGTCATTCCAGGCAAGTCGGTGATCGGCCTGGAGACCCCGAATACGCACCGGGAGATGATCTATCTCTCCGAGCTGCTGCGTTCGCGCGAATACGACAAGTCCTCCAGCCTGCTGACGCTGGCGCTCGGCAAGGACATCGCCGGCCGCCCGACGGTCGCCGACCTCGCGCGCATGCCGCACCTGCTGGTGGCCGGCACGACCGGTTCGGGCAAGTCGGTGGCGGTCAACGCGATGGTGTTGAGCCTGCTCTACAAGGCCTCCGCCAAGGACCTGCGGATGCTGATGATCGACCCGAAGATGCTGGAGCTCAGCGTCTACCAGGGCATCCCGCACCTGCTGGCGCCGGTCGTCACCGACATGAAGGAGGCCGCCAACGGCCTGCGCTGGTGCGTGGCCGAGATGGAGCGGCGCTACAAGCTGATGAGCGCGGTGGGCGTGCGCAACCTCGCCGGCTTCAACAAGAAGGTCCGCGACGCGCAGGAGGCCGGCCAGCCGCTGCTGGACCCGCTGTTCCGCCCGAACCCGGAATCCGACGAAGTCGCGCAGCCACTGGAAACACTGCCCTTCATCGTCATCTTCATCGACGAATTCGCCGACATGATGATGATCGTCGGCAAGAAGGTGGAGGAGCTGATCGCGCGCCTGGCGCAGAAGGCGCGTGCGGCCGGCATCCACCTCATCCTGGCCACCCAGCGGCCGTCGGTGGACGTGATCACCGGCCTGATCAAGGCCAATATCCCGACGCGCATCGCCTTCCAGGTGTCGTCGAAGATCGATTCGCGCACCATCCTCGACCAGTCGGGCGCCGAAACCCTGCTCGGCCACGGCGACATGCTCTACCTGCCGCCGGGCACCGCCATGCCCGAACGCGTGCACGGCGCCTTCGTCTCCGACGAGGAAGTGCACCGCGTGGTCGAGAACCTGCGCCAGTCCAGCGGCGGTCCCGACTACATCGAGGGCGTGCTAGAGGAAGTGCAGACCATGGGCGATGGCGTGGTGGTCGGCGCCACCGGCCTGCCGGAATCCAGCAGCAGCGGCGACGAGAGCGACCCGCTGTACGACGAAGCCGTGCGCGTGGTGACCGAGACCCGGCGCGCCTCGATCTCGGGCGTGCAACGGCGGCTGAAGATCGGTTACAACCGTGCCGCGCGGCTGGTCGAAGCCATGGAAGCCGCGGGGGTGGTCTCGGCCCCGGAGCACAACGGCGACCGCAGCGTGCTGGCCCCACCTCCCCCGCAATAACCCACCTGTAGGAGCGGCTACAGCCGCGATCGCGCGCTGTCTGCAGCAATCGCGGCCATGGCCGCTCCTGCAGCAGCGGTGCGCGTGTGATCCCCCATTCATGGCGGACGCCCCACACTTGCCCTCCCGGATTTCCACGCGATGGAGCCCCCGATGATCCGCATGCGCTACTGGCTGGCCGCGCTGGCCCTGCTGTCCACCCTTGCCGGCACCGCGGTCGCGGGTGGCCGCGAGGACCTTGCCGCCTTCAGCAACGGCCTCAAGGGCCTCGACGGGCGCTTCGAGCAGAAGCTCTACGACCTCGACGGCCGCCTGAAGGAGACTTCGAAGGGCCGGGTCGCGGTGTCCGCGCCACGCCTGTTCCGCTGGGAATACGCCACGCCGTACGAGCAGCTGATCGTGGCCGATGGCGAGAAGGTCTGGGTGTTCGACCCCGATCTCGACCAGGTGACCGTGCGTCCGCAGGGCCCCGAAGAACAGAACAGCCCGCTGGCCGCGCTGGTGGACCCTGCGAAGCTGGAGCGCGACTTCAACGTGCGCGATGGCGGCGACGAGGGCGGCCTGTCCTGGCTGCTGCTGTCGCCGCGCAATTCCGAGCAGGCGAGCTTCAGCAGCGCGCGCCTGGGCTTCCGCGACCAGGCGCTGGTGCGCATGGAGGTCGTGGATACCCTCGGCCAGCGCACCGAGCTGCTCTTCAGTGGCTGGAAGCGCAATCCCGCCTTCGACCGCGGGACCTTCCGCTTCGTCGCGCCCGCCGGCGTGGATGTCGTGGGCGAAGGCTGAGCGGGCCACTTGCCGCGACGCGCCCCTGGCGGGCGCTCGCCGGACCTGCCAGTGAGCGGCGCGGATGGTGGCCCCATCCGCGCCGTTCCCGCGTTCGAGACAGGGAACCCGCCGTTTCGGCCGTTTCCATGCCGGCAGTCCACCACGCTCCACTGATGCTCCTGGCCCTGGTTTGCGCCAGCGCCACCCCATGTGCGCTGGCGGGAACGGACGGGGGCACGGTCCAGGGCGGGGGGGCTGCCGACACCACCTTTGCATCCCCGGACACGGTCGCCGTTGCCGCCGACGAACAGGCCCAGGCCGCCGTGGCGGCCGTGCTCGTCGCCACGCTCGGCGAACGTTTCGGCGATCCAACGCTGGAGCTTCGCCTCGGCCCGGCGGAAGTCGAGGCCGGCGGGGAGCGCGACCATGTCGTGCACGGAACCGGCCAACTGCGCCTGGCCGGCGGTGGCGAGCAGGACTGGCTGGCCTTCCGTTACCGCAGCCGCTACGACCCCATGTTCGGGACCGCCGGCTATGCCGAGGTCAGTCTCGGCGGCGACGGGGAAGGGGAGGGCGAGCGCTTCGTGCCCAATGACGCGCGGCTGCTGGTCGAACTCGAGACCCGGCTCGCACGGGAGTTCGAGGCGCGCCCCGGCGCGGGCCGCGTCTTCCTGCAGCTGGACGAGGTCAGCAGCCTGCAGAGTGGCGACCGTTTCCTGCGCATCGAGGCCAGCGGCCTCGTCGACTTCGGTCCCGGTGGCAGCACCACGGCCAGCGTGGACGCGCTTTACGATCTCCAGGCCCTGGACTGGCTGAGCATCGAGCACGCGCTGGCGCCGAACATCGTCGCGCATGGCGACGGTGGCACCGCCGGCTACTGAGCCGGCTCACCGCGGGCGGCGACGGCGCTTGGTATCGTGGCCGCCCCCCCGACGCGTGGAGGCGACGTGCCCCGCAAGCCACACCAGGACCGGGCCGGCCAGGGCCTGCTGCCCCCGGACACCGACGCGCTCGCGTTGCGGCCGCTGGCCGAGCGCATGCGCCCGCGCACGCTGGACGAGATGGTGGGCCAGCGGCGGCTGCTCGCACCCGGCTCGGCCTTGCGCCGGGCGGTGGAAGCCGGGCGCGTGCACTCGATGGTGTTGTGGGGGCCGCCGGGATGCGGCAAGACCACGCTGGCGCTGCTGCTGGCGGAATATGCCGATGCCGAGTACCGGGCGATCTCGGCGGTCCTGACCGGCCTCCCCGACGTGCGCAAGGTGCTGGCCGAGGCCGAGCACACTTTCGCCGGCGGTCGCCGGACCGTCCTGTTCGTCGACGAGGTGCACCGCTTCAACAAGGTGCAGCAGGACGCCTTCCTGCCGCATATCGAGCGCGGCACGATCATCTTCGTCGGCGCCACCACCGAGAATCCTTCGTTCGAGCTCAATTCCGCATTGCTTTCGCGCTGCCGCGTGCACGTGCTGGAGGCGGTGTCGGCGGAGGACATCGAGGTCGCCCTGCGTCGCGCGCTGGACGATCCCGACCGTGGCCTGGGAGGCCGCGGCATCGCCATTGGCGGCGGGCAACTGCGGCTGATATCCACGGCCGCCGACGGCGACGTGCGCCGCGCGCTGACCCTGCTCGAGATCGCCGCCGAGCTGGCCGGCGAGGGCGGCACCATCACCGACGAGACCCTGGCACAGGTGCTGGCCGATCGCAGCCGCCGCTTCGACAAGGGCGGCGACGTGTTCTACGACCAGATCTCGGCGCTGCACAAGTCGGTGCGGAGCTCGAATCCCGATGCGGCCGTGTACTGGCTGGCGCGGATGCTCGATGGCGGCGCCGACCCCGGCTACCTGGCACGGCGCCTGACCCGCATGGCGGTGGAGGACATCGGCCTGGCCGACCCACGCGCGCTCACGATGTCGCTGGAAGCCTGGGGTGCGTATGACCGCCTGGGCAGCCCCGAGGGTGACCTGGCGCTCGCCCAGCTGGCCATCTACCTCGCGAGCACGGCCAAATCCAACGCGGCCTACAAGGCCTGGGGCGAAGCGAAGCGCGATGTTGCGGAGTACGGCAGCGCCGAGGTGCCGATGCACCTGCGCAATGCGCCCACGAAGCTGATGAAGCAGCTGGGTCATGGCACGGGCTACCAGTACGACCACGATGCCGAAGGTGGCGTGGCCCTGGGCCAGACCGGCTTCCCGGACGCGATGGGCGAGCGTGTCTACTACCGGCCGGTCGAGCGCGGGCTTGAAATCAAGCTGCGCGAGAAGCTCGACCGCCTTCGCGCCGCGCGCCAGGCACCCCCGTAGGAGCGGCCACGGCCGCGATCCCCGCGCCCACCCGCGCATCGATCACGGCGGTGGCAGGCACCCCAGGGCCGCCAGCGGCCCGGCCAGCGCCGGAATATGCATCAGCCACGGCGCCGCGATCGTCAGCAGCCCTGCACCGAGGATCACGCCACCGGCCACCATGCGCCACGGCCCACGCTGCAGCCATTGCCCGAGCCGCGCGCCGGACCAGGTCAGCGAGACCATCAAGGGCAGCGTGCCGAGACCGAAGGCCGCCATGGTCAGCGCCCCGTTGCGGGCATCCGCCTGCAGCCACGCCGCCGCCAGCAGCGTGGTGCTGAGGCCGCAGGGCATCCAGCCCCAGAGCACGCCCAGGGCGATGCGCTTTCCTGCGGTGTTCGCCGGCAGCAGCGGCGCCTGCAGCCTGCGCAGGCGCTGCCACAGGGCGCTGCCCGGACGGCCAAGGAAGGCCAGGCGTCCGCTGCGGTCGAGCAGGCGCAACGCCACCAGCACCAGCACCGCGCCCACCAGCATGCGCGCACCGAAGGCCAGCCATGGGCTGCGGGCCGCCGCCAGGATGCCGCCACCGATCCCGCCCGCCACCGCACCCGCGATGACATAGCCACCGACACGGCCAAGATTGGGCTGCATCGCCTTCCACCAGCCGCCGCTGCCGCCCATGGCCGAGAAGCCGGTGGCGATGCCGCCGCACATGGCGGCGCAGTGCACGCCGCCCATCAGGCCGGTGAGCAGTGCCGCGCCAATGGCCAGCCAGTCAGTCGGCATCGGCCCGGCCGCGTGGACCTGGCGACACGGGCCGGCCCGCGGCGCCGGGCGGCTGGTCGGCGCTGTCGTCGCGCAGGATGTCGATGGCCGCCGCGTCGAGATTCTCGAACTGGCCCTTGCGAACGGCCCAGCGGAAGGCCCAGATCGCGAGTCCCAGCAGCACCAGGCTGACCGGAATGAGGAAGAGCAGGATGTTCATGCCGGGCCGGTCCTGGCCAGCCGGAGCGCGTTGACGGTGACGATGAGCGAGGACAGTGCCATGCCGAGCGCCGCCACCCAGGGCGTCACCATGCCGGCGGCGGCCAGCGGAATGGCGACGAGGTTGTAGCCCAGGGCCCAGGCGAGGTTCTGGCGCACGATGGCGCGCGTACGGCGGGCCAGGGTGATCGCCGCCGGGATGCGCAGCAGCGAGGGGGCGGTCAGCACCAGGCTGGCGGCACGATGCGCGAGGGCGGCGCCGCTGCCGATCGCGATCGAGACGTCGGCGCCGGCCAGCACGGGTGCATCGTTGAGCCCGTCGCCCACCATCGCCACGACCCGGCTGTCATCCTGCAGGGCCCGGACGCCGGCGAGCTTGTCCTCGGGCGACTGCCGTGATGCCGCCCGTTCGATCCCGAGCTGGTCGGCGAAGGCGGTGACCGGCGCCGCGGCATCGCCGCTGGACAGGTGCACGTCGAGGCCCTGCGCGCGCAGCCTGGCGATGGCGTCGGACGCATCCGCGCGTGCCGGCTCCTCGAGCATGAAGCGCGCCGCGGCGACCTGGCCATCCCCCAGCCAGAGCGCGCCGTCATCGCCGCGACTTGCGGCGAATTCGGCGCGCCCCAGCCGCCACGCCCGGCCATCGATCACGCCCGCCACGCCCTGGGCCGGGTGTTCCTCGACCGCGTCCACGGGCAACCCGGCGTCATGCCCGGTGAACGCGCGCGCGATCGGATGCAGGCTGTCGCGCTCGAGCGCCGAGGCGATCGCCAGTACGTCCTCGACGTCCAGCCCGCCAAAGGACTCGACCCGCGCGAGCGAGGGCTGACCGCTGCCCAGCGTGCCGGTCTTGTCGAAGACGATATCGGTGGCCGTGGCCAGCGAGCCGAGCGCATCGGCGTCGTTGGCGAGCACGCCGAGCCTGGCCAGCGTGCCGTGGGCGACGGTGATGGCCGTGGGCACGGCGAGGGAGAGGGCGCAGGGGCAACTGATGACGAGGAGGGCGATCGTGACTTCCAGCGCCCTCGACGGGTCGTGGAACCGCCAGCCGATGTATACCAGCGCCGCCACCACCAGGATACCGGCAACGAAGCGGCCCGAGACCGCGTCGGCGAGCTGCGCGGCCTTCGGGCGATGCGACTGCGCGCGGTCGACAAGCGTCTCGAGCTCGGACAGGCGGGTCCCGGCGCCGACGCGCTCTACGCGGATGCGTGCGGGCGCCTCGCGGCAGACGGTGCCGGCGTAGATGGTGTCGCCGGGCTGGTGCATGACCGGGTGCGCCTCGCCGGTCAGGAGGGCCTCTTCGAACCGCGCCGCCGCATCCAGCAGCACGCCGTCGGCCGGCACCGTGTCGCCCGCCGCGACACAGGCGATGTCGCCGGCGGCCAGCGAGGCGGTCGGGACCACCTCGCGGCGGCCATCGGCGAGCTCGCGCGTCGCCAGCGCCGGGCGAGCTCGCGCGAGCGTATCCACCTGGGCAACGGCGATGCGCCGGGCGCGCTGCTCCAGCATGCGCGCACCCAGCAGCAGGAAGACGAACATCACCGCCGCGTCGTACCAGACGTGCGCTCCGCCGCGCACGGTCTCGTAGACGCTCGCGAAGTAGGCCAGGAGCGTGGAGCTGGCGATCAGCGTGTCCATGCCCAGGTGGCGGTTGCGCAGCTCGCGCATCATGCCGGCGATGAAGGGCCAGCCGCACCAGAACACCACGGGCGTCGAGACCAGGAAGGTGATCCAGCGCAGGAAGTCGCGCGTCGGCAGCGGCATCTGCTGGTAGATGTCCAGGTACAGCGCTTCGGCGAACATCATGGCCTGGATGGAGGCCAGGCCTGCGATGCCGATCCGGATGAGGTCGCGGTTGCGCTGTGCGCGGCGCTCGCGCTCGCGGTCGGTGCCGGTGGCCAGGTAGGGCACGTAGCCCAGTGCCGCCAGCCGCCGCAAGGGCGTCGAGAGCGTGGTGCGTCCCGGATCCCAGGTGATGCGCACGCGCCCGGTCACCGCATTGGCCACCACCTCGACGACGCCCGGCTCGCGCGCCACCGCGCGGTCGATCAGCCAGGCGCAGGCCGCGCAGCGCATGCCATCGGTGAGCACCGTGATCTCGCGACCGCCTTCACCATCGCGCACGTGGCCGGCCTGGATGTCCTCGCGGTCGAAGGCGGCAAGCTGTGCTTCCAGGTCCACCGCGGCGCGACCGGCCGGCTCCGAGCGGAGGCGGTAGTAGTCGACCAGGTTGGCGTCGCGGATCCACTGTGCGGCGGCGGCGCAGCCATCGCAGCAGAAGCTGCGGGCAAGGCCATCGACGGTGGCGGCGGCAGGGACCGCGGGCAGCGGTTCGCTGCAGTGGAAGCAGCCGCCGTCGACGCCCCGCGCTTCGCGCGCGGCGGCGGTCGCCGCGACCGCGCCCGCGCTCACCTCACTCCTGCTCGCCGGAGAAGGCCGGCTTCACGTGCGCGGCACGCTGGCCCGCGGGCAGGCGGCCCTGCAGGCGCCAGGGCATGCCCTCGGGCATCAGCTCCAGCTTCCAGTCGTGATCGAGGGTGAGCGTGGTCTCGGCGCGCCAGCCGTTGTCGGCGGGCTCGGCGCGCAGCTCCAGGTCCGAGGCCGCCAGCGTCGGGTGGCGCAGTACCAGGCGCAGGGGCGCGGCGCGCTCGAAATCGCCGGTGACCGGCAGCACTTCCAGGAAGCCTTCGTCCACGCGCACGATCGCGCTCAGGCGCAGGTCGCGGGCGCGGGCATCCGGGCTCAGGTCGGAGACCTGGATCTGCGCCGTGCGCGAGACCACGTCGCCCACCGAGTCGCTGGAGTCGCGTGCGGCCAGGCTGACCAGGATCACGCCGGCCACGACCGAGGCCGCCGGCAGGCCCAGCACCAGCCACATCATCGGCTCGCGCCAGAAAGGTCGTTTCTTGTCGTCGGTCATCACATCGGTCCGAAGAAGCTGCTGTCGACCGTCTCGCTTGCGCCGCCGTCGCCGGTCTCGACGCGGAAGGTCAGCGGGTGACGGCCCTTGAGGGTGTCGGGTGCGGCGACGATAACCGGGACGCTGATGACCTGCTGTGCATGCGCCGGCACGGCGTCCAGCCCGTTGCCGCGCAGTTCGATCCCGTCGGCCGCGCCTTCGATCACGATGCGGTAGGTCGTCGCCTCGTCGCTCTTGTTCACGACCTTGATCGTGTAGTCGTTCTCGACTACGCCATCACCCACGGCCCGGTACAGCGCATTGCGGTCACGCAGCACCTCGACGATCAGCGGGCTGCGCGTGTTCACGCCCACCACCCAGGCCACGACCAGCGCGACCAGCAGCGCGCCATAGATCAGCACGCGCGGACGTGCGACCCGCGTCGGCTTGTTGTCGATCGCGTTCTGCGTGCTGTAGCGGATCAGCCCGCGCTCGAAGCCCATCTTGTCCATCACCGCGTCGCAGGCGTCGATGCAGGCGCCGCAGGCGATGCACTCGTACTGCAGCCCGTTGCGGATGTCGATGCCGGTCGGGCAGACCTGCACGCACATGGTGCAGTCGATGCAGTCGCCGAGTTCCTCGGGTGCGAATTTCGGCAGCGGCTCCGCCACTTCGCCGACACCGCCGAGGGTGATGGTGCCGGCCGCCTGCACGCGGTTGTCGGCCGCGGTTGGATGCAGCGCCGCGCGGAACACGTAGTCGTAGGCCGTCACCTGGTCGAGCAGGGCGCGTCCACGCTGCAGGATGCTGCCCAGCCCACGCTTGCGCGGGCCACGCGGTTCGCCGCGCATCGGGTCGTAGGCGATGATCAGGGTGTTGCGGTCGAACATCGCGCTCTGGAAGCGCGCGTAGGGGCACATGTACTTGCACACCTGCTCGCGCAGGAAGCCGGCGTTGCCCCAGGTAGCGAAGGCGTAGAACAGCACCCAGAAGGTTTCCCAGCCGCCCCACGCGAACGGCAGCATGCGCGCGCCCAGCTCGGTGATCGGGGTGAAGAAGCCGACGAAGGTGAAGCCCGTCCACAGCGCGAACACCGCCCACAGCGCGTGCTTGGCGCCCTTGCGCAGCACCTTCTCGCGCGTCCAGGGGCCGGCGTCGAGCTTCATGCGCTTGTTGCGGTCGCCCTCGGTCCAGCGCTCCATCCACAGGAACACTTCGGTCCACACCGTCTGAGGGCAGGCGTAGCCGCAGAACAGGCGTCCGGCCAGGGCGGTGAAGAAGAACAGCGCCAGCGCCGCGATGATCAGCAGCAGCGCCAGGAACAGGAAGTCTTGCGGCCAGAAGGTCAGCCCGAAGACGTGGAACTTGCGCGCCGGCAGGTCGAACAGCACCGCCTGGCGGCCGTCCCAGCGCAGCCAAGGGAAGACGTAGAACATGCCGAGCAGCCAGAACACCGCGGCCACGCGCAGGGTGTTCAGGCGGCCGGACACCTCGCGCGGATAGACCTTGCGCTCGCTGACGTACATCGAGCCGCCGGTGTCTTCGGCAAGCTCCAGGGGAATGCGACGGCTCACTGTTTGTCCGGGGGGAGGGCCCTGTTGAAGCGGCTGGATGGCCGCAGGAGGAACCAGGTGAACAGGCTCGAGGCCGCAGTGGCGACCCAGAACATGAAGAAGGCGATCGAATAGCCCAGGCTCCGCGTGATCTGCGCCTCGGGGAAGGTGATGTCACGCAGTGCGAGCGGGTCGACGAAGGCCGAGAAGACCATCGTCGACACGCAGGCGGAGAAGAAGCTGGGCCACAGGATCGCGCCGACCCGCTGCGCCATCGGGCGCGGCGGGTGATCGAAGCCGGGGCCGGGCGCGGCGCTCATCGGGCCTCCGCGGACTGCCCCTGCGCGCCGCCGTTCGACAGCGACCAGACATAGGCCGCCACCAGCCGCGAGCGGGTTTCGCCCAGCAGGTCGCGGTGCGCCGGCATCACGCCATGGCGGCCGTTCTCGATGGTCTCCATGATCGACTCCACCGAGTTGCCGTACATCGCATAGCCGTCGGTGAGGTCGGGCGCACCGAGGTCCTGGTTGCCCTTGCCGTCGATGCCGTGGCAGGCCACGCAGACGCCTTCGTACAGGTTCTTGCCCTGGGCTGCGAAGAAGTCGTTCTCCGGCACTTCGCCGGCCAGCGAGCGCACGTAGGTCGCCACCGACAGCACGGCGTTGTCGCCACCCATGCCGGTGAGCACGGTGCCCCATTCGGGCATGACGCCCTGGCGGCCGTCGAGCACGCTCTGGAGGATGCGCTCCTCGGAACCGCCCCAGTGCCAGATGTCGTCGGTCAGGTTGGGATAGCCGACTGCACCCTGCGCGGACGAACCGTGGCAGGTGGCGCAGGTGTTGGCGAAGATCGCGCGACCGAGCTCCAGCGCGCGCGCATCGCCTGCGAGCTCGGAGAGCGGACGCCCGTCGTAGGGACGGAAGGTCTCCGCCAGCACCGCGTCCTGCTTCGCCTTGTCGGCGTCATGCTCCGCGGCCGAGCTCCACTTGCCGAAGCCCTGGAAGTTGCCCAGGCCCGGATACCAGAGCAGGTAGACAACGCCCCAGACCATGGTCAGGTAGAAGCCGATGATCCACCACCGCGGCAGCGGCTTGTTGTACTCGGTGATGTCGCCGTCCCAGACATGGCTGGTGTCCTCGGGCTTGGGGTCCCCCGGGCGGCGGCGGCTGGTCCAGCTGAGCAGGGCCCACAGGCCCACGAGGTTCAGCACCACCAGCGCGATGACGAAAATGCTCCAGGCGGTACTCATTCCCGCGGCTCCTCGGCCTCGTCCTCAAGGGGCAGCCGGGCGGCTGCGTCGAACATGGCCTTGTGCGAAGGCCTCCAGATGAATGCCCAGCCGCCGACGAACAGCAGCAGCAGGAACAGGGTGATGATTCCGCCGGTCATTGCGCGGCCTCCGCATCGGGTGCCGCGGCGGCAGCGGCCGCAGCGGTCGGGGCGTGCCGGCCGAGGCCCTGCAGGTAGGCGACCACCGCGTCGAGCTCGGTCTTGCCCTCGACGGCGGCGGCCACGCCGGCCAGGTCCTCGTCGGTATAGGGGTCGCCCAGGCGCTGCAGGTTGCGCATGTTGCGCTCGACCTTCACCGGGTCGACCTGGGCCTCGGCCAGCCACGGGAAGGACGGCATGTTCGACTCCGGTACCACCGCCCGCGGGTCGATCAGGTGGACGCGGTGCCAGTCGTCGGAGTAGCGGCCGCCGACGCGAGCCAGGTCCGGGCCGGTGCGCTTGGAGCCCCACTGGAACGGACGGTCGTAGACCGACTCGCCGGCGAGCGAGTAGTGCCCATAGCGCTCGGACTCGAAGCGCAGCGTGCGCACCATCTGCGAGTGGCAGTTGTAGCAGCCCTCGCGCACGTAGACGTCGCGGCCGGCGAGTTCGAGCGCGGGGTAGGGCTCGACGCCCTCCAGCGGCTCGATTGCCTCGGCCTGGTACATCAGCGGCACGATCTCGGCGAGACCGCCGAAGGACACGGCGATCGCGACCAGCACGATCAGCAGGCCGACGTTCTTCTCGACCTTCTCGTGGGCATTGGGTGGCGGATTGGTCTTCTTGTCACTCATGTCAGGCTGCCTGGTTCGAAGCGCGGGCGCTGGAGGGGTCTGGCGGCATTACCGGGTGGACGACGGGGACCTTGGCCATCTGGAAGGTCTTCCAGGTGTTGACCGCCATCAGGACCATGCCGGCAAGCACCAGCAGGCCGCCGCCGAGGCGCACGAGGTAGTACGGATAGGTGGTGTTGAGCGCCTCGACGAAGCTGTAGGTCAGCGTGCCGTCGGCATTGGTGGCGCGCCACATCAGGCCCTGCATCACGCCGGCGATCCACATCGAGACGATGTAGAGCACGACGCCCACGGTGTGCAGCCAGAAGTGCACGTCGATCCACTTGATCGAGTACATCTCCTTCAGGCCGAGCACGCGCGGCATCAGCGAGTAGATCGAGCCTACGGTGATCATCGCCACCCAGCCCAGGGCGCCGGCGTGCACGTGGCCGACGGTCCAGTCGGTGTAGTGCGACAGCGAGTTGACGGTCTTGATCGACATCATCGGACCCTCGAAGGTCGCGATCATGTAGAACGACAGCGCTACGATCAGGAACTTCAGGATCGGGTCGGTGCGCAGTTTGTACCAGACACCCGACAGGGTCATGATCCCGTTGATCGCGCCGCCCCAGCTCGGCGCCAGCAGGATCAGCGAGAACACCATGCCCACCGACTGCACCCAGTCGGGCAGGGCGGTGTAGTGCAGGTGGTGCGGGCCGGCCCACATGTAGACCGCGATCAGCGCCCAGAAGTGCACGATCGACAGGCGGTACGAGTAGATCGGGCGCTCGGCCTGCTTGGGCACGAAGTAGTACATCATGCCGAGGAAGGCGGTGGTCAGCAGGAAGCCCACGGCGTTGTGGCCGTACCACCACTGCACCATCGCGTCAACCGCGCCGCTGTACACCGGGTAGGACTTGTCGAAGCCCGACGGGATCGCGATGTTGTTGACGATGTGCAGGATCGCGATCGTGATGATGTACGCGCCGAAGAACCAGTTCGCCACGTAGATGTGGCTCACCCGCCGCTTCGCGATCGTGCCGAAGAACAGCACGGCATAGGCCACCCAGACGATGGCGATCGCCCAGTCGATGGGCCACTCCAGCTCGGCGTATTCCTTGCCCTGGGTCATGCCCAGCGGCAGGGTGATGACCGCGGCCACCAGGATCGCCTGCCAGCCCCAGAACACGAAGGACGCGAGCCGGTCGGAGATCAGGCGCACGTGGCAGGTGCGCTGCACGACGTACAGGCTGGTCGCGAACAGCGCCGACACGCCGAAGGCGAAGATCACGCCATTGGTGTGCAGCGGGCGCAGGCGGCCATACGACAGCCACGGAATGCCCTCGCCGATGGTGGGCCAGTACAGCTGGGCGGCGATCAGCACGCCCACGGCCATGCCGACGATGCCCCAGATCACGGTCGCGATCGTGAACTGGCGCACCACCTTGTCGTTGTAATAGCCGGACCTCGCGGCCTCGCGGTCGCTGGGAGCGGCCGTGGCCGCAATGGCTGGGGTCGAAGACATGGACAGATGACCTTGGTTTGCGTGTATGGATTTTCCGGTCTTGCGCGCGGGCCCGGTTTGATCGCGGTCAATTCCGGTGCCGTGGCGAGGCGGCGCCCGCTGGAACCAGGGCGCGTGGCCGATCGGCCGGGAGGGAAAAGAGGAATGTTGCAGCGCACATTATAGGCCGCGCCAACAGGAAAGGGCGCGCCAAGGCGCGCCCTCCGTCTCCCGCGCCGCGCCGGAGCGCGGCGGGATCGGTGGTCAGGGAGTGACCACCAGCTTGCCCTTCATGAGCGCGGCGTGGCCGGGAAAGGAGCAGAAGAAGGTGTAGTCGCCACCTGCCTTCAGCTTGCTGCCCGGGAACGAAGCCTTCGTGCTTTCGCCGCCGCCGATCATGTCGGTGGCGCCCAGCACCTTGGCGTCGCCCTTGGGCAGGTAGCCCGCCGCCGCACCGGCCTTGGCACCGGCCGCGTTGATGGCCTGCACGTCGGACGTTGCAGACACGACAACGTTGTGTCCCATCGCCGCCTCCGGCAGCTTGCCGGCGTGCTGCAGTTCGATGTTGATCGTCTTGCAGGCCGCGGACACGGTGATTTCCTTCTGGTCGAACTGCATGCGATCGTCGCCCGAGAGCTTGATCGTGCAGTTGGACGCCGCCGCCGCGGTGCCGCCGAAGGCAAGCAGGCCGAGGCCGAGGGTGGCGATGATGAGCTGCTTCATGGTGTATCTCCTTGGGGGATGAGGCTGTCGCCGATGCGGTGCATCTGCTCCATGCGGTGCAGTATCCGCGCCGGGGCCGGGCGCGGCCATGACCTGGATCAAGCAGCCGACAGCAGCAGCCACGCGATGCCGCCCGGATGGTGGGCGCGCGCGACCGAGTAGATGAACGCGAACGTAACAAGCGCTGCCAGGTAGCAGCCGAGCCTCACGCGCGGCGACCGTCCGCGCTTCAGGGCGAACGTGCCCAGCCCCACGTACACCACCAGCAGCACGAGCTTGGTCGCGAGCCAGCCATTGGCGAACATGGCGCCGGGCAGGATGGTCAGCAGCATCAGCGCCGCCGTGAGCAGGGTGGTGTCGATGGCATAGCTGAGATAGCGCGGCACCGCGGCCATGGCCAGGCCCGGTCGTCCCAGCAACACCAGCAGCCCGCGCATGGCGAACAGGGTGCCACTGGCCATCACCATCGCCACGTGCAGCCACTTGATCTGTGGATAGAACTCGATCATGGATTCAGCCCGGCTTGCCGTCGGCGCGAGGCACGAGGTAGATGCGGCCGATCCGGGCCACCCACGGCACCAGCACCACCAGCCATCCCGCGGCCGCGATGGCCCACCAGCGGCCCGGATCGGTGGCGACATCCGCGAGGATGCGCGTGACGGCGACCACCTGGACGCCGACGAAAGCGAACCAGGCGACGCCGGACATCGCGATCTTCCGCCCCGAGTGGCCGTGGGTCACCCGCGTGACCATGGCCACCAGCAGGCTTCCGAAGAAGCCGACGAACAGCGCATGGGCCGGTGCGCGGCCGAGCACGAAGCCTTCGCCCGCCAGGAAGACCAGGCTCTGGGTGGCGTAAAGCGCGAAGGTGACCGGCAACCAGCCGAGGCCGATGAACAGCACGGCGAGGATGCCGGGCTTCGGGCCGCGCGGCCACCAGCGCCAGACCGCCAGCAACGACAGCGCCAGCAGCGGCAGGTCGGCCACCCAGAGCCAGGCATAGGCATGGACCAGTTCCAGGCCCAGGTGAAGCAGGCACAGCGCCCAGAACGCGGCCAGCAGCCACAGCGGCCGCCATGCCACGTAACCCGGCACCACGTTGCCTGCGAAGAACGGGAACATGCGGTGAGCCACGGTCAGGTAGACCGGCAGCAGCAGGCCGAACGTCCCGATCTTGATGCTGGCGAAGGTCCATTGCGGCGACCCGCCCAGCAGCGATGCGCCGAAGGCGGCGAGCCCGATCCAGCCCAGCACCAGCGCCGCGAAGCATGAACGCGCATGCCAGGTGCGGTTGCGGTCGCGCAGCACCAGGTCGCCGAGGAACAGGATCCCGGCCATCCAGCCCGCCAGCGTCATCGCGATGCCGGTCTCGATGCCGGCCGGCATGCCGAAGGCACCCAGCAGCAGCGCAAGCTGGCCACCGGACATGCCCAGCCCCACCGGCACGTAGTGCCAGCGCGCCGCGTCCGGCAGTCCCATCCAGCGCGGAAAGGTGGTGAGGAGGAAGCCGAAGATGAAGCTCGGCAGCATCTGGTACTGCATGACGATGGCATGCAGCCAGCCCGCATGCACCTCGGGCTGGGGCATGGCCAGCAGCCCCGGCCAGCGGCTGGCGACCAGCCAGGCCGCCCACCAGGCCATCGCCAGCAGGACGTTGGCGGCCCCGACGAAGAACATCAGCCGGTGCGGTGCCGCGGCAAGCTGCAACAGCGGGGCCGCGGCTGCGCCGGGCCGGTCGGGGCCGGTCGCCATCAGGGAGTTTCCTTCGCTTCGATGCCAAGCACCGGCTCACGGCGGGGTGCGACCCACAGCCGCAACACGAACCAGGCGAGCGACACCGCGCCGATGCTGAAGATGGTATCGCCCGGGACGCGCATCCATACCAGCAGGTCGACGATCGGCTGCTGCATGAACTCCGCCGAGCGCGCATAGGCATAGCCATGCTCGATCGCCGCCAGCAGCTGCATGGTGCCCAGTGGCAGCAGGGTTAGCAGTGCCATCAGCGCCAGGCCGATGTTGAGCGCCCAGAACGACAGCTTCAGCGCGCCGGTGTCCCAGACCATCTGGCCGCGCAGCCCACGCAGGCAGAACAGCACCAGTGCGATGCCCAGCATGCCGTAGACGCCGAAGAGTGCGGTATGGCCGTGGAGCGGGGTCAGGTTGAGTCCCTGCATGTAATACAGCGACAGCGGCGGGTTGATGAGGAAGCCGAACAGGCCGGCGCCCACCAGGTTCCAGAACGACACCGAGATGAAGAAGAGCACCGGCCACTTGTAGCGCGCCATCCAGGGCGTGGCCTTGCCGTACTTCCAGGTCTGGTAGGCCTCGAAGCCGATATAGGCCAGCGGCACGACTTCCAGCGCGGAGAAGCTCGCGCCCAGCGCCACCACCGAGGTGGGCGTGCCGACGAAGTACAGGTGGTGCAGGGTGCCCAGCACGCCGCCGGACATGAAGATGATGGTGGCGAACAGCACTGCCACCGTGGCCACCGCGACCTTGATCAGGCCCAGGCGAGTGAAGATCAGCGCCATCACCGCGGTCGCGAACACTTCGAAGAAGCCTTCGACCCACAGGTGCACCAGCCACCAGCGCCAGTACTCCACCTCCGAGATGTGCGTGTGTTCGCCCCACATCAGGGCAGAGGCGAAGAACAGCCCGATCGCCGTCGTCGACAGGAACAGCAGGCCCACGATGTGGCGGATCTCGTTGCTGCGGTCACGAAGTACCGGCCACAGTGCCCGGCCCACCAGCGCCACCCACAACAGCAGGCCCACGAACAGGTACCACTGCCAGAACCGGCCCATGTCGGCGTATTCCCAGCCCTGGTGGCCCCACCAGAAGTTGTGCTCGAGGCCCAGCTTCTGCATCACCGCCAGCCACTGGCCCGCGAACGAACCGACCACGATGATGATCAGCGAGACGAACAGGAAGTTGACACCGAAACGCTGGAACTTCGGCTCATGTCCCGAAAGCATCGGCGCGATGTAGAGGCCGGTACCGAGCCACGCGACCGCGATCCACAGCACCGCGAGCTGGGTATGCCAGGTTCGCGAGAGCGAGTAGGGCAGGATCTCGGACAGCGCGTAGCCATAGGCTTCCTGGCCCTCGACCTGGTAGTGCGCGGTGATCGCGCCGAAAAGGATCTGCACCAGGAACAGCGCCAGCACCAGCCAGAAGTACTTGGCCACGGCCCGCATCGACGGCGTCAGCCGGGTCAGTGCGAACGGATCGCTCGCGGGTATGGCATGCCCGCGGTCCTCGCTGTCGTGCTCGCGGGCGTGGTACCAGCCGAGCAGGCCGATACCCGCGATCAGGAACAGCACGCTGAAGGCCGACCACACCCAGAGCGGTGCCGCCGGGCGGTTGCCGACCAGCGGCTCGCTCGGCCAGTTGTTGGTGTAGGTGACCTGCTGCGGCACGACGCCCGACCTGTCGGGAACGAGGTCGTCGCCCAGCTCGTGCGGCCGCTCCGTGGTGGCCGCCCAGGCCGTCCACCAGAAGAACGCGGTCATCGCCTGGCGCAGCTCCTGTGTGGCGACGGTGTCGTTCTTCATCGCATAGGCTTCGCGCAGCTCCGCGGTCTCCGGCGCGTTGCCGAAGAGGCTGACGTAGTGCGCGCCGACCTCGCGGATCGCCGCCACGCGATCGCTGTCCAGCGTGATGGTCCCGGTGGCCGGATCGTAGGTATTGGTCCGCATCATTTCCTGCAGGCGGCCCTGCAGCTGCGAACGTTCGGCCGCGCCCAGGGCGGACCAGCTGTCGGCGCCGTCGTCGCGGGCCCACGCGTCCAGGATCGCCACCGCTTCACGGTGCAGCCAGTCGGCGCTCCAGTCGGGCGCGACGTAGCCGCCGTGGCCCCAGATCGAGCCCAGTTGCATGCCGCCAATGGATTGCCAGACCTGGCGGCCGCGCTCGATGTCGGCGCGGGTGTAGATGACGCTGCCGTCCTCGGAGACGACCTGTTCGGGCACCGGCGGCGCGGCGCGGAAGATCTCGCCGCCAGCCCACAGCAGCACTGCAAACGATGACACGAGCAGGACGGCCAGGCCGATCCAGAGTTTTCGATAGTTCCCCATTGCGGGCTCCCGGTTTCAGTGCGGGAATGTTCCGTGAACGGGGTTCCGAAGCTCCATGACGCAGGTCAAGCGGGCGGGAACGAGGCCGCCGCCGGCGGCTTCAGCCGGCTTGCTGGTTCCAGAGCACCGGCGTCGCAAGTGCGGTGAGCCGCGCCTGGTCGGCGATCTCGAGCTCGCGCCGGTCGACGCGAAGCAGGCCATCGGCCTGGAAGCGCTTCAGCACGCGGCTGACCGTCTCGGGTGCAAGGCGCAGGTAGTTGGCGATGTCGGTGCGCGCCATCGTCAGCTGGAAGCGGTCCGGCGAGAATCCCCGCGCGGCGAGGCGCCGCGACATCATCACCAGGAAGGCCGCCAGGCGCTCGTCGGCGGTCCAGTCACCGGACAGCAGCGCGGCGCGGCCGATATCGCGGCTGAGCAGGCGGAACAGGTGCTGCTGGAGCCCGGGCAGGCGCCCCGCAAGGACCGAGATCTTCGGGAACGAGAACCGGCACAGCATCACCGTGTCCAGCGCCACCGCGTTGCAGGGATAGGTGTCGCCATCGATACCGTCGAGGCCGATCACCTCGCCCGGGAAATGGAAGCCGAGCACGTGTTCGCGGCCGCTGGGATCGATGACATAGGTCTTGACCGTGCCCGCGCGCACGGCGGCGATGGCCTCGAAAGGATCGCCCACGCGGAACACGTGCTCGCCCGCATGCAGCGGGCCGACGTGTTCGACCAGCATGTGCAGCTCGCCCAGCGCGGACTTGTCCATGCCCTGCGCCATGCAGGCCTGGGAAAAGGCACAGGTGGAGCAGAAGGTGAAGGCATCGCCGTCGTCGGCCAGGACGCTGGGATCGACGCGCGGGAACGCGACCTTGTCTACCACGGGCACCTCTCCGCGGGCGTCAGATGGCGCGCGAGAACCGGGGCCGCGTCTCGGATTCGGCGATGCTGGGGGCGAGGTAACGATCGAAGCACATCGCAATGTTACGCAAGAGCAGGCGTCCGCGCGCGGTCACCCGGATCCGGTCGTGCTCGACGCGCACCAGGCCGTCGGCCTGGAGCGGTTCCAGCTTCTGCATGCAATCGGCGAAATAGTCCCGGAACACGATGGCGTGGCGGCGCTCGAGCGCGCGCATCGGCACCTCGCCCTGGCACATCAGCTGCTGGATGAGGTCGGCGCGGATCACGTCGTCCTCGGACAGCTGCATGCCGCGGAAGACCGGCAGGCGGCCCTCGTCGATCGCGAACTGCCAGGAGGGCAGGTCGCGCGGGTTCTGGCTGAAGGTGTCACCGATATGACTGATCGCACTCACGCCCAGGCCCACCAGGTCGCTGTCGGCATGCGTGGTGTAGCCCATGAAATTGCGATGCAGGCTGCCGCGCGCCTGGGCCATGGCGAGGTCGTCGTCAGGCAGGGCGAAGTGATCCATGCCGATGTACTCGTAGCCGGCGGCGGAAAGCTTGCGGATCGCGAGTTCCAGCAGGCCGAGCTTTTCCTCCGGGCTGGGCAGGTCCTCCGCGCGGATCTGGTTCTGCGGACGGAAGACCTCGGGCAGGTGTGCGTAGCCGTAGACCGCCAGGCGGTCCGGGCGCATCTCCAGCACGGTGTCGAGCGTGCGCGAGAAGCCCTCCGGGTTCTGCTTCGGCAGCCCATAGATCAGGTCCACATTGACCGAGCGGAAGCCGCTGGACCGGCAGGCCTCCACGACCGCGCGGGTCTCCTCGACCGACTGGATGCGGTTCACCGCTTCCTGCACCACCGGATCGAAGTCCTGGACGCCGAAGCTTGCGCGGTTGAAGCCTATGCGTCCCAGCTCGGCGATGTCGGCCGGCGACACGAAGCGGGGATCGAGTTCGATCGAGATGTCGCTCTCTTCCGGACGCGCGAAGTGGAACTGCCGGCGCAGTGCATCGACCAGCTCCCCGATCTGCGACGGGCCCATGAAATTGGGCGTTCCGCCACCGAGGTGCAGTTGCACGACATCGCGGTCGCGGTCGAACAGTGCCGCGGCCATGTCGATCTCGCGATACAGGCGCGCGAGATAGGTCTCGGCGCGCGACTTGTCGCGGGTGATGATGCGGTTGCAACCGCAGTAGAAGCACGGGCTGACGCAGAACGGGACGTGGACGTAGAGCGACAGGCGACGCGGGATCGGGTCGCCGTTGCTGGCCTCCGCGGCCTCGCGCAACTGGGTCTCGCCGAACGCGTTGCTGAACTGCGGCGCGGTCGGGTACGAGGTGTAGCGCGGCCCTGGCCGGTCGTAGCGGCGGAGGAGGTCGGCATTGAAGGGCAGGGAGGCGTCCATGGGAGGAATACTGCAGCGGGCGCCCGGTGCCCGCCTTGACTGGCGTCAAGCCCCGTGGGACGCAGGGGCGTTTTCCGACCGCGGCTGCTGGCAGGCGCCGGCGGCGCGCGCAGTACTCCGTGGACCAGGATGCGTCTTCACACGATCCGCGGGGGCCCTATGCAGCAACGCCGGCGTTTGCAAGCCATGGAACGGGGGTTCGGACGACGCTGCTTCGGGGCGTTGCTGCTGGCTGCAGGGCTCGCCGCCGCGGCATCGACAGGGGCCCGGACCGTGCAGAAATGCGTGGATGCGGCCGGACACATCACCCTGACCAGTGGCGAGTGCGGGGCAGGGGACCAGCTGGTCGCCCGCTATGACGCGGTGCCCGAGCCGGTGTCCGTGGCACCAGCGGCGACGGCCGAGCGCAGGGCGGCGCGTGTGTCCGGCACGCCACGCGGAAGCGCTGCCGGCAGGCTCGGCTCAGGCCGCAGCGCACCCCGTGCACGTGCAAAGCCGGATGCCTGCCAGGCCGCACGCGCCCGTCGCGAGAAGACGCTGCAGCGCGTGGGCCTCAAGCGGACGTTCGACCTGCTGCGGAAGCTCGACGACGAGGTCTGGGCCGCCTGTCGCTGATCAGGCGGCCCCGAAGCCCTCGGCCACGAGCTTCCCGCGCGCCGTGCCGCTTTCGATCAGCCGGTGCGCATGCTTCAGGGTCGCGGCGTTGATCGGGCCAAGGCGCTGTCCGAGGGTCGTGTGCAGCACTCCAGCGTCCACCAGGTCGGAAACCTCATTGAGCAGCGCGCCCTGGGCACCCATGTCGGGCGTCTGGAACATCGGCCGCGCAAACATGTATTCCCAGTGCACCGACACGCAGCGGGTCTTGAACACCCCGATGTCGGACCCGGCGGCATCATCGATGAGTCCGAAGCGGCCTTGGGGCGCGATCAGCTCCGCGATCTGGTCCCAGTGGCGGGCGGACTGCGTGGTCGAGAACACGAAGCCCGATGCACCGAGGCCGAGCGCGGCGACCTGCGGCGCCAGTGGCTGGGCATGGTCGATGACGTGGTGCGCCCCCAGGCCAGACACCCATTCGCGCGTTTCCGAGCGCGACGCGGTCGCGATGACCGTGAGGTCCGTGAGGCGGCGGGCCAGCTGGATCGCGATCGACCCGACCCCGCCAGCACCGCCGATGACCAGGATGGCATCGGCTGCACCGGGTACGGGCCGGCCGCCGACGACCAGGCGGTCGAACAGCATTTCCCACGCGGTGATCGCCGTGAGCGGCAGGGCTGCGGCCTCGGCGAAGTCCAGTGAACGCGGCTTTCGCCCGACGATGCGTTCGTCCACGAGGTGAAGCTCGGCATTCGTGCCCGGCCGCGTGATCGACCCGGCATAGAACACCTCGTCGCCGGGTCTGAACAGCGTGGCCTCCGGACCGGCCTCGACGACGATGCCCGCGGCATCGAAGCCCAGGACCTTCCAGCCGCCGGGGCCAGGGGCGGACGTGCGCCGCACCTTCGTGTCGACCGGGTTCACGGAAACAGCGCGGACCTCTACCAGGAGGTCGCGCCCGGTGGGCGTGGGTCGGGGCAGCTCGATGTCAACCAGGGCGTCCGCCGCATCGATGGGCAGTGGCGTCCTGTAGCCGACGGCGCGCATCGTTGGCCTAGAGCCCACGGAGCGTGTCCACGCAACTGCGGGCCAGCCACTCGCCACCATCCAGCGCGGCCGCCGCCGTGCTGAAATGGGCGATGGCCTCGTTCACGAGCGCGGCGCATACGGACCCGTCCGCCGCCGTCACGGTCGCATCGAACGTCCACGCCGCGAACCCATCGGCTTCGCAGGCCTCGACGAGAACCGAGTAGCCGTGATGCTGGAACCTCCGGTCCGGAATGCCGTCGGTCACTGTGTCGCCCCTGTCCATTGCGAGCACCCGGGGATCGGGCATTGGGGGATCGTACGGTGGATGGTCCGGATTCGCTCGTTCGGCGTGTGTGATGCAGGTGGGAGCCCGTAGGGACGAACCGTTATGGACCGGCGCTGGGACGAGTCTCACCACACAGTGGCCGTTGGGAGAATGACATAATGTGCATTATGCGAAGTCGAAAATAGAAGACCATACCAGCATGGATGCTCTCCTGGCCTATCCGGCGCTGTTCCTCGTCGCCTTCGGCGCCGCAACCCTGCTGCCACTGCAGTCGGAGGCCATGCTCGTCGGTCTTCTGCTGGCCGACCATTCCGCGCCGCTCCTCGTGCTCGTCGCGGGCGTGGGCAATGTGCTCGGCTCGACGGTCAACTGGTGCATCGGTCGCGGGATCGAGCGCTTCCGCGGCCGGCGGTGGTTCCCCGTGACTGACGCCCAGCTCCTGCGCGCCCAGGCCAGGTACCAACGCCATGGCAAATGGTCGCTGCTCCTCAGCTGGGTCCCGGTCATCGGCGATCCGATCACCGTGGTCGCCGGCGTGATGCGCGAGCCGCTCCCGCGGTTCCTAGTGCTGGTCAGCATCGCGAAGTTCGGCCGCTATGGGGTCCTGGCACTCACCGTGCTCGCGTCCACCTAGGCGGCACCACCGCCCGCGCCTAGAACAGATCCAGATCCTTCTCCGGATCCACCCCGTATTCGTAAGCCATGACGATCACCACTTCCATGTTGATGTATGGCTCGTCGGCCAGCAGCTTCAGCACCTCGACGCGGTACGCGTGGTCGCCGTTCGCCTTCAGCAGCGCCTCGGCCTTGTCGACGATCTCGCCCAGGCGGCCGCTCCGGATGCCGGCATAGTCGTCGGCGGCACGTTCGGCGGCGGACTTCGGGCTGCCGTCCGGCCGGGTGCCGGAGGTTTCCTGGCTGCGCGCGTACTCGTGTGCGCCTTCGAAGTTGCTGCCGATGAAGTCGCGCATCAGTGGCGCGTAGTTGATGCCGAGGGTCGGCGCCTCGCCGAACCGCTTGGCCAGTTCGAGCAGCGCGTCGGGGTTGTCGCTCCGCAGCTGGTCGAAGAACTCCACCACCTGCTCTCCCTGCAGCCCGTAGGCCGAGGCCGCCTCCATGAAGATCATGGGGATGAAGGCCAGCATGCCGTCGCTGGCCAGCATGGCCTGCCACTGCTCGCCACTGAGGCCCAGCTCGGCGGCGGCCATGTTCTGCGCCTTGCCGCTGCCCAGCAGCTGGTCGATGGTGTCCTTGTCCAGGCCGGTGGCTTCCATGTAGCCACGCAGTTCCTGCTCGGTCTGGTGGTTGTGGATGGCGTCGCCGATGAAACCGCCGATCGCCGAGATGATCGCGCCTATGCCGTTGATGATCGCGCCCGCCGCGGTGCCCGCCCCGGGGATGAGTTCGACCGCGCTGCCCAGCATGCTGAAGGTGTCGCCGATGATCGCCAGCGCGTAGCCCACGTTGGCTCCCTCCGCGGCCTTCTGCGCATTGATGGCGATGGAGGTCGCGCTGGCCAGCACGCCCAGGCCCGGCGCCATGCGGGCGGCGAAGCGCGCGAACGATGCGGCATCGCCGGCGAACTGGGCGAACCTGCCGGCGTCGGTGAGGTGCTTGGTGGCACCCGCCAGCAGGTTGAGCCCGGACTGCCCGGCCGAGGCGAAGCCCTGCACGGCGGCCAGGAACTCCCCTTCCTGCGCGCTCTGCCCCGCCTTCACCGCGCCGATCACGATGCCGGCGGCCGACATCGCCCGCGCGAACGGCGAAGCCTCGCCGAACCCGTCGCCCATCTTCTTCAGCGGATCGAAGTCGCCGGCGGCGATGGCGTCCATCATCGCCATGCCGTCCTTGAAGCTGCCGACGCCGCCCTTGACGCCGTCGAACAGGCCCTTGACGTCCTTGAAGGGCTGGTAGGCCTCCTTCAGGTCCTCGACGGCGGCCTGCAGGTCGCCATCGTGGCGGGCGATGATCTCGGTGGTCGCGGCGCTGGAGGCCCGCTCCAGCAGCTCGCCCTGCAATGTGTCGGCATGCCGCGCGAACGCCTTGCCCAGGTCGGAGGCCGGGTCGGCCATGATCCGGCCGAGCATGTCGAGCGCGAGCTCGCCATGGCCCGAGTCCGCCAGGGCGCCGAGCAGTTCGACCACCTCGCCGGCCAGGGAGGGATCGTCCGCCGCCGCCTGCAGGATGGCGTCGCGGTTCTCGACCACGTAGTCGCCAAGCGCCCTGGCCGCGTCGGCCTCGGCCTCGTAGACCGCCTCGCGGCCATCGGCCTTCCTGAATTCCTCGATGAACGTCGCGCGCTGCGCCTCGGTCAGCGGGCCCGCGCGCAGCAGGAATGCGTTGAGCTCCCCGTTGAGCTTGTCGGCTTCCTTCTTCGCGTCCGCGTAGTCCTTCTGCAATGCGTCCAGGCGCTCGATGCCGGTGAAGGACGAGGTGCTGTTCCCGACCCCACCCACCCCGGACAGGACCAGATAGTCGGCCCGCGTGGCGGCGCCCGCATGCGAGTCCACGGCCGCGTCGACCGCCCCGTCGCCGAACACAGGCCCGAGCCTGACGAGGTTCGCAGCGTCGAGCTTGCCGGCCAGGTCGTTGAGCAGGATTTCGCGTTCCGCGGCCGGCATCGACCGGACGTCGGTCGCGAGGTCATCGAGCGCACCCTGGTCCATGCCCGCGACCAGCGCGTTGGCCTCGTCCGGTCCGGCAGCGGAGAGCGCGGCGACCGGCGGCGGTGGCGGTGTCGGCGTCTGGTGCGGCAGCGGGCCGTAGGGACCGTAGGGGTTGACCGACATGGAAAGCTCCTTGGACGTCTCGTCTCCGTGGCCGGCACGCTAGCAGTCGCGCGGTCCGCGGCATATCCGGGTTTTCCCTTGAGCGGGGCCGTTCATTTCCGTGCCTCCCCGCCCGGATCCAGCCACTCCGGCCGCTCCGCATACATCTCCGATGACCTGGGGCGGTGCCGATCCGGGCACTGCTGGAGCGCAATGCCGGGCTGGATCCGGAAGCGATCGACGACGTGTTCTACGGCTGCGCCAACCAGGCCGGCGAGGACAACCGCAACGTCGCCCGCATGAGCGCCCTGCTGGCCGGGCTGCCGACCGCGGTTCCCGGCGTTACCATCAACCGCCTGTGCGCCTCCGGGCTGGAAGCCGTCGGACAGGCCGGGCGCGCGATCGCGACCGGCGACATCGGCCTGGCGATCGCCGGCGGCGTGGAGTCGATGACCCGCTCGCCGTTCGTGATCGGCAAGGCGGAGAGTGCCTTCGGCCGCAGCCAGCAGCTCGAGGACACCACCATGGGCTGGCGCTTCGTGAATCCGGAAATGGAGGAGCGGTACGGCGTCGAGTCAATGCCGCAGACGGGCGGGAACGTGGCCCGCGATTACGGCGTCAGCCGCGAAGACCAGGACGCCTTCGCCCTGCGCAGCCAGCAGCGCGCTGCGGCCGCGCAGGCGTCCGGCTACTTTGCCGGGGAGATCGTCCCGGTCACCGTGCCCGGCGCCAGACGTGGCGAAACGCTGCAGGTCGACACCGATGAGCACCCCCGCCCGTCCACCACCATGGAGGCGCTGGCGAAGCTGCGGCCGCTGTTCCCCCGGAAGGCAGCTTCACCGCCGGCAACGCGTCGGGCATCAACGACGGTGCCGCGGCGCTGATCGTGGCCGGCGAGGCGGCGGTGAAGCGGTTCGGTCTGAAGCCGCGCGCGCGCATCCTCGGCATGGCCGCGGCCGGCGTGGATCCGCGCGTGATGGGCATCGGCCCGGTGCCGGCGACCCGGAAGCTGCTCGGCCGCCTTGGCCTGGAGATCGGCGACTTCGACGCGGTCGAGCTAAACGAGGCCTTCGCCAGCCAGTCCGTTGGCGTGTTGCGCGGGCTGGGACTGCCCGAGGACGCGCCGTTCGTGAACGCCCATGGCGGTGCGATCGCGCTCGGCCACCCCCTGGGCATGAGCGGTGCGCGCCTGGCGCTGACGCTGGTGCACCAGCTCGAGAAGACCGGCGGACGACGCGGCCTGGCCACGCTCTGCGTGGGTGTCGGGCTGGGCGTGGCGCTCGCGCTCGAGCGGATCTGAGGAGGCACGCGCATGGCATTCCTGGACCTGCCCACGCATCGCCTGCACTACCGCGTCGACGGCGACAGCGGCCCCTGGCTGACCTTCTGCAACTCGCTGGGCACCGACCTGCACATGTGGGATCCGCAGGTCGAGGCGCTTTCCGGCGCGTCCCGCGTGTTGCGCTACGACCGGCGTGGGCATGGGCGGTCCACCGCCCCGCCCGCTCCCTACGGACTTTCGGACCTCGGGGGCGACGTGCTGCGGCTGCTCGACGCGCTGGAGATCGAGCGCACCCAGTTCTGCGGGTTGTCGATCGGCGGGCTGGTGGGCCAGTGGCTTGGCGTCCATGCCGGCGACCGACTGGAGCGCCTGGTGGTCTGCGCCACCGCGCCGAAGATCGGAACCGCCGACAGCTGGGCGCTGCGGCGCGAGCAGGTCCGGGCACACGGGCTGGAGCCACTGGTCAAGGCCACGGCGGAGCGCTGGTTCACCCCGGCCTACAACGCGGACCACGGCGGCGTGGTGCGTGGCGTGCTGGCCGGCTTCACCGCGACGTCGGCGGAAGGCTACTGCGGCTGCTGCGATGCACTGGCCGGGGCCGACCTGCGCGGCGAGCTGGACCGGATCCGCGTGCCCGTGCTGGCGTCTCGGGCGACGACGACCCGGTGTGCACCCCCGGCGACCTGCAGGGCATCGCCGACGGCGTGCGGCAAGGCCGGCACCTGTCGCTCCCGGGACGCCACATCGTCAACATCGAATCGGCAGCCGCCTTCAACGCCGGGCTGGAGCGCTTCCTCGGCTGACCGGCCGCGGGCGCACCGGGCAGCGGCTTGCACCCGGCAATCGCCGGCACCGATGATGCCCCCGACATGTTCCCGACCGAATTCCAGGGCAGCCTCGAATTCCAGCGCACGCTCGTCCTGGTGCTGGACCTCTGCGGCACATTCGCCTTCGCAGTCAGCGGAGGGACCGCGGCCGTGCGTCGCCGCCTGGATCTTTTCGGCGTGCTGGTGGTCTCCTTCGCGGCTTCCACCTTCGGCGGCATCAGCCGCGATGTGCTGATTGGCGACACGCCGCCCGCGGCCTTCGAGGACTGGCGCTATCTCGCGGTGGCGATGGCCGCCGGTGTCATCGCCTTCTACTGGTCGGCGCTGATCGAGCGGCTGCGTAACCCGGTGCGGATGCTCGATGCCGTCGGCCTGGCGTTCTTCGCGGTCGCCGGCACCGAAAAGGCGCTGGCCTATGGGCTGAATCCGGTGATGGCGGCGCTGATGGGCATGCTTACCGGCATCGGCGGCGGCATGGCGCGCGACATCCTGCTGGCCGACGTGCCGGCGGTGCTGCGCAGCGAGCTCTACGCCGTGGCGGCCCTGGCCGGCGCCGGGATCGTGGTGGCCGGGCACCTGTTGGGCCTGCCGGTGCTTGCGACCGCGATCGTGGCGGGGCTGCTCTGCTTCGGCCTGCGCATGGCCGCCTTGCGCTGGGGTTGGCAACTGCCGGTGCCACGCAGCCCACAGTCATCTCCGGATGACGCGCAGCGGTAGACTTGCCGGATCGTGAGCGTCGCCCTGCCCCTGCGCATCCTCCTGGTCCTCGCCCTGGTGCTGAACGGCATCGGCGGCGCGATGGCGGGCGTGTTGGCCGCGATGCCTTCGGACCCTGCGGCACCCCATGTGATGGCTGACGGGCAAGCGCCGCGACAGGCCGATGACTGCCACGGACAGGAGGCGATCGCCGGCGAGCACGGACAACAGAGCCCCATACCGGTGCCCGATTGCCACGCCACCGATGCCGGCGACTGCGGCGACACCGCCGAGTGCCGGCAGGCCTGCATGCATGCCGCCGCCGCGGTCCCGTGCCTGCCCGGCGTCAGCCTGATCCAGGTCCACGCGGCCGCGCTCGTGCCACCGCTGGCGGTCGGCCATCCTGCCCCAGCGCTGCCCAGCCCGATCCGCCCTCCCATCGCCTGATCCGCCGCGCCGACCGGCGCCATGCCCGCGCCCTCTATCGGGGCGTTCCATGCCACGCGACGCCGGCGCACCGCCGCGTCGCCGCGATCAGGACCTTCCATGCAAGACCATCTTCCGCGCCCCTGCGCGGACATTCCACGCCGCCGCTTCGTCCAGGGGCTGGCCGCAGGCGGCGCCGTGGCCGCGCTCGGGCTGGGAACACGCGCCGCCCATGCCGTGCAGCCGGATGTCCCCGTGCTGGCGGGCCAGCACTTCGACCTGTCCATCGGCCGTTCACCAGCCGACTTCACCGGCCGTCCGCGCATGGCCACCACGGTCAATGGCAGCCTGCCCGGCCCGACCCTGCGCTTCCGGGAGGGCGATACCGTCACCCTGCGTGTCGCCAACCGCCTGCGTGGTGACATGACCTCGATCCACTGGCACGGCCTGCTGCTGCCGGCCAACATGGACGGCGTGCCGGGCCTGAGTTTCGACGGCATCGCGCCCGGCGAGGCCTGGGAATACCGCTTCGACGTGCGCCAGTCGGGGACCTACTGGTACCACAGCCATTCCATGTTCCAGGAGCAGGCCGGCCTGTACGGTGCGCTCGTCATCGACCCGATCGCGCCTCCGCCCTTCCACTTCGACCGCGAGCACGTGCTGCTGTTGTCGGACTGGACGGACCTGGACCCGTCCGCCCTGTTCCGGCGCATGAAGAAGGATGCGGGCTACGACAACTGGTACCGGCCCACGGTGGGCGACCTGGTACGGGATGCCCGCGAGCGGGGGGCGGCCACTGCGCTGCGCGAACGCGCCATGTGGGACCGCATGCGCATGACGCCGAGCGACATCTCCGACGTCAACGGCCACACCTATACCTATCTCATGAACGGCACGGCCCCGGCCGGCAACTGGACCGGGCTGTTCCAGCCAGGCGAGCGGTTGCTGCTGCGTTTCATCAACGCGTCCGCCATGACCTATTTCGACGTGCGCATCCCGGGCCTGAAGCTGACGGTGGTCGCGGCGGATGGCCAGTACATCCATCCGGTCACCGTGGACGAGTTCCGGATCGCCGCCGCGGAGACCTTCGACGTGCTGGTGGAGCCGGCCGGTGCCGACGCCTTCGCCATCTTCGCGCAGGACTCCGGACGCACCGGGTATGCGCGCGGCACGCTGGCGGTTCGCCACGGCCGGGCGCCGCCGGTGCCCGCGCTGGACCCACGACCGCTGCTGTCGATGGATGACATGGGGCATGGCGGCGGCATGGGTCACGGCGGCATGGATCACGGCGGAACCGGCCACGGGGGGATGGATCACGGCACGCACGCGGACCATGCGTCGATGGGCCATGCTGTGCGCCCAGACGTAGCGGCGACGAATCATTCGTCGCATGCGGGTCATGCCGGCATGGACCATTCGGTGCACACAGCCCACGGAGAACACGGGGCTCAGGCGTCGTCCGGTTCAGGCGTGGATCACGCCAGCGTCGGAATGCAGCCGCACCCCGCAAGCGAGACCGGCAATCCACTCGTCGACATGCAGGCGATGTCGCTGGCGCCGAAGCTGGACGATCCCGGCGTTGGCCTGCGCGGCAACGGCCGCACGGTGCTGACCTACGGTGCGATGCGCAGCCTCTTCGACGACCCGGATGGCCGCGCGCCCGGCCGCGACGTCGAACTGCACCTCACCGGCCACATGGAAAAGTTCGCCTGGTCCTTCGACGGTCGGAAGTTCGCCGACGCCCAGCCGCTGCGCATGCGCTACGGCGAGCGCCTGCGCATCACGCTCGTGAACGACACGATGATGTCGCACCCGATCCACCTGCACGGCATGTGGAGCGATCTCGAGGGCGAGGACGGCGGCTTCCAGTTGCGCAAGCACACCATCGACATGCCACCCGGCACCAGGCGCAGTTTCCGCGTGCGTGCCGATGCGCTGGGACGCTGGGCCTTCCACTGCCACCTCCTGTACCACATGGAGGCGGGCATGATGCGCGAGGTGCGCGTGGAGGAAGCCGTATGAGCGCGCAGGCGAAGCAGACGGCGGTGCTGGCGGCGGTGCTGGCATGCGGCACGGGCATGGCGGCGGCGCAGGATCACGCCGGGCACCCGGCGCATCCACAAGACTCCGGGCATGCGGGACATTCGGGACATTCGGGACATTCGGGACATACGGGACATACGGGACATACGGGACATACGGGGCATTCCGGGCATTCCGGGCACGCGGCGCATTCCGGAGACAGTCCCGTCACACCGGTCCCGCCGCTGACCGATGCCGACCGCGCGGCCGCGTTCCCCGTGCTGCGCCACCACCACGGCATGCAGCATCCGGACAGCCCTGTCGCCTACCTGGCCTTCGACCGGCTGGAGGCCTGGGACGCCTCGGAGGGCAAGGGCCAGGCCTGGGAGGCGCGTGGCTGGTGGGGCGGCGACATCCATCGCCTCTGGCTGCGCTCGGAGGGCGAGCGCGAAGGTGGCAGCACGCACTCCGCCAACCTCGAAGTCCTGTATGGCCGCAGCGTGTCGCCGTGGTGGGATCTCATGGCAGGCCTGCGCCATGATTCCGCACCCGGCGAGTCGCAGCCGTGGCTGGCCGTTGGCGTGCAGGGGCATGCGCCCTACCTGGTCGAGGTCTCGGCCACGGCCTATCTCGGCGAGGCCGGACGCAGCATGCTGGCCCTGGAAGCGGAGTACGACCTCCTGATCACCAACCCGCTCGTGCTGCAGCCCATCGTTGAAGCCAGCTTCAACGGCAAGGCGGACCCCGCACGCGGCCTTGGCTCGGGGCTATCCTCGGTCGAAGCCGGCCTGCGCCTGCGCTACGTGCTGCATCGCAGGTTCGCGCCCTATGTCGGCGTGGTGCACGAGCGCAGCTTCGGCGATACCGCCGCGTACCGCGAAGCCGACGGTGGCCGCGCCCGCGACACACGCGTGGTCGCGGGTGTCCGCGTCTGGTTCTGACATCAATCCACTGGAGACCCAAGCATGAATCCCATGAATGCCGCAGCGCGACTCGCACTCACCGCAGGCGCCCTGCTCCTGGCCGCCTGTTCGGCCGCGCACAGCCCGCCGGCCACGGCGGCGGAGGATGCCGGCCCGGCCGCTCCGGAGCCCACGGCGACGACTGCGACCGCCGCCATCCGGGCCGCGCATCCCGGCGCCGCGGCACCCGCCCGGGCACCCCTGCACAGCCCGGCGCCCGACGCCGGCTCCGGCCTGCTCGTGGTCCACAAGAATGCCAACTGCGGCTGCTGCGTGGTCTGGATCGAGCACATGCGCAAGGCCGGATTCGCAGTAGAGGTGCACGACCACGAAGACATGGGGCCGATCAAGGAGCGCAATGGCGTTCCGTACGCGAAAGGCTCCTGCCACACCGCCGAGATCGACGGCTACTTCGTCGAAGGCCACGTGCCGCCCGCGGACGTGAAGCGCCTGCTCGCCGAACGTCCCGATGCACGTGGCATCACCGTGCCGGGCATGCCGGCCGGCTCGCCGGGCATGGAGATGCCGGACGGCACCGTGCATCCCTATTCGGTGGAACTCGTGCACCGCGACGGCAGCACCACCGAGTACGCGCGCCACGGCGAGTGAACACCGGACACCGGCGGCCCGCTCAGGACATGTGCTGGCCGCCGTTGACCGCGATATTGGCGCCGGTCACGTAGGCCGCGCCCTCGCTGCACAGGAAGGCCACGACGGCCGCGATCTCCTCCGGCTTGCCCAGGCGTCCCATCGGCACCTGGGCCACGATCGACTCCACGATCTCCGGCTTCATCGCCATCACCAGCGAGGTGCCGACGTAGCCCGGCGACACGCTGTTGACGGTCACGCCCTTGCGCGCCAGCTCCTGCGCCAGCGCACGGGTGAACCCCTGCACGCCCGCTTTGGCCGCGGAGTAGTTGGTCTGCCCGAACTGGCCCTTGGTGCCATTGACAGAGGCGATGTTGACGATGCGTCCCCAGCCGCGTCCGGCCATGCCGTCGACGAAGGGCTTGCTGACGTTGAACATCGAGTCGAGGTCGGTACGCAGCACGGCATCCCACTGGGCCTTGTCCATCTTCCGGAAGGTGGCGTCGCGCGTGATGCCGGCATCGTTGACGAGGATGTCCACCTGCACGCCGTCGGCATGCAGCCGTGCAGCCATTGCCTGGCAGCTGTCGTAGTCGCCGACGTCCACGGGCTCGACACGGAAGCTTCGCCCCCCCGCGGCCTGCGCGTGGCTCCACGCTGCGGGATCTTCAACCCCGGCATAACAGGTCACCACGACACGATGGCCCATGTCGTGCAGCGCGATCGCGATCGCTTCGCCGATGCCGCTGGTGCCGCCGGTGACGAGCGCGGTGCGCTGGCTGTTCGCAGGTGTCATTCGTTGCTCCGTCGGGACGTCCAAGCCCCCAGTATCGCGCGCCGCAACGGCGATCGAAAAATTCCTTCGACAATGTGTTGACGGACCCGGAAAGCGTGCCTACAATTTGCGGCTCCCAACACGTGGGGCCATAGCTCAGCTGGGAGAGCGCCTGCATGGCATGCAGGAGGTCGGCGGTTCGATCCCGCCTGGCTCCACCACTCTTCGAACCAGGCCGTTCGGGAGTGCGGAAGGACAGTTTCAAGTCCCCATCGTCTAGAGGCCTAGGACACCACCCTTTCACGGTGGACACCGGGGTTCGAATCCCCGTGGGGACGCCAGTTCAAAGAGAAGCCCGCCTCCAGGCGGGCTTTTTCTTTGTCCGCTGCCGGACTGTCGATTCCGGGTGTCGGGTCAGGCGTTGTTGCGATCGCGCGCGGCGATCTCGGTCCAGTCCACTTCGACGCCTTTCCGGTGCCCTTTCTCGACCAGCTTCAGTCCGGTCGCATCGATGGTGAGGGTGTAGGCCTTGTCGCCGATCTGCACTTCACGCTTCAGGGGCTTGTCGAGCTTTGTCGTCATCGGTTCTCCTCGTGCCGTCGCGGGAACTGTCGGTCGAAGATAGCACCGGCGCAGGGCCGGGGCACGCAGCCTCCGGGCGCAGCGTGGCCACGCCATGGCCGCGTTCGGCGAGGTACTGCAGCCATTTGCCAAGGAAGGTGTTCATGCGCATGCGATGGCCGAACACGGCCGCGGGCGGCGGGAACATGCCGATCGCGTCCTGCCAGCGCCGTCCGACATAGCAGTGCGTCGCCTCGACCTGGCGCGCATCGCGGTACAGGCGCAGATAGGCCGAAGGATCCAGCTCGCCGGTCACCGGATCGGGCATGCCCACGTAGGCCATGCGCAGCTCGCTGGTATAGGCGTGGCGTTCGATCACGTCCAGCCGCAGATCGAGCCCGTCGCCCACGCGTGACACGTACGTGCCGGCCGCGAGGTCGCCGGGTTCGAACAGCCGCACCAGGCGCGCATGGTTCTCCGCGTAGAGGCCCATCAGCCAACCGAGGCGGCTGAGGCCGGGGAGTCTGGCGCGGCGGGCAAGCAGTTGCGACATGCCCCGATGCTACACGCTCAGAACATGCCGCGGCGGATGCCCAGGGTGCTCATGACCTTGCTGGAGATCTCCTCGATCGAGGTGTGCGTGGTGCTGAGGACCGGGATCCGCTCGGCGCGGAACAGGGTCTCGGCCGCGGCGACTTCGCGCTTGCAGGTCTCGAGCTCGGCATAGCGCGAATTCGGGCGCCGTTCCTGGCGGATCTGCTGCAGGCGCACCGGATCGATGGTGAGCCCGAACAGCTTGCGGCGATGCGCCCGCAGCCGCGGCGGCAGGCGGTCGTGCTCGAGATCCTCCTCGGTCAGCGGGTAGTTGGCCGCCGCGATGCCGTGGTGCAGGGCAAGGTAGACGCAGGTCGGCGTTTTTCCCGCGCGCGACACCGCCACCAGGATGACGTCGGCATCGTCGTAGTTGATCGACATGCCATCGTCGTGGGTGAGCGCGTAGTTCATCGCATTGATGCGCTTGTGGTAGGCATCGAAGTCGACCATGCCGTGGGCCTGGCCCACGCGTGGCTGGCGGGTCTCGCCGAGTTCGGCCTCGAGCTGGCTCATGAAGGGTTCCAGCACGTCCAGCACCAGCGCCCCGCTCTCGCGGATGGCCGCGGTCAGTTCGCCATTGACGCAGGAATTCACCACCAGGGGGCGCAGGCCGCTGGTCTCGCCGGCGTCGCGGATGCGCGCCGCGATCTCGCGGGCGCGCTCCACGCTGTCCACGAAGGGAATGCGCTCGGTCGCGAAGGCGCTGTCGCGGAACTGCGTCAGCAGGCTGTGGCCCACGGTTTCGGCGGTGATCCCGGTGCCATCGGAGACGTAGAAGACCGGTCGCGGACTCGACATGCGTGTTTTCCTGCAGGGCCGCGGTCGCCGCGGCGGGATGGCTTGCTAAAATAGCCGTTCCAGCCCTCCGGCGCCGCAAGGCCCGGGCGGCGTCCCCGCTTTCCGACCTTCTCCGGAGCCAGCCTTGAGCGCCAATATCCTGTGGCTTGACGACCTTCGCCTCACCGACCTCGCGCAGGTCGGTGGCAAGAATTCCTCGCTTGGCGAGATGATCGGCAACCTGGCCCGGCTCGGTGTCTCGGTGCCCGGCGGCTTCGCCACCACCGCTGATGCGTTCAAGGACTTCGTCGCCCACAACCAGCTGCACCAGCGCATCTTCGACCGCCTGGCGTCGCTCGACGTCGAGGACGTCCCCGCTCTGAACCGGGCCGGCGCCGAGATCCGCGGCTGGGTGATCGACGCCCCGCTGCAGCCTGGGCTGGAAGCCGACATACGCACCGCCTACGCCAAGCTCTGCGCCGACAACGGCGGCGAGGTCGCGGTCGCGGTGCGTTCGTCCGCCACCGCCGAGGACCTGCCCGACGCGTCCTTCGCCGGCCAGCAGGAAACCTTCCTCAACGTCACCGGTGCCGATGACGTGGTGGTCAAGGTGAAGGAGGTCTTCGCCAGCCTCTACAACGACCGCGCCATCGCCTACCGCGTGCACCACGGCTTCAAGCACGAGGACGTGTTCCTGTCCGCCGGCGTGCAGCTGATGGTGCGTTCGGACTGCGGGGCCTCCGGCGTGCTCTTCACCCTCGATACCGAGTCCGGCTTCCGCGACGTGGTGTTCATCACCTCCAGCTACGGCCTGGGCGAGAACGTCGTGCAGGGCGCGGTGAACCCGGACGAATTCTATGTCTACAAGCCCACGCTGGGCCAGGGCCGTCCGGCCATCCTGCGCCGCTCGCTCGGCGCCAAGCAGATCCGCATGGTCTATTCCGACCAGCCCGGCGAGCGCGTGCGCAACGAGGACACGCCGGCGGCGCTGCGCGCGAAGTTCTCGATCAGCGACGCCGACGTGCACGAGCTCGCGCGCCAGGCGCTGACCATCGAGAAGCACTACCAGCGTCCGATGGACATCGAGTGGGCGAAGGACGGCATCACCGGCAAGCTCTTCATCGTGCAGGCGCGCCCCGAGACGGTGAAGTCGCGTGCCAAGGCGACCCAGATCGAGCGCTTCATGCTCGGCGCGCGCGGCCCGGTGGTCTGCGAAGGCCGCGCCATCGGCCAGAAGATCGGCAGCGGCGTGGCACGCGTGGTGCGCTCGCTCGACGACATGAACCGCGTGCAGCCGGGCGACGTACTGGTGGCCGACATGACCGACCCCGACTGGGAGCCGGTGATGAAGCGTGCCTCGGCCATCGTCACCAATCGCGGTGGCCGCACCTGCCACGCAGCGATCATCGCCCGCGAACTGGGCGTTCCGGCCGTGGTCGGCACCGGCAATGCACTGGACGCGATCGAGGACGGCAAGGAGGTCACCGTCAGCTGCGCCGAGGGCGACACCGGCTTCATCTACGACGGCAGCCTGTCCTTCGAGCGCATCACCACCGACCTGACCTCGATGCCCGAGGCGCCGCTCAAGATCATGATGAACGTCGCCAACCCGGAGCGCGCGTTCGACTTTGGCCAGCTACCCAACGCCGGCATCGGCCTGGCGCGCCTGGAGATGATCATCGCCGCGCACATCGGCGTGCATCCCAATGCGCTGCTCGAGTACGACCGCCAGGACGCGGAGACGAAGAAGAAGATCGACGAGCGCACGGCCGGCTACGCCGACCCGGTGAGCTTCTACGTCGATCGCCTGGCCGAGGGTATCGCCACGCTGACCGCGTCCGTGGCGCCGAACCCGGTGATCGTGCGCATGTCGGACTTCAAGTCCAACGAATACGCGAACCTCATCGGCGGCACCCGATACGAGCCCGAGGAAGAGAATCCGATGATCGGCTTCCGCGGCGCGAGCCGCTATGTCGATCCCGCGTTCGAGAAGGCCTTCGCGCTCGAGTGCCGCGCCGTGCTCAAGGTGCGCGAGACCATGGGCCTGGAGAACCTCTGGGTGATGATCCCGTTCGTGCGCACGCTCGACGAGGGCCGCCGCGTGCTCGAGGTGCTGGCCGCCAACGGCCTGCGCCGCGGCGTCAACGGCCTCAAGGTCATCATGATGTGCGAAGTGCCCTCGAACGCGCTCCTGGCCGACGAGTTCCTGGAGATGTTCGACGGCTTCTCCATCGGCTCGAACGACCTGACGCAGCTGACGCTGGGCCTGGACCGCGACTCCGCCGTGGTGGCCCACCTGTTCGACGAGCGCGACCCGGCGGTCAAGAAGCTGCTGTCGATGGCCATCCAGACCGCGAAGGCCAAGGGCAAGTACATCGGCATCTGCGGCCAGGGCCCGAGCGATCATCCGGACCTCGCCGAGTGGCTGATGCAACAGGGCATCGAGTCGGTCTCGCTCAACCCCGACACCGTCGTCGACACCTGGCTGCGCCTGGCCAAGTCCAAGGCAGCCGGCTGAGACCTGCCGCCGCCGTGAATGCGGAAGGCCGGGCTTCGTGCCCGGCCTTTCTTTTTTTTGGCCACGGATTTGCGCGGATTGACGCGGATCTACACGGATAGATCAAAAGCGCCTTTCAGAAGAAGCGGATCACCGCTGCGGGGCTGGGCCGGCGTCCAGGTGCTTCTCCACCTTTCCCCTGCTTCTGCTTTATCCGTGTAACTCCGCGTAGATCCGCGTAAATCCGTGGCAAAAAGCTCTTCGACCCCCGACGCAGCCCAGGCGCTACGGATGGGCTGCGAAGGCGCCCATGCCGGTGCGGTAGTGGCGGAGTTCGGAGATCGAGTCGTAGACGTCGCTCAGCGCGGTGTGCGCGGCCTGCTTGCGCAGGCCGGTGTAGAGCTCGGGCGCCCAGCGGCGGGCGAGTTCCTTGACCGTGCTGACATCGAGGTTGCGGTAGTGGAACCAGCGTTCGAGGGCCGGCATGCGGCGATGGAGGAAGCGGCGGTCCTGGCAGATCGAGTTGCCGCACATCGGCGACTTGCCGGCCGGCACCCACTGCTCCAGGAACTCCAGCGTGCGGGCTTCGGCCTCGGCCATCGGCACGCCCGCCTCCAGCACCCGCTTCCAGAGGCCCGAGCGGCCATGCTGGTTGCGGTTCCACTCGTCCATGGCTTCCAGCGTCGCAAGCGGCTGCGCGATGGCCAGTTCGGGACCCTCCGCCAGCACGTTGAGCTGGGCGTCGGTGACCACGGTGGCGATCTCCAGGATGGTGTCGTTGTCGGTGTCGAGACCGGTCATTTCCAGATCGATCCACACCAGCCGGTCTTCGTTGCCCACCCCTGCTCCTTGCCCGTCGGTCAAGCGCATATGTTAGCGGCTCAGGCTGGCGGCAGCCCGCGCTTGGCACGGAAATAGTTGCGTAGGCGCCGCCCCGCTTCCTCGCCCAGCACCCCGCCCAGCACCTCGACGCGGTGGTTGTGCCGGGGGTCGGCCAGGAGGTCGAACACGCTGCCCGCGGCCCCCGTCTTCGGGTCGGTCGCGCCGAACACCACGCGGTCCACGCGCGCGTGGACCATCGCCATGGCGCACATGGCACAGGGCTCGAGCGTCACGTACAGCGTGCAGCCCAGCAGGCGGTGGTTGCCGAGCACCCGGCCCGCCGCGCGCATGGCCACGATCTCGGCATGGGCGCTGGGGTCGTGCTCGCCGATGTTGCGGTTCCAGCCCTCGCCCACGACCACGCCGTCCGGGCCAACCACGATGGCCCCGACCGGAATCTCGTCGTACTCGCGTTCCGCGCGGTCGGCCAGGGCGAGCGCCTGGCACATGCGGTCCTCGTCACGGGCGGCGGCGCTCGCGGTGGTGATGGCTTCGGAATGCTGCATGGCCGGCATTCTAGGGTCCGCAGGCCTAGAATCCGCATATGCAATCGAACCATCCGAGCGGAATCCCCGGCCACGCGGCGCACACGCAGGCACTCCAGCCGATGCAGATGGACGTCGTCTCCGTCCAGTCGCAGGTGGTCTACGGCCAGGTCGGCAACAACATCGCGGTACCGACCTTCCAGTCGCTCGGGCTGCGCGTGGCCGCGGTGCCGACGGTCCTTCTGAGCAATACGCCGCACCACCCGACCCTGCACGGCGGTCCCGTCCCCACCGACTGGTTCCAGGGCTACCTCGACGACCTCGTGGCCCGCGACGCGGTGCGCCGGCTGCAGGCGGTGGTCGTGGGCTACCTGGGCGGCCCGGAGCAGGCCGGGGCGCTTGCCGGCTGGGTGCGGACGCGCCTGCGCGCGCAGCCGCGGCTCCAGGTGATCATCGACCCGGTCATTGGCGACGAGGACGTGGGCGTCTACGTCGACCCGCGCATGATCCAGGCACACGGTGCCCACCTGCTGCCGCTGGCCGACGGCCTGGTGCCCAATGGCTTCGAGCTCGGCGTGCTCACCGGGCGCCCTGTCGCCGACACCGCCCAAGTGGTGGACGCCGCGCGCAGCCTGCTCGTCGGCCGGACGCGCTGGGTCGTGGTGACCAGTGCGGCGCCGTCCACCTGGAGCGAGGGCGCGATGCAGGTGGTGGTGGTCGAGCGCGACCGCGAGGAGGTCATCCTGCACCGCCGCCTGGACACGACGCCCAAGGGCACGGGCGACCTGTTCAGTGCGACCCTGGCGGCGCACGTCCTGCGCGGAACGGGTGTGGCGGAAGCGGCGCGGCACGCCTGCGACCGCGTGCTGGCCGTACTCGAAGTGAGCCGGAAGGCCGGCAGCGCAGAGATGCTGGTGTTCCCCGACCCGGCCTGATCGCCGGCGACCGGAACCGACGGCTGCATGCGGTACCGGCTCAGGCCTCCGGGCGCCGCCTGTGCATCAGTACGCCGGCCACGCTCACGCCCAGCGCCACCAGCACCACGATGATCGTTGCCAGCGCATTGATCTCTGGCGTCACGCCGAGCTTGACCTTGGAATAGACCACCATCGGCAGCGTGCTCGAGCCCGGGCCCGAGGTGAAGCTGGCGATGACCAGGTCGTCGAGCGACAGCGTGAACGCCAGCAGCCATCCCGCGAGCAGGGCCGGGGCGATCAGCGGCAGCGTGATCACGAAGAACACCCGCCACGGCTTCGCGCCGAGGTCCATCGCGGCCTCTTCCAGGCTGTCGTCCATGCCGGCCATGCGCGAACGCACCACCACCGTGACATAGCAGGCGGTCAGCGTGATGTGCGCCAGGGTGATCGTGACCATGCCGCGGTCGGGCCAGCCAAAGGCCTGCTGCAGGGTCACGAACAGCAGCAGCGAGGACAGGCCCATCATCACGTCGGGCATGACCATCGGCGCGGAGTTCATCAGGCTGAGCAGGCCGCGGCCCGGGAATCGGCCGAAACGCGACAATGCCAGGCCACATGCCGTCCCCAGCATCACCGCCGCGGTCGCGGTCAGCGCCGCGATCAGGAAGCTGCGCTGCACCGCGTCGAGCAACTGCTGGTTCCCGAGCAGCGCGCCATACCAGCGCGTCGAGAAGCCGCCCCAGACCGTCGCCACGCGCGACGCGTTGAACGAATACACCACCACCGACAGGATCGGGATGTAGAGGAAGGCGTAGCCCAGGGCCATCGCCGTGTACAGGAAGGTCGGATTGCGCCTCATGCCTCGGTCTCGCGCTCGGCGCGCCGGTTCTCGACGTACTCGAAAAGCAACGTGGGCAGCACGATCATCACCAGCATCGCGATCGTCACCGCGGCCGCCAGCGGCCAGTCGCGGTTGGTGAAGAACTCGATCCACAGGACGCGGCCGATGGTCAGCGCGTCCGGCCCTCCGAGGATGTCGGGAATCACGAACTCGCCCACCGCCGGGATGAACACCAGCAGCGCGCCCGCGATGATGCCCGGCATGGACAGCGGGAGGGTCACGCGTGCGAAGGCCTGCCAGGGCTTTGCGCCCAGGTCCTCGGCGGCTTCCAGCAGGGTGAAGTCCAGCCGCATCAGCGTGGCCGTGAGCGGCAGGATCATGAAGGGCAGGTAGTTGTAGACGATGCCGATATAGACCGCGGTGTCGCTGTGCAGCAGTGCGAAGTCGGGGCCCGCGAGGCCCACTGCCGACAGGGCCTGGGCCAGCAGCCCGTTGGCCTTGAGGATGCCGATCAGGGCATAGGTACGCAGCAGCGAGCTGGTCCAGAACGGCAGGATGACCAGCACCAGCAGGAACAACCGCTTCACCGGCGTCGCCCGCGCGATTCCGTAGGCGATCGGATAGCCCAGCAACAGGCAGAACACCGTCGATACCGACGCGAACAGCAGCGACTTCAGATAGGCCGCCACGTACAGGGGGTCGGACAGCAGCATCGCGTAGTTGGACGTGTGCAGCCGCAGCGAGGCGGCCCCATCGGCCGCATGCTCGACCAGGGCGGTGTACGGCGGTGCCTGTCCGAACACGGCCTGGGCGAAGCTGATCTTGAGCACGATCAGGAACGGCACCAGGAAGAACAGGCCCAGCCACAGCATCGGCAGCGCCGTCACCAGGAAGCGGCCACGACGCGTGCGGAACTCGCGGCCCACCGCGCGGAACCAGCCGAAGAGGTTCCGCACCACATCGAACCAGAAGTCCCACAGCCCGGCGTTGCGCCCGCTGGTGTTCATGCCGTCAGCACCACCGCGCTGGCCGCTTCCCAGCTGAGCCACAGGGTGTCGTCCCAGTCGTAGTGGGGCTCCGAGCTGCGCGCGACGTGCGTCTCCTGCACGCGGACGATGGCGCCCCCCTCGGTTTCGACCTGGTAGATCGAAACGTCCCCGAGGTAGGCGATGTCGCGCACCTTGCCGACCACGACGTTCTCGGTCGCGACGGTTCCGCGCTCCGGCGGCGCCTCATGCACGTCGATCTTCTCCGGTCTGACGGCCACGCTGACCGACGTCCCTTCCGGCAGCGGATCGGTGTGGCGCGCATAGAGGCCCGTGCCGAGCGCATCGCACTGGATGCACGCCATCCCGGTCGCCGCATCGACCTCGAGGACGCGGCCCTCGAACAGGTTGATGCCGCCGATGAACTCGGCCACGAAGCGGGTGGCGGGGTATTCGTACAGCACCGCCGGCGTCGACACCTGGACGATGCGACCGGTGTCCATGACCGCGATCCGCGACGACATCGTCATGGCCTCCTCCTGGTCGTGGGTGACCATGATGAAGGTGGTGCCGACGCGTTCCTGGATGTTCACCAGCTCGAACTGCGTGTGCTCGCGCAGGCGCTTGTCGAGCGCGCCGAGCGGCTCGTCGAGCAGCAGCAGCTTGGGCTGCTTCGCCAGCGCACGGGCAAGCGCCACGCGCTGGCGCTGCCCGCCGGAAAGCTGGTGCGGCTTGCGGTTGCCCAGCTGCGGCATGCGCACCAGCTCGAGCATCGCCTGCACCCGGTCGCGGATCTCGCC
>DATBUS010000062.1:0-9309 GCA_036515815.1 Luteimonas sp.
CGCACCGCGCAAGCGTCGCCGCCGCCGCGGCGGCCGCCGCGTGGAGGGCGAGGCCCGGCCCGGCCAGGACGGCCAGCCGCAGGCACGTCCGGACGGCAATTCCGGGCCGCGTGCTCCGCGGCCGCCGCGCGAGCCCCGTTCCACGAAGCAGGACGCGCCCCAGGCCTCCGCACACCAGGCCGCGCAGCCGGCCACCCCGCCTGCGCCGAAGGCCTCGCCTCGGAGCCACGACGCATCGCCGTCGCTGCTGGGGCGCATCGGCCAGGGCCTGCGCAGGCTGGTGAAGCGGGCCCCGCGCTCGCAGCACTGACCGGCAGCGGAGCGGTTGCCCACGCGGCGGCCGCTCCGCTTCGCAGCTGCGCCGTGCTCCGGCGTCTGGCCCGATCGCGGCCGTCAGGCGATACTCACCCGCCCCGAATCGAGCCCACGCAATGCCGCCGGTCCTGCGTTTCGACAATGTCTGCAAGCAGTATCCGGGCGGGCACGTCGCGCTGCAGGACGTGAGCTTCAGCGTCGACGCCGGAGAGATGCTGTTCGTCACCGGCCATTCGGGTGCCGGCAAGAGCACGCTGCTGCGGCTGATCCATCTTTCCGAACGTCCCAACCGCGGCGCCGTGCTGTTCGGCGAGCGCAACCTGCTGAAGGTGCGGGGTGGACGGGTGGCGATGCACCGGCGCGAGGTCGGCGTCGTGTTCCAGGACCATCGCCTGCTCGCCGACCGCAACGTGCATGACAATGTCGCGCTGCCGCTGGTGCTGCGCGGCATGCGCCGTGGCGAGGCGGCCCGGCGCGTGCGGCCGGTGCTGGAGCGCCTCGGCCTGGGCGCCCGCGGCAATGCGCTGCCTGGCGAGCTGTCGGCCGGTGAGCAGCAGCGTGTCGGCATCGCGCGCGCGGTGGTTTCCGGGCCGCGGCTGCTGGTGGCCGACGAACCGACGGGCAATCTCGACCCGACGCTCGCCGCCGAGATCATGGCGCTGTTCGCGTCGCTTCCGGAGCAGGGCACCAGCGTGCTCGTGGCCAGCCACGACCTGGGCCTGGTGAAGCGCATGAAGAAGCGCGTGCTGGTCCTCGACCACGGCCGGCTTGCCGACGACATCGCGCCCGAGGACCTCGCCGATGAATGAGCCCATCGCGCGCGCAAGGCCGGCATCGCGCTCGCGTGCCGGCGCATGGCTCGACCACCACGCGTACAGCATCGTCGCGAGCCTCGGGCGCCTGCTGCGGCGGCCCTGGTCGACGCTGCTCACCATCGGCGTGATGGCGGTGGCGCTGGCGCTGCCGCTGGGCCTCTGGCTGGTGCTGGGCAATGTCGAACGCTTTGCCGGCGAGGTGCAGGCCTCCCGCCAGCTCACCATCTTCCTGCACCAGGACATCGACGCGGCACGCGTGGCCGAGCTCGCCGGCGAGCTCGGTGCGCGCGCGGATATCGGCGCGGTCGAACACCGCACGCCGGAGCAGGGGCTTGCGGAGCTGCGCGAGCGCAGTGGCCTGGACGAGGCCATCGACGCGCTGGGCGAGAACCCGCTGCCGCACGTGCTGGTGGTGACCCCGGCCGGCGACGAGGCCCTGCTGGTGGACTCCCTGCGCAGCCTGCCCGAGGCCGAACTGGTGCAGCACGACGCGCTCTGGCGCGAGCGCCTCGACGGCTGGCTGCGCTTCGGCGGCCGCGTGGCCTGGGTGCTGGCATCGCTCCTCGGCCTCGGCGCGTTGCTGGTGGTCGGCAATACGGTGCGCCTGGACATCCAGTCGCGGCGCGAGGAGCTCGGGGTGCTGCAGTTGCTGGGCGCCAGCGACGGTTTCATCCGCCGGCCCTTCCTGTATCTCGGCGCCTGGTACGGCCTGGGCGCGGGCGCGCTGGCGCTGGGGCTGCTGACGGCCGCGGGCGGCGCCCTCCGCGCGCCGCTCGCCGGGCTTGCGGCCAGCTACGGCAGCAGTTTCGCGCTGCAGGGCTTCCCGCCGCGCGATGCCCTTGCGGTGGTCGTCGGTGCAACGGTACTGGGCTGGATCGGCGCGGGCGCGGTCACCGGCCATTTCCTGCGCCAGACCCGGCCCACGGAGACCTGAGCGTGGCCGAGGCGACCGATCTCCGGCACCTCGAGGCCCTGGCGCCGCGGATCATGGTGGTCGATGGCTCGCGCCTGGTGCGCAAGCTGATCGTCGACGTCCTGAACGTACAGTTGCCCGGCGCCGACATCGTCGCCTGCCAGGGCCTGTCCGAGGCCCACGCCGCGCTTGCGGCGGCACCGATCGACCTGGCCACGACCTCGCTGGTGCTGCCCGACGGCGACGGGCAACAGCTTGCGCAGGCCGTGCGCACGGCGGCCGGCCAGCGCTACGTGCCGGTGATCGTCATCTCGGGGACCGCGCAGGAACATCTCGAAGGCCGCCACTTCAGCGACGACGTCACCGACTATTTCGACAAGTCCCACGGGCATCGCGCGCTGGCGGAATTCATCCGCGGCTATGTGCAGCCGGCGCCGATCCCGGGCGCGCGCGTCCTCTACGTCGAGGACAGCCGGACGGTCGCACTCGCCACCTCGCGCATGCTCAAGGCACAGCAGATGGAGGTGGTGCATGTCACCAGCGTCGAGGCCGCGCTGGCCTTCCTGGAGGAACGCGCCGCGGCCGGCGAGGGGCCGGGGGTCGACCTCGTGCTGACCGACGTCTATCTCAAGGGCGAACTGGATGGTGGCGATCTGGTGGACGCCATCCGGGGCCGGTTCGGCTGGTCCAAGCGCCGGTTGCCGGTGCTGGTGATGACCGGTGACGCCAATCCGGCCAACCAGGCGGCGCTGCTGCGCAATGGCGCCAACGACCTCGTGCTGAAGCCGATCGAGGAACGCCTGCTGGTGACCAAGGCCCTGTTCCAGCTGCGGCTGTCGCGCCTGAAGGCCCCGGGGGCCGGGGTCGCGTGAGCGCCGGGGCAGGCCGGATCCGCATGCACCCCTCCTGGAAGGAGCGGGTCGGCGACTGGTTCGAGCGCGAGGACATGCGGGCGCTGTCGGCCTTCCTGCGCGAGCGCAGGGCGGCGGGGGCGCGCATCTTCCCGCCCGGCCCCGACATCTTCACCGCTTTCGACGCCACGCCCTTCGACCAGGTGCGCGTGGTGGTGCTCGGGCAGGACCCCTACCACGGCGCCGGCCAGTCGCACGGCCTCTGCTTCTCGGTCCGGCCGGGGGTGCGGGTACCGCCCTCGCTGGACAATATCTACAAGGAGCTCGAGCGCGACCTCGGCATCCCGCGGCCGGACCATGGGTGCCTGTTGCCCTGGGCGCAGCGTGGCGTGCTGCTGCTCAATGCCGTGCTGACCGTGGAGGAGGGCCGGCCGGGCTCGCACCAGGGCCGCGGCTGGGAAGGATTCACCGACCACGTCGTGGACGTGCTCGCCCGCGAGCGCGAGGGCCTGGTGTTCATGCTCTGGGGCGCCTACGCCCAGGCCAAGGGCAAGGTGATCGACCCGCGCCGCCATCGCGTGCTGCGCAGCACCCATCCGTCGCCGCTGTCGGCCTATCGCGGCTTCCTGGGCTGTGGGCACTTCTCCGCCGCCAGCGAATACCTGGTCCGGCGCGGTGGCGCCGCCGTGGACTGGAGACTGCCCCCGATGGCTGCGCTGCCGCCGGTCGGAGCCCTCTGACGCGGTTCACGGTAAGATCCATTTCCGGAATGGTTGTGGTGAATGGAGGTCAATTGGCGGCATTAATGGAACGTAACGGAACTTCTGCAGTCCCCTTCTGTCTCATGGGGCCACTGCTAGAATCGATGCCATGACTGCAACCACCGCCAGCTATCCCCTCGTCGCCAACAACCTCCCGGTGCCCAGCGCGATCGGTTCGCTGGACGCCTACATCGGCGCCGTACACCAGATCCCGGTCCTGTCCGTCGAGGACGAGCAGGCGCTTGCGCGCCGCTTCCGCGACGAAGAGGACCTGGACGCGGCGCGTGAACTGGTGATGTCGCACCTCCGGTTCGTGGTGCACGTGGCCCGAGGCTACAACGGCTACGGCCTGCCGCTGGGCGACCTGATCCAGGAGGGCAATATCGGCCTGATGAAGGCGGTCAAGCGCTTCGACCCCGACATCGGCGTGCGCCTGGTCTCGTTCGCGGTGCACTGGATCCGCGCGGAGATGCACGAGTACATCATCCGCAACTGGCGCATCGTCAAGGTCGCGACCACCAAGGCGCAGCGCAAGCTGTTCTTCAACCTGCGCAAGAGCAAGAAGCGCCTGGGCTGGCTCAATGCCGACGAAGTGCGCGCGGTGGCCGAGGACCTGAATGTCTCCGAGCGCGAAGTGCTGGAGATGGAGTCGCGCCTCTCGGGCCGGGACATCGGCTTCGACCTGTCGGCCGACGAGGACGACGAGCGCGCGCCGCCGGCGCCCGCCGCCTACCTGACCTCGCACGACGAGGATCCGTCGCAGGCCTACGAACGCGAGGACAGCGAATCCAACCAGCTCGAGCTGCTGCGCGAAGGCCTCGCGAGCCTGGATGCGCGTTCGCGCGACATCGTCCAGCGCCGCTGGCTCGATCCGGACAGCAAGGTCACCCTGCAGGAACTCGCCGACGAGTATGGCGTCTCGGCCGAACGCATCCGCCAGGTCGAGGCCAATGCGCTGAAGAAGATGAAGGCCCTGTTCGCGGCCTGATCGCACGCGTTGCGTGATGGCGGACGGCCCGGGAGACCGGGCCGTTCTTCTTCGTGGGCCTCAGCGCCCCGCGATCACCATTTGAACAGCACCAGGCTCACCGCCAGCACGCCCATGCCGCTGACCAGGCCGTAGACGGTCTCGTGCCCGCGCGCGTAGCGCTTGGCCGCGGGCAGCAGCTCGTCGAGCGCCAGGAACACCATCACGCCGGCGATGATGCCGAAGACGCTGCCGAACACCGCGTCCGACATCCATGGCCGCAACAGCGCATACCCGATGATCGCGCCCAGCGGTTCGGCCAGGCCGGACACCAGGCAGGCACCGAAGGCATAGGCCTTGTTGTGGGTGGCGAAGTACACCGGCACCGCGATGGCGATCCCCTCGGGCACGTTGTGGATGGCGATGGCGAATGCGAGCGGCAGGCCGACGCCGGGGTTTTCGAGCGTGGCGAAGAACGTCGCCAGGCCTTCGGGGAAATTGTGGATGGTGATCGCGAGCGCGGTCAGCAGGCCCACGCGCTTGATGTAGGCGGCGTTGTGTTCGCGGAAGAACGGGTCGTCGGCTTCCAGCCGCTCGTGCGGATTCGGCACCAGCCGGTCGACCAGCATGATCAGGCCGACGCCGGCGAGGAAGGCGGCGGTGCCGAGGCTGAAGCCCATGCGGTCGCCATAGCCCTGGCTGAAGGACGTGATCGACTTGTTGAGGATCTCCGACAGCGAGACATAGACCATCGCCCCGCCGGCGAATGCCAGGCCGAAGGCAAGCAGGCGCGCGTTGGGCGTCTTCTGCGCGAACACCAGCAGGCCACCGACGCCCGTCGCGAGGCCAGCCCCGGTGGTCACGGCCAGTGCGACCAGGATGTTGGCGGTGGAAATCTCGATCATGCGCAAGCGTCCTTCGGCCCGTGGCCGCCGACGCGACCGCGGCGACATCGTAGCCGAGCGCGGCGGCCTGCCGCGTGCCCGTCAGTAGAGATCCACCGGATCGACATCGAGCGACCAGCGCACGCGGCGTGCGTCCGGCAGCCCGTGAAGGCCCGCGACCACGGGGCCGAGCACGGCGTGCAGCGCGGGGCGACCCGGCGCGGCCAGCAGCAGCTGCGCGCGGTACATGCCGGCCCGCCTCGGCATCGGCGCCGGCACCGGGCCCGCCACCATCATCGACTGCCCCTGCGCGTCGGGCAGTGCGGCGCGCGCATCGTTGAAGGCCCGTGCCGCGGCCTGCAGGAAGGCTTCGGGCTGGCCCGCCTTCTGCGCCTCGGCGCGCAGCAGGGCCATGTGCGCGAATGGAGGGAACCCTGCGGCCTCGCGCTGGCCCAGTTCCGCGTCGGCAAACGCGCGGTAGCCGCCGGTGACCAGGACCTCGAGCAGCGGGTGGTCGGGATGGTGGGTCTGCAGGAGCACCTGGCCCGGCCGCTCGGCGCGGCCGGCGCGGCCCGAGACCTGGATCAGCAGCTGCGCAAGCTTCTCGCTGGCCCGGAAGTCGGCCGAGAACAGGCCTTCGTCGATCCCGACCACGCAGACCAGCACCAGCTTCGGCAGGTCGTGGCCCTTCGCCAGCATCTGGGTGCCCACGAGGATGCCGGGCCCGTCCTCGAGCCTGGCCAGTTCGCGCGCGAGTCCGTCGCGGCGGCGGGTGCTCGCGCTGTCGATGCGCAGCACCGGCACATCGCCGAAGCGGGCCGCCAGCAGTTCCTCGATGCGTTCGGTGCCCACGCCCTGCGGCTGCAGCGCCAGGCTCGCGCAATCGGGGCAGGCCATGGGCACCGGCCGCCGCGAACCGCAATGGTGGCATTGCAGGCGGCGCCCGCCGGCATGCACGGTCATCGGGACGCCGTGATCCGTCGTGCTGCAGCGCGGGCAGGCGGCGCTCCAGCCGCAGTCGTGGCACAGCAGTACCGGTGCGTAGCCGCGACGGTTCTTGAACACCAGGACCTGGCCGCCGCCGTCGAGCGCGGAGCGCACCGCGGCCAGCAATTCTTCCGACAGGCCCGCCTGGAGAGGCCGCTTGCGCACATCGAGCACGCGCACGCGCGGCGGCCTGGCCTCGCCGGCGCGGTTGCGCAGGCGGAGGTGCGCGTAGCGCCCGGCCCGGGCGTTGTGCAGCGTCTCCAGCGAGGGCGTCGCGCTGCCGAGGATCACCGGGACGTCCAGCGCCCGGCCGCGCACCAGGGCGACGTCGCGCGCGTGGTAGCGGATGCCGTCCTGCTGCTTGTAACTGCCGTCATGTTCCTCGTCGACCACGATCAGGCCCGGCCGCGGCAGCGGTGCGAACACCGCCGAGCGCGTGCCGACGATGACCTGCGCGTCGCCGCGCCACGCCGCTGCCCAGCTGCGTGCGCGCTCGCCGTCGGACAGGCCGGAGTGCAAGGCGTGCACCGGCACCCCGAGGCGGGCCCGGAACCGCGTCAGCATCTGGGGGGTGAGCCCGATCTCCGGCACCAGCACCAGTGCCTGCAGCCCCCGTGCCAGGCAGCGTTCTGCGATGGCCTGCAGGTAGACCTCGGTCTTGCCGCTGCCGGTGACCCCTTCGAGCAGCACGGGGGCGAAGCCTGCCGCCGCGCGCAGCGCTTCCAGTGCGCTGGCCTGCTCCGCGTTCGGGACCGGCCCCGGCGCGGCCTGCGTGGAACCCGCCCGGTCCGCGCCGTGGAGCTCGACACGTTCCGCAAATCCGCGCTCGGCGAGGCTGCGCGCGGCCGGGCGCCAGCCGTCGACAAGGCCGTCCAGGAGGTCCTCCGCCACCGGATCGCCCGCCAGGGCTTCGCCAAGCCGCCGCGGTCGGCCACCCTGGCGCAGGCCCTCGAGCGCGGCCCGTCCGTCGGCGGTGAGGACCCAGGCGTGCACGGCTGTCTCCGGAAGCGGCTCACCCCGGCGCAGCGCTGCGGGCAGGGCGGTGGCCAGGACTTCGCCCAGCGGCGCGTGCAGGTAGCGCGCGAGCCACTGCGTGCTTGCCAGCAGCTCGCCGTGGAGGAGCGGCGCCGCATCGAGCCAGTCCAGGGCCTCGCGCAGCGCAGGGGCGCCGCCGTCGGCCACACCGGTGGCGGCCACCACGCCGACAAGCTCGCGTGGTCCGAACGGGACCCGCACCCGGCGCCCCACGTCGCCGGCCCGGGCCTCGCCCCCGGCGGGCGGGGCATAGTCGAACAGCCGCGGCAGGGGCAGCGGCAGGGCGACTCTGAGGACCTGGATCGGCATCGGGGAAGTCTAGCGAGTCGGCGCGGCGGCTCCTTATGGCGGTTGCAGCCCAAAGCTGTCTTGCAAACTACGAAAGGTCTGCAAGTCACGGAGCTGAAAGGGGATTCAGCTTATCCACACGAATTGTGGATAAGTCTGTGCATGGGCCCGGGACGAGGGCCCTCCAGCCCCGTGGAATCGGCCCTCCCGGGACTTTGGCCAAAAAATGACCAACCGGTGCATTTCCTTGTGTTTCAACAACTTGCTCGTGAAACATGGGTGAAGCCCTGCTCCACGGCGCGGTGGGCCCCGGACGCATGACATTCCGGTGACCGCTGTGAACAACATTCCTGACCCGGGCACTGGGCCCGAGCTCCGGCGGAACGCGAATTGTGCGCGCCGTCAAGTCCCGGTCACGGCGGCCGTGGCCGCTATGATGACGCCGTGCCCGCAACCGCCCACCCATGACGCCCCGCTCCGAGCCAGATCCCGACGCCGCTCCGGCGTCCCCCGCCGTGGCGGCCTTCCTGCGCGGCGTCGACCGCCGCGGGCTGGTCTTCGCCTGGCTGCTGTCGGGCTCGCGGGCCAGCGGGCGCCAGGCCCTGGGCTGGGCCCTCGTGCGTTTCCGGAGCGAGGCGGGCCGGGTGGCGTTCGGCGACTGGCCGCGGCATTTCTGGGCGCTCCTGCTCGCGTCCCCGGACCTGCGCAGACCACCCCCGGACCCGCAGTGGGAGCAGGGCTTCGAATGGCTGTCTGGACTCGGACACGGTCCACGCGCGGCGCTCCTGCTGCGCCTGGTGGCCGGTCTGGCAGAGTCCGATGCGGCGACCGTGCTCGGGATCTCCCGCCCCACCTATCGCCTCGGGCTGCAGCGCGCCTTGCCGCATCGCGACGATGGCAGCCCTGATGTCGAGGCCTGGGAAGCCCTGGGCCGGGCGGCGCAGGAACTGGTCCGCAATCCACCCCCGGAGCTGGCCAGGGCGCCGGGGGCGGCAGGGTCCGACGGCACCAGCGCCCCCGCGGGGGTCTCCGGCCGGAGACCGGTGACGCGTGGAGTCCGCGCCGCGCTTGCGCTGGTCGTGGTGCTGACCGTGCTGGCCTTCGGCTCCACGTTCCACGTCCTGGATCGCCTGCCCGATGGCCTCGACCAGGCACCGGGCCATATCCTGGTCGAACCGCTGGCCGAGGCCGCCGATCCTGCTGGACGCTACGGCGAGGACGAGGCCCTGGCCCTGCATCCCGACCTCGAGCTGCTGCTGGACGCCGCCAGCGTGGATGCCGCCGCCGCGGATCCGGCGTTCCACGCCTGGTTGCTGGCGGAAGCGGAGGCCGGAGACATGCCGGGCGAGAGCAGCCCCACCGGCCAGGCCCTGGTGCCGGACACCGGCAGCCGCGCACGCGCCGACGCCACGGCGTCCCGCCCGCCGGAACAACGCCTCGCGGCCCTCGATGCGGCGGCCCGCGCCGCACTCGCCCGCAGGCGCACGCTCTGG
>DATBUS010000063.1:0-23394 GCA_036515815.1 Luteimonas sp.
CGGCAGCATCACGAGCGGTCACCTTTCGGGTCGCTCAGACCCAGAACGCTGGCCCGGCTGCCGAAGGCGGCCTTGATCTGCTCCGGCGGCTCGGAAAACGAGAGGCCGTGAAGGCCATCGGCGTACCACCTGACTTCCGCCGACAAAGGCCGCACGTTGGGCAGGAGAACCCGCACCGCCACGCCGGAGGCAAGCGGCAGGTCCAACTCCGCCAGCAGCCCCCCTGCGGTTATGTTCAGCACCCGGCACTCCAGCCGGTGCGTCGATACTTCCACCTGGCCCTTCCACAGTACGGGACGGCGTCGATGGCGGCGCTGCTCCTCGACGCTAAGCGGATTGGAAAAGTCGTCCATAGAAGCTGACCGTAATGCCCCTGATTTTCTGAAGATATGTCAGATTTCCATTAAATGCTACTCGACCCTGTTGCCATTGACAGCGTTTCGGGGGGCCTAGATAATGAGCGGTATCCAAGGGGAGCCTCGACAGGAGGCTGAGATACCACCAATCCGGCGCGCACCAATCCAGGGCGGGCCGGGCGTGGGAACCCTTCGAACCTGATCCGGATCATACCGGCGGAGGAATGGAGCGTTTGGCAGGCCCGAGACTCACGTCATGAGTCTCAGACCACACAGGTCTGCCGTCCTGAGTTCTGCAATGGAGGTCCGGATCTCTTTGGCAACACTGCCTGGGAGGTCCAGATGAATAAACCTTTGTCGCCCAAGGAACTCAGCGTCACCACGGGGCCAATCGTGGGGTCCCGCAAAATCTACGCAACTGGCGAAAACTGCGCGGCCATGCGGGTGCCGATGCGCGAGATCGCGCTCGCCCCGTCCGCCAACGAGCCGCCGGTCATCGTCTATGACACCTCCGGCCCCTACACCGATCCGAACGCCGAGATCGACATCACAAAGGGCCTGCCGCGCATCCGCACGCCGTGGATCGAAGCGCGCGGTGACGTGGAAGCATACGCCGGCCGCCACGTGAAGCCGGAAGACAACGGCTTTGCCGAGGGCGAATACCTGGTGCCGGAATTCCCGGTGCGCCATCAGCCGCTGCGCGCCAAGGCGGGCAAGGCCGTCACCCAGCTCGCCTACGCCCGCGCGGGCATCATCACGCCGGAGATGGATTTCATCGCCATCCGCGAGAACCTCGGCCGCAAGGCGGCAAAGGAACAGCTGGTGCGCGACGGCAACCCCATGGGCGCGCAGATCCCTGACTTCATCACGCCCGAGTTCGTGCGTGACGAGATCGCCCGCGGCCGCGCCATCATCCCGGCCAACATCAACCACCCCGAAGCCGAGCCGATGATCATCGGCCGCAACTTCCTGGTGAAGATCAACGCCAACATCGGCAACTCGGCCATTACCTCGTCCGTGGCGGAAGAGGTGGACAAGCTGGTGTGGGCCATCCGCTGGGGCGCGGACAACGTCATGGACCTGTCCACCGGCCGCAACATCCACAACATCCGTGACTGGATCATCCGCAACTCGCCGGTCCCCATCGGCACGGTGCCCATCTACCAGGCGCTGGAGAAGGTGGGCGGCATCGCCGAGGAGCTGAACTGGGAGGTTTTCCGCGACACGCTCATCGAGCAATGCGAGCAGGGCGTGGACTACTTCACCATCCACGCGGGCGTGCTGCTGCGCTACGTGCCGCTGACCGCGAAGCGGGTGACGGGCATCGTGTCGCGTGGCGGCTCGATCATGGCGAAATGGTGCCTGGCGCACCATCGCGAGAACTTCCTCTACGAACACTTCGAGGACATCTGCGGGATCATGAAGGCCTATGACGTGGCCTTCTCGCTGGGCGATGGCCTGCGCCCGGGATCGATCGCCGACGCCAACGATGCCGCCCAGTTCGCGGAGCTCGGGACGCTGGGCGAACTGACGAAGATCGCCTGGAAACACGATGTGCAGACCATGGTCGAGGGCCCCGGCCACGTGCCGATGCACCTGATCCGCGAGAACATGGACAGGCAGCTGGCCGAATGCGGCGAGGCGCCGTTCTACACGCTCGGTCCGCTGACGACCGATATCGCACCGGGCTACGACCACATCACCAGCGCCATCGGCGCGGCGATGATCGGCTGGTTCGGCACGGCCATGCTCTGTTACGTCACTCCGAAGGAACACCTCGGACTGCCGGACCGCGACGACGTCCGCGACGGACTCATGGCCTATCGCATCGCCGCGCACGCCGCCGACCTGGCGAAGGGCCACCCGGGAGCGCAGGTGCGCGACAACGCGCTCTCGAAAGCGCGTTTCGAGTTCCGCTGGCAGGACCAGTTCCACCTCGGCCTCGACCCCGAGAAGGCGCAGGCGATGCACGACGAGACGATGCCGAAGGAGGCCCACAAGCTGGCGCACTTCTGCTCGATGTGCGGGCCGCACTTCTGCAGCATGAGGATCAGCCAGGACGTGCGCGAGCAGGCGGCGGGGCAGGGTGCGGCCGCCGCCATGGACGCCGGTATGAGCGGAAAGGCGGCTGAATTCCGGGCGGCTGGCGCCGAGCTCTACCGGCCCGGCTGAACCGATGGAAAGCGGGCGGCGGGCGGGCTCCAGGCCCGCCGTCCGGATCACGCGGCGCCGGTTTCCCGCGTGCTAGCGTCGCCGCACAGGACAAGGGAGGATCGACCATGGCACGTATTCCGCAACCTTTCCGCTGGCTGCTGGCGGCGCTGCTGCTTGCAGTGCTTGCCGCCTGCGCCACCGGCCCCCGCATCAGTTCCGACTCCGATCCGCGCGCCGACTTCAGCGCCTACCGGACCTTTGCCTTCTATTCGCCGCTGGCGATCGAGCGCGAGGGTTACGCAAGCCTGGTCAGCGGCCGGATGAAGGCCGCGGCCCGGGCCGAAATGGAGGCCCGCGGTTATCGCTACAGCGAGGACAACCCGGATCTCTGGCTCAACATCAACGCGTACATGCAGCAGCGTACCGACGTGAATACGATTCCCGACGTCGACTACGCCTACTACTACAGCTACCGGTACCGGGGTTACGTCGCGGTCCCGTTCTGGCACGACCGGACCACCGTGCATCGCTATACCGAGGGCACGGTGAACGTCGACCTGGTCGATGCGAAGCGCAACGCCCTGGTGTGGGAGGGCATCGCGGTGGGCCGGGTCAAGCGCAACCAGGATGCGGCGGCCCGTGACCTGGCGATCGACGCGACCTTCCGCGACATCTTCGCGCAGTACCCGCACCGCGCCGGCGGCGCGGCGGGAACGCGCTAGGGCACGCGCGAACCGGCGAAACCGCCTCCGCGCTCAGCGCGCGAAGGCGGCCTGCAGCCGGGTCAGCCAGTCCTGCCAGGTCCCACCGTCGCGCGTGGGGTCGTACTCGCTGCCCAGGCGCTGCATGCGCGCACCGAGCGCGGCCTCGTCCAGTCCCTCGGCGGCGAGGGACTCGAGGTCGTCGCGCACGGCGACGATTTCCGCGTCCGCTTCGCTCCCGAGATAGGCATCGACCACGCCATCGGCCGTGTCGTGCTCCATGCTCCAGTCCTGGTGGAAGTACGCGGACAGGAAGTTTTCAAGCGCGGGCGTATCGCTCATGCGTGGGCCTCGGTTCCAGGGTCAGGGCGCCGAAGGATAGCCGGTGACGATGCGGTAGCCGGTGTCGAGCCGGTCCGAACGCTCCAGCACCAGGCGTACCGAGAACACGTCCTCCGCGTTCGACTCGCCGCGCTTCACCGAGATGCCGGTGCTGGCGTCGAAGCTGGCATCGACCACGAGGCGGTTGCCGCCCCTGCCGTCGACCCAGGCATCGATGCGATCCTGGTGCTCGGCGAGGGTCGCCGCAACGAAGTGCTCGGCCTCGCCCAGGTCGCGGAAGCTCGATGCGGCGCTGATGTTGTCGCGGCGCACGCGGTCGACCAGCCACTCCTCGCTCTTGCCGACATGGCGTTCGATCAGGTGTCCACCGGCGTCCTCGTGGGCTTCGAGGCCGCCACCGGGCACCTCGACGGGGGCTCCGGGGCCGTCGGGCACATCGGGACCATCCACGTCGCCCGTGCCCAGGTGTGCATCGAGTGCCTCCAGCGTGGCCTCGACCGCGTCGCGTTCCACCCGCGGCAGCTGGCGCGTGTCGAGCGTGCCCAGGGCATCACGGATGCGACCGAGCAGCGGGTCGAGGTGTTCGCCGAATGTGCGGTCACCGCCGGCCAGCGCGATCGCGTCGCGCACCTGGCCGAGGAAGCCTTCGATCCCGCCGGCATCGGCGAGATCCTGCAGGTGCGCGGCAAGATCCGCATCCGGGTCGGCGGCGGCCGCCATGGCCATGCGGCCGGAGGCCTGCGGTCCGATTGTGGACAGCGACCATTCGGATGCCGGGGAAAGGGCACGTGATACATCCATGCCGGAAAGCCTCTTCGCGTGGGAGAGGCGGCAGCCTAGGGATGCGTGCGCGGGGCCGACAGCTGGTGGCGGCCCGAGCCTGGGGTGCGCCCGGGGTTGCCCGGGCGCGGATCCGTTACGCGCCGGTACGGTAGCGTTCGATGGCCTCGACCAGCAGCGCCTTCGCTTCCGCGGCGTCGCCCCAGCCGTCGATCTTCACCCACTTGCCCTTCTCGAGATCCTTGTAGTGCTCGAAGAAGTGGCCGATGCGCTCGAGCCAGTGGCCGGACACCTGCTTGATGTCGGTGATGTGGGCGTATCCCGCGAACACCTTCGGCTCCGGGACCGCGAGCAGCTTCTCGTCGCTGCCGGCCTCGTCGGTCATCTTCAGCACGCCGACCGGGCGGCAGCGGATGACCGAACCGGGCACCAGCGGCAGCGGCAGGATCACCATCACGTCGGCCGGATCGCCATCGCCGCAGACCGTGCCGGGGATGTAGCCGTAGTTGCAGGGGTAGCGCATTGGCGTGGACAGGACGCGGTCGACGAAGATCGCCCCGGACTCCTTGTCCACTTCGTACTTCACGGGCTCGGCGTCCTTCGGGATCTCGATGACGACGTTGATCTCGTCCGGCGGGTTCTTGCCGGTGTTCACATGGTCCAGGCCCATGGGTGCTCCAGTTCGTGGGCGCGGGCACAGACGTTGGCCCGACGGAAGACGCGCATTCTACGCGCCACTGCTGCGACGCACCAAAGGCGAGGGTGGTGATTCTGAATGGCTCGGGGCTGACCCGAGGTGGGGCACGCCCCAGCTTGGTCGGGGGCGCAGGCCCGGTCTACACAGTACGCCACCGTATCGACATCGGAACGCCCCCGCCATGACCGTACAGTCCGCCCAGTTCGATTCCTCCGCCGCTGCCAGCCTGCGCGATTCCTATTGGAACAACCCGGCCGATCCGCAGGGCGGCCACCACCATGGTCCGGACGCCACCGGCAGCGACGCCCCGGCGGCGCGCCCGGTGGACCTCGACGGCGGAGACATCCGCGTCGAACGTCCCGACAGCGTCGAGCAGCAGGCCGTGGCCATCGATGGGACCGCGACCAACAGCGGCGACCGCACCCAGCGGAGCACGCCCGACGGCAAGCCGATCCTGGTCGATCCGCTGCATCGCGACGGCCAGGTCGAGATCGCCCGCGAGCGCACCAATGCCGGAGGCTACGTCAGCAGCGACCAGCTGGTGTTCACCACCGGCTCGCGCGACGACGCCATCGGCGTGAAGCAGCGCGATGACGGCACGCTCGACGTCAACGTCAACGGCGAGAGCTACGAGGTGCGCCTTGGCCAGGGCCAGGAGCTGACCCTCCGGGCTGGCGCGGGCAACGACGTGATCGAGGTCGCGCCCAACGTGACGGTCAACATCGTGGTGGAAGGTGGTGACGGCGACGACACCATCACCACCGGCGCAGGAGACGACCGCATCGACGGCGGCCGTGGCAACGACACGATCTCTTCCGGCGCCGGGCGCGATGACATCTTCGGCAACAGCGGTAACGACGTGATCACCGGCGGCGATGGCGTGAACATCATCCATGGCGGCGATGGCGACGACGAGATCGCCGGTGGCACGGGCACCAACTTCATCGAGGGTGGCGCCGGCGACGACCTGATCCGGGGTGCTGGCGCCAGCGACATCCTCTCCGGCGGAGTCGGCGACGACCGCATCGTCGTTGGCGACGGTGCGAGCCGCGTGTACGCCGGTGCCGGCGACGATGCCATCGAGAACGCCGGCGACAAGGCGGTGGTCTACGCGGAGGTCGGCGATCTGGTCAGCGCCGCCACGAACGCGAAGCCGACGGTCGTCAACGTGGCCATCGACGCCAGCCTGGGCAGCACCATCCGCGTGGAGGGCTCGGAGGCCTTCGTGCAGCGGGTGCAGTCGGAGCTCGACTTCCTGCGCGCTTCGCCGCTCGGCCACCAGATGCTGGCCGAGTTCGACAGGGCCGCGGATGTGAAGGGCAACACCGTCACGATCAAGGAGCTGGCCAACGAGCAGAACGGCTACGCCCAGACCTTCAGCCGCGACGCCGACATCCGCAACGGCCGCGCCGGTGCCGGCGGCGACGTGGACATCAGCTACAACCCCTCCTTCCACATGGACGCCTTCCCGGCCCCCGTGGTCGTGCTCTACCACGAGATGTCGCATGCCTATAACGGCGTGAACGGCACCTTCCAGCCGGGCACCTACGTGGGCGAGGGTCCTGATTCGGGGCGCGTGCCCAATGCCGAGCGGCAGGCCGTAGGCCTTGAAACCAGCGCCGCGCCCTTCGACTTCGATGGCGATCCGCGCACTCCCGCCACCACCACCAACCCGGATCACCTGACCGAGAATGGCTTCCGCGAGGAACTCGGGCTGCCCGACCGCCCGAGCTACGCGCTCTGATCCATGTTCCACGGGCCGGGGCACGCAGCCTGCGTTCATCGCAGGCTGCGTGCGTTTCGGCCATCCTGTCGTTCCGGTCCACAGGTAGACCATGTCGATGATCACGAACCCGCGTACCGGCGCCACCCTGGCGTTCCTGTCCGCCGCCCTGCTGGCTCCGCACGTCGCGGACGCGCGGGCGCAAACGGAGTCCACGCAGATGCACGAGGAAGACCGTGTGGCACGTACCACCGTCGAGGGCCAGGGCGCGCGGCTGGAAGTCGCTTTCGATCCCGACGGGGATGCACTGGCCGTGCGCTATCGCATCAGCAACACCGGCCGGGAACCACTGGCGGTGTTCGATCGGGGAGACCGGCATGCCGTGCTGACGAAGAAGCTGGTTGCCGGTGAAGTCGGCCCGCCGCGCTTCGTCGAATTGGACGATGGCCTGGTGCTTTCGCACGAGGCGCGCCCGCTTCCCGATCCGGCGCCCACGGTCCCACCGGTGCCGCTTGCCGCGCGCCTCGATGCGGGCCAGGCGATGGACGGGGCTTTCGCGTTCGACCTGTCGCTGGCCGGCAGGGGCGCACGCGTGCGCTGGTGCCTGGGCGTCGCGGCATTCGATGCCGACCGGTTCGAAACGTCGGAGTCGGCCGGCGACGTGCCGGTGTGGACCGCGCCCTTCGACATCGTGGACACGCAGCAGCGTCTGTGCACGCCGTGGTTCGACGTGTCCTCCAGAACGTTCGAGGCGGACTGAGGCCGCTGGCGACCTTCGCTGCGTGGTGGCGGAGCGTGGGGCGCGGCCGGGTAGTGGAGGCATGAAGAAGGCGGCCCGCAGGCCGCCTTCTTCCGTCCGACGGGGACGCGTGGGTGCGTCCCCGGCCGGGCCTACAGCAGCGGCACCAGCAGCAGCGCCACGATATTGGTCACCTTGATCAGCGGATTGACCGCCGGGCCCGCGGTGTCCTTGTAGGGGTCGCCCACGGTATCGCCGGTCACCGCGGCCTTGTGCGCCTCGGATCCCTTGCCGCCGTGGTGGCCTTCCTCGATGTACTTCTTGGCGTTGTCCCAGGCACCGCCACCGGTGCACATCGAGATCGCCAGGAACAGGCCGGTCACGATCGTGCCCATCAGCAGGCCGCCGAGCGCATCCGCACCCAGCGTCAGGCCGACGATGATCGGGATCACCAGCGGGAGCAGCGAGGGAACGATCATTTCCTTGATCGCCGACTTCGTCAGCAGGTCGACCGCGCGGTCGTACTGCGGCTTGCCGGTGCCTTCCATGATCCCCGCGATGTCGCGGAACTGGCGCCGCACCTCCTCGACCACCGCGCCTGCCGCCCGGCCCACGGCCTGCATCGCCAGCGCTCCGAAGAGGTAGGGGATCATGCCGCCGATCAGGAGGCCGATCACCACGTCCGGGTTGTCGATCGAGAAGTTCACCGCGCGCCCCGACACATCCAGCTTGTGCGCGTAGTCGGCGAACAGCACCAGTGCCGCAAGCCCCGCCGAACCGATCGCATAGCCCTTGGTCACCGCCTTGGTCGTGTTGCCGACGGCATCGAGCGCGTCGGTGGTCTCGCGGATCTCCGGCGGCAGGCCGCTCATTTCCGCGATGCCGCCGGCGTTGTCGGTGATCGGGCCGTAGGCATCGAGCGCCACGATCATGCCGGCCATCGAGAGCATGGCCGTCGCCGCGATCGCCAGGCCATACAGGCCCGCGGTGGCATAGCAGATCCAGATCGCGGCCGCGACCACGATGACCGGCGCTGCCGTCGATTTCATGGACACTGCGAGGCCCGCGATCACGTTGGTGCCGTGGCCGGTCTCCGAGGCGCGCGCGACGTCCTGGACCGGCGCGTATTCGGTCGCAGTGTAGTACTCGGTGATCACCACCAGCAGCGCGGTCAGCACCAGGCCGACGATGGCGCACCAGAACAGCGGCATGCCGAGCGCGGATCCGAACATGTTCCCGGTGACGAACCAGAACGCGATCGCCGCCAGCAGGCCGGAGACGCCGAGGCCGCGGTACAGCGCGTTCATGATCTTGCCGCCCGGTCGCGCCTTGACGAAGAAGGTGCCGACGATCGAAGCCACGATCGACACCGCGCCCAGGACCAGCGGATAGACCACGCCCGCCCAGCCATAGGTGGTGAAGAAGATGCCTGCGACCAGCATCGAGGCGATGATCGTGACCGCGTAGGTTTCGAACAGGTCGGCGGCCATGCCGGCGCAGTCGCCCACGTTGTCGCCGACGTTGTCGGCGATCACCGCCGGATTGCGCGGATCATCCTCGGGAATGCCGGCCTCGACCTTGCCCACCAGGTCGGCGCCGACGTCGGCGCCCTTGGTGAAGATACCGCCGCCCAGCCGCGCGAAGATCGAGATCAACGACGAGCCGAACGCCAGCCCGATCATCGGCTGCAGCGCCGCGTCGACGGACAGCGCGTCGCGGCCATCGCCGATCACGAACATGAAGTAGCCCGCCACGCCGAGCAGGCCCAGGCCGACCACCAGCAGGCCGGTGACCGCGCCGCCGCGGAAACTGACCGCCAGCGCCTCGTTCAACCCGAGTGTCGCCGCCTGCGTGGTGCGGACGTTGGCGCGCACCGAAACGAACATGCCGATGAAGCCCGCCAGCCCCGACAGCAGTGCGCCGATCGCAAAGCCGACCGCGGTCGTCCAGCCCAGCGCCGGGACCAGGCCGATCACCAGGAACAGCACCACGCCGACGATCGCGATGGTGGTGTACTGCCGGCGCAGATAGGCACCCGCGCCTTCCTGGATCGCGGCCGCGATCTGCTGCATGCGTTCGTTGCCGGCGGGACGCGCCAGGATCCAGCGGGCGGAAAAGATGCCGTAGATGATCGCCAGGCCGGCGCATGCCAGCGCCAGCCACAAGCCTTCTTGCTCGAGCATTGAAACCCTCCCCGGGGTGTGGACGGAAACCTCTCACTGCAGCTGGACACATGTTGCCGGTCGCGTTCGACACGGCGCACCCGACGTGGTGCGATCCGACTATGGCACAGGGTCCGGGGGTGGTATTGCCGCGCTGCAGCGCGCCCCGCTGGAGCCACCGCCTGCGCCCGACGGGGGCGTGGAGCGCCGATTCAGCCCGGGCGTGCGAGCCTGCGTCGTCCACCTTCCAGCCATGCGGAGCCTCCCGATGCGCACAGTCCTCCTTGCCGTGCTGGCCGCGGCCGCGGCACCTGCCCTGGCGGCCGATCCGGAGCCCGAAATCCGCCGGGACGCCGTCGCCCCCCAGGCGGTCGGCGTGGTCCACACGCTGCGCCAGATCCCCGAAGCATGCGCGCGCATCGAGGGTGGCTTCACCGGCGATGCGTCCGAGCCCTACCGCTTCGCGGTCGTACGGACCAGCGCCAACTGCCAGCCGCGCGCGCGCTTCGTGGACGCAGCCAAGGCGCGCCCCTCGGAATCGGCAGGCTGGGTGTTCAACGACCTCATCCGCGTGCCCAGCGCGGCCTGCCCGTCGCAGCAGGCGGTGGTCCGCGTCTGGCGTAAGCCGGTCGACCAGACCCTCCGGCTGGACGGCCAGGGCCAGTCGCGGATCTATGTCGAGGAGTCGAAGCAGGCGGCCGCCGGCGGCAAGCTGGCAGCCATCCCGATGTTCGCCGCGGAAATGGGCGTCGAAGGGACACCCTGCGGCGGCTGATCCGCGCCCTCAGCCTTCCCAGGCGGGCAGCTTCTTCTTCAACAGCACGTTCCTGAGCGCCACGTATTTCGGCAGGCCGTCGCGCCCGTAGGGCGGATAGGCCTCGCCGCGGATCAGCGGCTCCAGGTAGGCGCGCGCGGCCGGGGTGATGCCATAGCCGTCGCGGCGGATGAAGCCTTTGGGCATGGTCTTCTCGCGGTTGGCGATCTTCGCCAGGGGCGCGGGCTCGATCTTCCAGCGGTAGGGAGCGTCCGAGGTGCGCACGATCGCGGGCATCGTGGCGTTGCGGCCTTCCAGCGCATAGCGCACCGCGGCACGGCCCACGGCCATGGCCTGGTCGAGGTCGGTCTGCGACGCGATGTGGCGTGCCGAACGCTGCAGGTAGTCGGGCAGCGTCCAGTGCACCTTCAGCCCCAGCACGTCCTTTACCCGGCCCGCCAGGTGCGAGGCCACGCCGCCCAGCTGGGTGTGCCCGAACGAGTCCTTGCCGCCACCGGCATCGGCGACGAAGTCGCCGTCCGCGGTCCGGATGCCCTCGCTGGCCACGACCACGCAATAGCCCACGCGGTCCACCACCTTCTGCACGCGGGCCAGGAAGTCCGCCTCGTCATAGGCCCGCTCCGGGAACAGGATGATGTGCGGCGCGGCGTCCGGGCCGCCGCCGGCCAGCCCTGCGGCCGCGGCCAGCCAGCCGGCATGGCGACCCATGGCTTCGTATACGAACACCTTGGTCGACGTGTCGGCCATGGCCGCGATGTCGAGCGCGGCCTCGCGGACCGAGACCGCGGTGTACTTCGCGGCCGAGCCGAAGCCCGGGCAGCAGTCGGTCACCACCAGGTCGTTGTCGACCGTCTTGGGCACGCCGATGCAGGTCAGGGGGTAGTCGAATTCGCGCGCCAGCTGCGAGACCTTGTTCGCGGTGTCGGCCGAATCGTTGCCGCCGTTGTAGAGGAACCAGCGCACGTCGTGCGCGCGCAGCACCTCGAGCAGGCGTTCGTACTTCGCGCGGTCCTCTTCCAGCGATTTCAGCTTGTAGCGGCAGGAGCCGAAGGCCCCGCCCGGGGTATGCGCCAGGGCGCGCACGGCGGCCGCGCTTTCCTTCGAGGTGTCGAAGAGTTCCTCGCGCAGCGCGCCGAGGATGCCGTTGCGGCCGGCAAGCACGCGCACCCTGCGCGCGCGGGCCTCGGTCAGTACCGCCGAAGCGGTGGCGTTGATGACGGCGGTGACACCGCCGGACTGGGCATAGAAGAGGTTACCTTGGGGCATCTCGGGTCCGGGAAGTGGTTCGGAACTGGGGGTTTCGGAGCAGCGGAGCGATGGGTAAGCTGGCGCGGTGACGGCCGCAGGCGGGGGATTCTACGCTCCGCCCGGTCCACGCCCCGCGATCAGATTGGAGCGTTCGATGCGACTGGTACTGCTTGGTGCGCCGGGTTCCGGCAAAGGGACGCAGGCCACGCGCCTGAAGGAGCACCTGCAGGTGCCGCACGTGTCGACCGGCGACCTGCTGCGCGCCGAGGTCAAGGCCGGCAGCCCGCTGGGCCTGCAGGCGAAGGAAGTGATGGCCCGCGGCGAGCTGGTGTCCGACGACATCCTGCTCGGCATGCTGGAGGACCGTTTCTCGCGCGACGACATGGCCAACGGCTTCATCCTCGACGGCTATCCGCGCAACCTGGCCCAGGCCGCCGCGCTGGACGCCCTGCTCGAGCGCATCGGCCAGCCGATGGATATCGCCGTCCAGCTCGAGGTCGACAACGAGCTGCTGATCGACCGCCTCGCCGGCCGCGCGCAGGCCGAAGGCCGCGCCGACGACAACCCGGAGTCGGTGCGCAAGCGCCTGCAGGTCTATGACGACCAGACCGCGCCGGTGATCGGCTACTACCGCGACGCCGGCAAGCTCGCCGTCGTCGACGGCGTGGGCACGCTCGACGAGGTCTTCGGCCGCATCCTGGCCGCTTTCGAACCTCAGTGAAGCTCCACATCCTCGGCATCGCCGGCACCTTCATGGGCGGGGTGGCGGCGCTGGCGCGCGAGCTCGGCCACGCGGTCGAGGGCAGCGACCAGGCGGTGTACCCGCCGATGTCGACCCAGCTCGAGCGCCTCGGCATCGAGCTGCGCCAGGGCTACGACCCTGCGCACATCTCGCCCGGATGCGACCAGGTGGTGATCGGCAACGCGCTCTCGCGCGGCAACGCCGCGGTCGAACACGTGCTCGACCGTGGCCCCGCGTACACCTCGGGCGCCGAATGGCTGCGCGACCACGTGCTGCCCGGCCGCGACACCATCGCGGTGGCCGGCACCCACGGCAAGACCACCACGACAACCATCCTGGCCTGGCTGCTCGAGGCCGCGGGCCGCAGTCCGGGCTTCCTGATCGGCGGCGTGGCCGAGGACTTCGGCGTGTCCGCGCGCATCGGCCAGGGCCGCGAGTTCGTGGTCGAGGCCGACGAATACGACACCGCCTTCTTCGACAAGCGCTCGAAGTTCGTGCACTACCGGCCGCTGGTGGCGGTGCTCAACAACCTCGAGTTCGACCACGCCGACATCTTCCCCGACCTGGCCGCGATCCAGCGCCAGTTCCACCACTTCGTGCGCACGGTGCCGCGCCGCGGCCGGCTGGTGGTCAACGGCGAGGACGCGCACCTGGCCGAAGTGCTGGCGATGGGCTGCTGGACGCCGGTGGTGCGCTTCGGCATCGATGCGCCGGAGGGTGCACGGCTGGACTGGCAGGCGCGTCTCCTGGCGGCCGACGGCAGCGCGTTCGAAGTGGTGAAGGCCGGCAACACCCTGGGCGAGGTGCGCTGGCCGCTGCTTGGCCGCCACAACGTGATGAACGCACTGGCCGCGCTGGCGGCCTGCGATGCGCTCGGCGTCGACGTGGCCACGGTCCTGCCGGCGCTGTCGGCATTCCGCAGCGTCAAGCGCCGGATGGAACTGCTGGGCGAGGCCGCCGGCATCCATGTCTACGACGATTTCGCCCACCATCCGACCGCCATCGCCACCACCCTCGAAGGCCTGCGCGCGAAGGTCGCTGGCGGCCGCATCGTGGTCGCGATGGAGCCGCGCAGCAACTCGATGCGCCTGGGTGCGCATGCCACCGCGCTGGCACCGTCGCTGTCGCTCGCCGACGTGGTCGTCTTCCTGCATCGGCCGGAGCTGGAGTGGGATGCGGGCGCGGTGGTCGGCGCACTGCGCGGCGAAGGCTTTGCGGCGGCGGACGCCGATGCGCTGCTCGAGCGGCTGCGCGCCGTGGCGCGCGATGGCGACCATGTGGTGTTCATGTCCAATGGCGGTTTCGATGGGGCACCGCGTCGCTTCCTGGCGATGCTGCGCGAGGCGTGAGCGTGGCCGCCCACGCGTCGTGTTGACGCAGGCCGCGTAGACTGTCCGCGATGGCCGAGTCGCAGTTGCTCCCGCTGTTCCCGCTGCAGGCCGTGCTGGTCCCCGGCGCGGTCATGGGCCTGCGCGTGTTCGAGCCGCGCTATCTCGACATGGTCGGCGAGTGCGGACGCAGCGGCCACGGTTTCGGCATCTGCCTGATCAGCGAGGGCGAAGAGGTCGGCGGACCGGCCGTGCCGACCGGCTTCGGCACCGAGGCGGTGATCGAGGACTTCGGCACCGACGACGACGGGCTGCTGACGCTTCGCGTTCGCGGCGAGCGCCGGTTCCGGGTGCTGGCGACTTCGGTCCGCGACAACGGCCTGGTCGAAGCCCGCGTGCACTGGTTGGAAGACGCGCCCGGCCGCACCCGGCTGCGGCCGGAGCATGCGCTGCTCGGCACGCTGCTGGAGCGGATCTTCGACCAGGTCGGGCGGCCCCCGGGCGCGGAGGGCAGCATCGAGGATGCGGTCTGGGTTGGCTGGCGACTGCTCGAGATGCTGCCGATGCCGGAAGAGCGCCGCGCCGGCCTGCTGGGCGTCGATGATCCGCACAGGCGGCTCGATGGCCTGCTCGAGTTGATCGGCTAGGGCGACGCGGGGCCATCGCCCGGGATGCGGAAGCGCAGCACCGGCTCGCCCGAGGCCGGGTGCGGATCCTCGCGCGGGGCGAGGTCCCCGAGATCCTCGCGCAGCAGCGCATAGGCACCACTCGCATCCGCGTCGGGCGACCAGAGTCCGAACAGGTCGAAGGGCCGCACGTGGGTGAGCGTCTGCGCGGTGCCGATCCAGAGCGGCGTGCCGTCCCGCGGCTGTCGCGGTGCGCGCCACAGGCGCAGCACCATGATGCGTCCGTCATCGAGCGTCCGCCGCATCAGCAGGGCCTCGGCGCTCGCGCCCAGGGTTGCCGGCAGCACCTGCTGGGCCAGCGCGGGCGTGTCGTCGTCGAGCAGCAGCAGCGCCGCCCGCCAGTCGGCCTGCGGCTGCGTCACCCAGCCGCGCGCCTCCAGGTGTTGCTCCAGCGGTGCCAGTGGCCCGGCGACCTGCACGTCCAGCGGCCAGCGCCGGCTGGCGTCGCGTTCGTTGCGCTGCCACGGCAGTTCCGCCCAGCCATCCTGCCACCAGGCGTCGAGGTCGAGGTTGGCCGGCGGCGGCGTCGGCGCGAAGCGCTCGAGGAGTGGATCGACCGCCCGTGGCGCGTGCCACAACGCGGCGACCGCGAACGCGCCATAGAACAGCGCCGCCAGCGGCCGCATCCAGAACGAACGCGCCACGTGGCGGCGATAGGCGATGCCCAGCGCGAGCAGCCAGGCCACGCCCAACAGCATCCCGCCGACGAGGTCGGTCAGCCAGTGCGCGCCCAGGTACAGCCGGGCGAAGCCCAGCACCGCGACCACCGCACCGGACACCAGGTAGGGCCAGACGCGCTGCCGGCCGGGCAGTTCCCGCGCGATGAGCACGGCGAAGAAGCCGAAGGTGATCGTGGTCATGGTCACGCCCACGGACGGGAAGCCGAAGCCGCTGAGCGCGGTCGGCGGGCGCGGCATGTCGATCGCGGCCTCGAGCGCGGCGGTCAGGGCGAGTCCGAAGGCCAGCGCGGCCAGCCAGTGGGCGGCAGCCATCCAGCGTCGCCGCCACAGCAGCCACAGCGTGGACAGGGCGATCGGGAACACCAGCACGCTGGGGTCGCCAATGGAGGCCAGCCCGGCCATCAGCCGGTCCGCCAGCGGATTGCGCAGCGAGTACATGGCCTCGTGGATGCGCAGGTCGAGCGCCAGCGGGCCGCCGCGGGCCAGCATGGTCGCCAGGAGGGTGAACCACGCGATGCCGATCGCGAGCAGGCACGCCGCCAGCAGCGCGAGCGAGGCCGACTCCGGCCGGTTGGGCGAGATCAGCGCCGCGGCGTAGCGCCCCAGGCGCGGATGGTCGCGGGTCCAGCGCAGGGCGCGCGCGAGCAGGGCATCGGCATGGCTCGCGAACCACCGGTAGGTGTAGAGCACCAGCGCCCAGGCCAGCGCGATCGCGGCCAGCAGCGCGCCGACCACGAGGGCCAGGCGGTCGGCCACCGCGGCCACCGCCTCGTAGGCCTCGCCGAACAGCCAGCCAGGCGCGAGGAACAGCAGGGCCCAGGTGATCGCCGCCACGATGCTGGCCGGCAGGTAGCGGCGCAGCGGCATCCGCGACATGCCCGCGATCGCCGGAACGAAGGGCCGCACCGGGCCGACGTAGCGCGCGATGAAGATGCCCTTGGTCTCGTTGCGGCGGAACAGCAGCTCCGCGCGCACCAGGAGTTGCGGGTACTTGCTGAAGGGCCAGGTGGCCCGCAGCCGCGGCCCCCAGCGGTGGCCGATCCAGTAGCTGCTGGCATCGCCCAGGAAGGCGCCGGCCGCCGCGCACGCCACGGCATAGGGCCCGGAGATCTCGCCGAGCCCGATCAGGACGCCGATCGCGAACAGCAGGGGAAGCGCCGGCACGATCGCGCCGAGGATGATCACCGCGTCGCAGAAGGCGACCAGGAATATGGCCACGCCGGCGGCCACGGGATGGGCGCCGATCCAGGCAACGAGGCTGTCGAACCAGGCACTCACCGCGGCGATTATGGCAGCCGGCACCACGCTTGCGCCGCCTACAATGCCGCCATGGATCAATCGGGTTCAGTCGAAGTCGCGGCGTTGAAGGCGGACAGCTTCGGACGCATCGCCCTGATGCGCGATGCCGCGGGCCTGCTGTTCGTGCGTCGCGACCTGCGCCACGTGCCGGCATGGCTGCGCCTGCCCGCGTGGTGGCTGGCGCGACGCGAGGCGCGCGGACTGCAGGCGGTGGCGGGAATGGCCGATGTCCCGCAGCTGCTGCGCTGGGACGGGCGCGTGCTCGACCGCAGCTACATGGCCGGCCACGCCATGTACCAGCGGCCGCCGCATGGGGACCTCGCGTATTTCGGTCGCGCGCGCCGCCTGCTGCAACAGCTGCATCGCCGCGGACTGGCGCACAACGACCTCGCGAAGGAAGCCAACTGGCTTGTGCTCGAGGATGGCCGCCCGGCGATCATCGACTTCCAGCTCGCCGTGCGCGGCCGCCCGCGTTCACGCTGGATGCGCCTGCTGGCGCGCGAGGACCTGCGCCATCTGCTCAAGCACAAGCGCACCTACTGCCCCGCTGCGATCACCGCGGTGGAACGTCGCGTGCTCAAGCGCACCTCGTGGCTGCGCGAGGCCTGGTTCGCCACCGGCAAGCCGGTGTATCGGGTGGTGACGCGGCGGATCCTCAAGTGGGAAGACAACGAGGGGCAGGGGCCGAAGCCCTGAGCGGCGCGCGGCTGCGCGCGGCGCCCCGGCCGCCTATCATCGGCGCATCGCGGCACCCGCCGCTCCCTTGGACCGCCCCAGCATGGCCTCACTTGCCGGCAAGACCCTTTTCATCACCGGTGCCTCCCGGGGCATCGGCCTGGCGATCGCGCTACGCGCCGCCCGCGACGGTGCCAACGTCGCCATCGCGGCCAAGTCCGACGTCCCCAATCCGAAGCTCCCCGGCACCATCCATTCCGCCGCGGAGGCGGTGACCGGAGCCGGTGGCCAGGGCCTGGCGCTGAAGTGCGACATCCGCGAGGAAGACCAGGTGCGTGCCGCCGTCGCGGCGACCGTCGACACGTTCGGCGGCATCGACATCCTGGTCAACAACGCCAGTGCGATCTGGCTGCGCGGCACGCTGGACACGCCGATGAAGCGCTTCGACCTGATGCAGCAGGTCAACGCCCGCGGCAGCTTCCTGTGCGCCCAGGCCTGCCTGCCGCACCTGCTGGAGGCGCCGAACCCGCACATCCTGACCCTGGCGCCGCCGCCGTCGCTGGATCCGAAGTGGTGGGGGCCGCATACCGGCTACACCCTGGCGAAGATGGGCATGAGCTTCGTGACCCTTGGCCTCGCGGCCGAGTTCGGGCCGAAAGGCGTGGCGGTCAACGCCCTGTGGCCGCGCACGATCATCGCCACCGACGCGCTCAACATGATCCCGGGGGTCGAGCCTGGCAACGGACGCCGCCCGGATATCATGGCCGACGCCGCACACGCGGTCCTGGTGCGCGAGGCGCGGGGATTCAGCGGCCACTTCCTGATCGACGACGAGGTGCTGGCCGAGTCCGGCGTGACCGACCTGGGGCAGTACGCCAACGATCCCGCCGGGCGGTTGCTTCCCGACCTGTTCCTCGACTGACCGCTTCCGATCCGCCCGCGCGTCGAAGCCCGGTGGCGCGGGCGGGTGAGACAATGCCCGCCCCCCTCCACGCCCCCGCTTCCATGTCGACCCTGCAAGACCTCCTCGCCCTCGGCCGCGACCATTACCTGCCCGTCTACCGCCAGCGCGAGCTGGTGATCGAACGCGGACACGGCGCGCGCGTCTGGGACAGCGATGGACGCGAATACATCGATTTCTCCGCCGGCATCGCCGTGTGCAGCCTGGGCCATGCCGATCCCGACCTCGTCGCTGCGCTGGTCGAGCAGGCGGGCCGGCTCTGGCACACCAGCAACGTCTTCCACAGCGAGCCGCCGCTGCGGCTCGCGCAGGAACTGGTCGAGGCCTCGCGCTTCGCCGAGCGCGTGTTCTTCTGCAACTCCGGCGCCGAGGCCAACGAGGCCGCCATCAAGCTGGTCCGCAAGTGGGCGACGGCGCAGGGGCGCGAGCCCTCGCGCCGCGTGATCGTGACCTTCCGGGGCAGCTTCCACGGTCGCACCCTGGCAACGGTCACCGCGACCGCGCAGCCGAAGTACCAGGCCGGCTACGAACCGCTTCCCGCAGGCTTCCGCTACGTCGATTTCAATGACATCCCGGCGCTGGAAGCCGCGATGGCCGGCGAAGACGTTGCCGCGGTCATGCTGGAGCCGGTGCAGGGCGAGGGTGGCGTGCTCCCCGCGGCCCCCGGGTTCCTGCCGGCGGTGCGCGCGCTGTGCGACCGGCATGGCGCACTGATGGTGCTCGACGAGATCCAGAGCGGCATGGGCCGCACCGGTGAGCTGTTCGCGCACTGGCACGAGGGCGTGGCGCCGGACATCGTCACCCTGGCCAAGGCGCTGGGCGGCGGCTTCCCGATCGGCGCCATGCTGGTCGGTGCCAGGGCGGGCGGTGCCATGCAGTTGGGCGACCATGGCACGACGTTCGGTGGCAATCCGCTGGCCGCGGCGGTCGCACGCGTGGCGCTGCGCAAGCTTGGCTCGGACGCCGTGCGCTCGAACGTCGCACGCCAGGAGGCCGCGCTGCGTGCGGGCCTGGACGCGATCAATGCGCGCCGCGGCGCGTTCACCGCGGTGCGTGGGCGCGGATTGATGCTGGGCGCGGTGCTGGCGGAGCGGTTTGCCGGCCGTGCGGGCGAAATCCTCGACCGTGCCGCCGCACAGGGCCTGCTGCTGCTGCAGGCCGGGCCCGATGTGCTCCGCTTCGTCCCGCCGCTCACGATCAGCGACCAGGACGTGGCCGACGGGCTGGCAAGGCTGGACACGGCACTGGGGTGAGTCTCAGTCCCCCGTTTCGGCGGGCAGGCTGCGGCCGCACTTGCGGCAGTGCCAGGCGTCCGCCTCGTGGTCTGGGAGCCCGCATTCGGCGCAGCGCACATGGCGGCGGCGCGGTTGCAGCGACCGCGCGAGTTCGGCGGTATAGATGCCCGTCGGCACCGCGATGATGCTGTAGCCGATGACGATCAGCACCGAAGTGACGAGCCGGCCGAAGGGAGTCGCGGGCGCGACGTCGCCGAAGCCCACCGTGCCCACGGTGACGATGGCCCAGTACATGCCGGTCGGGATGCTGGTGAAGCCGTGTTCGGGCCCCTCGACCACGTACATCAGGGCCCCGAAGATCACCACGACGGTGAGCAGCGCGGCGATGAAGACGAAGATCTTGCGCCGGCTGCGTGCGAGGGCCTGGATGAGGACCCCGGCCTCGCTGGAGTACTCCACCAGCTTCAGCACGCGGAAGACACGCAACAGGCGCAGTGCCCTGATCACGGTGAAGGACGCGCTGGCCGGGAACAGCAGCGAGAGGAACGTCGGCAGGATCGCCAGCAGGTCGATCACGCCGAAGAAGCTGGTGGCGTAGCGCAGTGGGCGGCGGACCACCCACAGCCGCACCGCGTACTCGAAGGTGAAGGCGAGGGTGAAGGCCCACTCGAGCGCGTAGAGCCAGGTGTGCCAGCGCTCCTTGATTGAGGGCACGCTGTCGAGCACCACCACGACCACGCTCGCCAGGATCACGGCGATCAGGACCAGGTCGAAATTGCGTTCGTCCGGCGCGTCGTGGTGGAAGATGCGCCGGAACCAGAGGTGGCGCGCACCCCGGTCCGACGCGGGAAGGAACTGCTTTTCGAACAGGCTCCCCGCTACCGGGGAGCGCGCGTCCTCAGGCCGTGGGCGCATCAGCCACCACGCGGAAGGCGGCACGGGCAGCCTCGATCGTCGCGCCGATCTCCCGCTCGCCATGTGCGCTCGACAGGAAGCCGGCCTCGTAGGCGGACGGGGCCAGGAACACCCCCCGCTCGAGCATCGCGTGGAAGAACCGGTTGAACGCAGCGGCGTCGCAGGCAGTGGCGCCGGCATAGGTATCGACCCGGTCCGCCGTGAAGAACAGGCCGAACATGCCGCCGACCCGGTTGGTGGTCAGCGGCACGCCGGCATCACGCGCGGCCTCCTCGAAGCCATCGCACAGCGCATTCGTCGCGGCTTCGAGGCGGTCGTGGAATCCCGGCTCCTGCACCAGGTCCAGCATCGCCAGTCCTGCGGCCATCGCCACCGGATTCCCGCTCAGCGTGCCCGCCTGGTAGATCGGGCCGGCCGGGGCGATCTGCTCCATCAGCTCGCGTCGCCCGCCGTAGGCACCCACCGGCATGCCGCCACCGATGATCTTGCCGAACGTGGTGAGGTCGGGCGTCACCCCATAACGCGCCTGTGCACCCCCGAGGGCGACACGGAAGCCAGTCATCACTTCATCGAAGATGAGCAGCGCGCCATGGCGGGTGCACAGCTCGCGCAGGTGCTGCAGGTAGCCTTCGCGCGGCGGCAGGCAGTTGGCGTTTCCGACCACCGGTTCGATGATGACCGCGGCGACCTCGCTGCCGATCTCCTCGAACAGCTTCGTGGCGCCATCGAAATCGTTGTAGCTGATGGTGGACGTGAGTTCGCTCAGCCCGGCCGGAACGCCCGGCGACGTCGGCACGCCAAGCGTCAGCATGCCGCTGCCGGCCTTTACCAGGAAAGAGTCGCCGTGGCCGTGGTAGCAGCCTTCGAACTTGACGATGCGCTGGCGGCCGGTGGCGCCGCGCGCGAGCCGGATCGCGGACAGCGTGGCCTCGGTTCCGGAGTTCACCATCCGCACCATCTCGCAGGAGGGCACGAGGCGGGTGATGGTTTCCGCCATGGTGACCTCGGACGGTGTGGGCGCCCCGTACGACAGCCCGTTTCCGATCGCAGCCGCCACCGCTTCGCGCACGTGGGGATGGTTGTGGCCGACGATCATCGGGCCCCAGGAGCCCACGTAATCGATGTACTGGTTGCCATCGACGTCATGCAGCCGGGCGCCATCCGCGCGTTCGACGAAGAAGGGCTCGCCGCCGACCGACTTGAACGCGCGGACCGGTGAGTTCACGCCGCCGGGGATGAGCGTGGTGGCGCGGGTGAACAGGGCCTGGGATTTCTCGTGCTTCATGGAATCGGTTCCTCTTTGCGGCCGCAGCCGCCGATGGGCGGGCGGCCGGGGCCGCCGGTGCGCGTCGGCCGGGTGCGATGTCCGGGGCCGTCACGGTGGATGCATGGGTGGTCGGTGGTCGCGATCAGCCGTCGCCGGCGAACGCGCGCAGGTAGGCACGGGCTGCGCCGGCAGGGTCGGGCGCATCGAACACCCCACTGATCACGGCCAGCAGGTCGGCACCGGCCTGGACCACGCCGGGGCCATTGTCCGGCGTGATGCCACCGATCGCCACCACGGGCAGGCCGAGCTGCCGGGCCTCGCGCAGCAGGCCCGCCGCCACGCGTCGCGCCCCGGGCTTGGTCGGCGAAGGGAAGCATGCGCCGAAAGCGACGTAGCTCGCCCCGGCCGCGGCCGCGGACCGTGCCGTGGCGAGGCTGTCGTAACAGGACGCGCCGATGATCGCGTCGGGACCCAGGGCCGCGCGCGCCGCGGCCAGGTCGCCGTCGTCCTCGCCAAGATGCGCGCCGTCGGCACCGGCGCCGAGCGCCAGTGGCCAGTCGTCGTTGACCAGCAGCGGCACGCCATGTGCGCTGCACAGCGGCAGCAGCGCGCGCACCTGGGCGGCGGCCAGCGAGGGGTCGGCCAGCTTGTTGCGGTACTGGAGCAGGGACGCGAAGCCCAGGACCGGCGCCACGCGCGCCAGCAGGCGCGCCGTGTCGGGCTCGTCGGGGGTCAGAAGGTACAGCCCACGGCGGATGCCGTCCGTGCGGACGGGGATGGCGGGTGCGCCCATGGCGTGAGTTTCCTGTTGCCGGAGGGGATGGGACAATGCGGGCCCGCGTCGCGACGCAGCCGCTGCAGCCATTATCCGATGAACGAGTCCACCACCGCCTACCGCACCTGGATGTGCGTCGTCTGCGGCTTCATCTATGACGAGGCCGCCGGCCTGCCCGAGGAGGGCATCGCGCCGGGTACGCGATGGGAGGACGTGCCGGACACCTGGACGTGCCCGGACTGCGGCGTCACGAAGGACGATTTCGAGATGACGGTGGTCTGAGGCCTGGCCGAGCCGGCGCGTCCGGGCCCGCCACCGGGCCTAGCGCTCGCGGACGATGCCGGGCGCGAGCTCCATCACCGCCCCGTTCCTGAGATCCAGCCGCCGGGCTTCGCCGGCGTTGAGCTCGAGCACGTACAGGGCTGGCGCGTTGCTGGGATACGGTGGGCATGCGTCGCCCGCAGAACACGGCGGGACGTCGCGCTGCTGGGACACCAGCCGCAGCGACGAATCGAAGTACAGGATATCGAGCGGGATCCGCGTGTTCTTCATCCAGTAGGCCTGCCGCTCCTCCTGGTCGTGGATGAACAGCATCCCGTGGCCCGGGGCCAGGGCGTCGCGGAACATCAGGCCACGCGCACGCGTCGCGTTGTCGTCCGCGATCTCCACGCGGAAGCGCTCGCCACCCACCTCCACCCACGGGTCCTCGCTCGCACACGCGCTGGTGAGTGCGCTGGCGCAGAGCAGTGTCAGGTAGAGGCCGAAGGCACGCATTGGCTGACTCCATGAGTGGGGCTTGCACGCAACATCATGCAGCGGCCGCCCCATGGTCAAGCGCCGCGCGCAGACCCCTTCCAATGCGGCTCGCGAACCTGCACAATGCGCCCCCCGCAGACGAGGCCGGTACGGAACGGAAGCGGGGCGAGGCGAAAAGATCCTTCACAGGGTGTTGACGTTCTTCGAAACCGCGCTAATATGTGCGGCTCCCCAGCGGGAACGGCCAGTCGGTCGGGAGCGCGAAAGGAGGCTGAAGTTTCCGCCCCACGGGGTGTTGACGGATGCGAAAGTCGCGCTACAATGTGCGGCTCACCCCGGCGGAAACGGCGGGGTTGCAGGAAGGAGGCGCTGAGGCCACTTCCGACGATCTTTGACAG
>DATBUS010000064.1:0-7301 GCA_036515815.1 Luteimonas sp.
GTCCCGGTGCCTGACCCGGCGCCGCAGCCCGAGCCTGCGGCCGCCGCGGAGCCCGCCGAGCTGGCGGAGCTGCGCGAGGTGGTCGCCGGCCAGCACGACGGGCTCGGGCTCGACGCGCTGCTGTCGAAGATCGACAAGGCCGCGCGCGCACTGAGCGATGCCGGCCTGCTGTCCGGCGATGCCGAGACGGTGGCGCACGAGGCGATCACGCACTGGGCGCGGCTCGAACTGCAGACCAACGGCTAAGGGGCGGTCATGGCGGACGGTGGTGGCCCGGCGCGGGCGGAATTTTCGAGCACGGCCGTGGGCCGGCGGCTCGCCATGTGCGCGGAGCTTGCGGGCCTGAAACGAGGCCAGTCGAACCTGCGGGCAGCCGCCGCGGCCAAGCGTCGCCACCGCGCGCACGCGATCCTGCGGCTGCTGCTGCCGGGCGAGGCTGGTGCCGGAGCGCCAACCGACGCCCTGTACTCCCGGGCCAGCGCCGCGCAGCTTTTCAGCGAGTCGATCGAGGCGGCGCGGAGCGCGAGCGCCGCAGGCAGGGTGCGCGCCGGCCTCCTGCTGAAAGACCTGCAGCGCATGGCTTTGGCAGCGGTGGCCAGCGACGACATGCCCCTGCAGGCCGGTGCCACCTTCCCGGCAGTGCCTGCCGAGTTCCTCGTGTCCGACCCGGACAGCCCGCACAAGGATGACTCCCCGGCGCAGCCGGTGGTGGATGAATCGCGCTCGCTCGGCGCCATGCCCGAGGGGCTGATCGACTCCGTCAAGCAGGCGATCGAGGCGAACCCGTACCGGCGCATCACCACGGAAGACCTGCAGAAGGTCGCTCCGGACAAGGTCGCGGAGTTCCAAGCCGCAACGGCCGAGGTCAGCGATTCGTGGGCGCGCACGAATGCGCTGCGCGGAAGCAGCGAGTACGACGCGCAGTACGCGGCCTATCGCGCGGCCGCTGATCGGGAATGGGCCTTGCGTCAGGAGCTGGAAGCCGTCGGGGCGGCGGAGCTGCAGCGCCGGAAGGATGTCGTCGCAGCCACGGTCGCAGATTACGCCTCAGAGGTCATGGCCAGCAGCGACGTGACCGAAGAGCAGGCGGCAGCGTGGGCCAGTCAGCAGGTCGTCATCACGCCCGCCGCGGCCCGGCGCCTGAAGAAGCAAGGCTATGACCCCGCGCAGGTGGTCAGCGATGCGGCCGAGTTCTACCGCTTCGCTCGCGGCCGCGTCGAAAAGGTGGTGATCGACACCGCCGGCGACCGCCGCGCGAACGCATCCAGCATCGACGCGCACGGCACCGCCGGCAAGATCAATCTCGGCAGCACCTTCGACAAGCGCGTTCTCTGGCACGAGCTGGGGCACCACGTCGAAGCGGACCCGGTGGCGGCCATGGCCGCGCGGCTGTTCATCCGCCTGCGCTCGGTGGACGGCAAGACGTACTCGCTGCGCAAACTCACTGGCCACAAGGGCTACGACGCGCGCGAGGTCGCCTTCAAGAACGGGTTCTTCCACCCCTACGTCGGCAAGGTCTACCGCCACGGCAGCACGGAAGTGTTCTCGATGGGAATCGAGTCATTCTCCGATCCCTACCTGCTGGCGACGCGGATCGCCAAAGACCCGGAAACCTTCGAGTTCGTCACGGGATACCTGCGCAGCCCGAAGTCGGCGCTGCAGCGCTTGCACCTTGCGATGCGCCAGTCGATGCGCGAGGGCGGGGAAGCCGCGCAGGCGAGCGCCGCGGAAGAATCAGGCTCTGCGATCGCCCGCGATGTCGCCAAGATCACGGACTTCATCACGGCCGACAAGCTCCCGGCTGAGGCTGGCGATTGGGCGCGGATGGTGATGCGCGACAGCGTCGTCGGCTACCTGAGCGCGGCCAAGGACGGCGTGTACTACGTTCTGGCGAAGGGGCGATGGCGCCACCCCAAGACACGGCGGATGGGCAAGGTGTTCCGCCTCTACAAGGTCGAGCCCGACGCCACGAACTTGCCTGTCGCCTACGACGCGTTCCCGTTGAATGAACCGGAAATTGCGAGGCTTGCGCTTGCGGCGTGGCGGCAGACTGGCATCCAGCCGCGCTACGAGCACGTTGCGTCGGGTGAATTCACCTTGGAGGGATGATGAACGACGCAGCGCAGGTCACCGTGGACGCCGACGGCGAGAGCTACGAGGTCGCCACGCCGGCCGGGGCTGTGATCGTCACCTTCCCGCTTGACGACGAGCTGCCGCCGACCTACGCCGGCGATGCCGCTGCGACCAGCTACCTGCATGACGTGATCCGCGACTGCGTGGGCCATACCGGCGCCGCGCTTTCGCCGCAGACACTGACCCCCCTCGCGCTGATCGAAATCGTCCCGTCGGAAGACGACGGGATCAAGGTCGCCGCGCCGTCCGACTTCAGCGAGCCCGAAACCCGCATGCCAGCCCTCGACACTGCGCGCCGCGTCATCGCCTTCCCCGCCGCCCTGCTGGACGCCGTCGCCGCGTCCAAGTCCGTGGCCGACCTGCGCTCCGAGCTGACCGGCCACGCGCTGGGCGTGCTGGGCCGCCTCGAAGTGGCGCGCGCGCTCCTGTCGCGCTTCACCGGCTCGAACCCGGACGCCGGCAATGACCCCGACGCGGGCGAGCTGGCGCCGCGCCGCGCGACCGCGCACTTCTACGACTACAACGACGACCGCAAGCCGGCGCAGCGCAAGCGCGAGAACCGCGCCGCGGAAGAGCTGCTGCGGCAAATCGACACCGGCGACGTGGACGCGGCTGCGCTGACGGACGAGCAGCGGGCGGTGCTGGCCAAGTATTCGGGCCTCGGCGGCGCGCTGCTGAGCGCGGACGGCAAGAAGGGCAGTGCCTACGAGTATTACACCCCGAAGCCGATCGCCGAAGGCATCTGGAACCTCATGGCGGAGCTGGGCTTCACCGGCGGCAAGGTACTGGACCCGTCGGCCGGCACCGGCATCTTTGGCGCAACGGCGCCGTTGTCGGCTGCCGTGGACGCCGTGGAGCTGAGCAAGGTGTCCGGCCGCATCAACGGGCTGGTCAACGGCGGCCCCGGTTACTCCGCGACCATCGCGCCATACGAGAAGGTGGCGGCCGCGACGCCGGATGAAATCTACGACGCGGTTGTGACCAACGTGCCGTTCGGCGGCGTGGCCGACCGCGGCGGGAACAACCTGCTGGACCCGCGCTACCAGAACGAGCCGCTGCAAAACTACTTCATCCTGCGCACCCTCGAAAAGCTGCGCCCGGGTGGTCTGGCGGTGTTCATCGTCCCGCCGCGCTGCGTCTCCGGCAAGGGCTCCAAGGAGGTCGATCTTCGCGTGCGCGCCAGCTACATGGCGGAGTTCCTCGGCGCCTACCGGCTGCCGAATTCCGTCTTCGGCACGGCCGCAGCCGACACCGTGACCGACGTGATCGCGTTCCGGAAGTTCAGCCGCGACGTGATCGAGAAGGTGGACGAGCTGCGCCAGCAGTCGCCGCAGACCCTGATCGACGCCAACGTGCAGTGGGAGCCCTTCACCAGCGGCCGCTACTTCATCGAAGACGGCAAGCGGTTCGTGCTGGGCGAAGTGCAGGTGGGGCAGGGCCAGTGGGGCGAGGTGGAGCGCGTGGTCACCACGCAGCCCGTCGGCGAGGTCGCCAAGATGCTGCGCAAGTTCCCCGACTCGCGCATCAACTGGGAGCTGCTGGACGCGGCGCCGACCGATCCGATCACCTACCGCAACGGCGACACCATCACGCAGGCCGGCCAGACGCTGGAATACCGCGACGGCCAGTGGCATCCCCTGACGGCGAACGCGGCCCCGGTGGACGTGCGCCCGGGCGACTACACCGATCCCTACGTCGCCTTCGAGGCCGGCGTGACCTATCAGCAGGCGGTCGAATACCGCACGCACATGGTCGCGACCGCGCAGTCGCTGGAAATCCCGGACTGGGTGCGCGGCGGGCTCGACCAGATCGAGAAGCTGGGCAGTGATGCGGAGCGGGCCAAGGTCTGGCGCGCGGGCCTCGTGGGCATGGCTGCGGCCTACGTCCTGCGCGAGCGGATGTCCGAGGAACTCGGGGTGAACTACCTCGAAGAGTACCCGGACCTGTCCGATGCGATGCAGACCTTCGCCAAGGTGGCCAAGAACCGCCCGGGCGGCATCACCGGCGCCCTGCGCGACGGTCTGGCCACCATCACCGCCCACGTCCGCAAGGACGGCTTCAGCGCCGTCTGGCGCGGCGACGTGGCGGCCGAGGTCGAGGCGATCGACGCCGGCAAGGAATTCAGCTACGAGGGCCTGCGCTACCGGACCAAGTCGGCATGGGTGCCGATGGAAGAGGCTCGCGCCATCTTCGGCGAGGACTTTGACCCCATCGCCAGCGAGGACTGGTGCGTCTCTGCCGACGGCCAGAGCGTGGCGCGCGCGGCCGACTACTACGTCGGCAACGTGAAGGACGTGCTCGACCAGCTGGACAAGGACATCGCCAACGCCGCGAACGGCGAAATCAAGGCCAAGCTGCTGTGGCAGAAGAGCTACGCGGCCACCCGCTACGCGAAGGTCAACGTGCGCGAGCTGAACTACGGCTGGGGCTCGCCGTTCGTGGAGCTGTCGGAGAAGCTCGAATTCGCGCGCCGCTACATCCACGAGTCGGCGTACATCGACACCAACGACAAGGGCGAGCAGTCCATCAAGCTCGACCTGCCCAGCTCGGTCAAGGAAACCGACAAGGGCAAGCTCATGATGCGCGTGAGCGACTACCTCTCGCGTGGAACCGTGAGCCTCGCGTCGGCGAAGTTCACCATGAAGCCCGGCGACGCCATGAAGGAGCTGCGCCGGCAGGTGGCCACGATCAACCAGCAGTTCAACGGCTGGGTCCGGTCCAACCACCGCATCATGGAGCGGATGCAGGCCGCGGCCAACGACGAGTCGAAGCTGCGCTTCCGCGCGATTGACGACGAGACGCCGCTGCAAATTCCCGGATTCCGCCAGCAGCTGCACGGCTTCCAGACCGCGTTCGTCCGCAAGATGGGCCGCGAGTTCGGCGGCATCAACGGCTTCGACGTTGGGCTCGGCAAGACCTTCACCTCGCTGGCATCGGCGCAGTACGCGCAGGCCATCGGCGTGAAGAGCAAGACCGCGTTCGTGGTCCCGAATTCCGTCCTGTCCAACTGGCGCAAGGAAGCCGGCAAGGCATACGAGGACACCAGCGACTGCCTGTTCATCGGCCTGCGCCACAAGCGCGGCAAGGATGTCGTGGACTCGAAGTATTACGACGAAGACCTGCAGCTGGTGCTGACCAACAAGCACCGCAAGATTTTCATGACCATGGAGGCGTGGGAGCGCATCCGCATGCGCCCGGAGACGATCGACGCCTTCCAGCGCTACATGGGTGACGTGGACAAGAATTTCTCCGAACTTGACGACAACAAGCAGGAGGAAATCCGCAAGAGCAAGGTGGCGACCGCGTTCTCCGCGCTGCGCGACAAGGTGGGCGCCGCGCCGTACCTCGAAGACATGGGCATCGACTCGCTGGTCATTGACGAGGGCCACGGCTACAAGAATTCCGTGAGCACGGTGGACTTCAAGAGCGCCAAGTTCCTCTCGCTCCCGGACCCGGCCAAGCGCGGAATCGACATGCAGGCCAAGGCGTGGTTCATCCGCGGCGCCTCGCCGCTGCGCGACGGCGTGCTGCCACTGACCGCGACCCCGATCACCAACAGCCCGCTCGAAATCTACTCGATGCTGTCGCTGGCGGCCGGCCATGATCGCGTGAACGATATGTGCCTCGGCGTCAAGGGCGCGGACGACTTCATGGAGGTCATGACCGCCCGCGAGAACATTGACGACGTGACCATCGACGGCGAAGAGCGCCAGACCGACGTGTTCACGGGCCTGAACAACGTCAACGTGCTGCGCAACGCCATCAGCTCGGTGGCCACGATCCGCAACGCCGCGGACGTGGGCGCGCAAATCCAGCTACCGGAGGGCGCGGAAAAGAAGACGGCCGTGACCCTGCCGGGGGATACCTTCGACCGCCTGCGCCTCTACAAGGACGCCTTCCGCTACGCCATCACCGAAATGTCGGGCGGCACCCCGGACCCGACCAAGGCTGAAGCCTTCGCGCAGGTGAGTGAGCACTTCAACGAGTCGATGGGCACCATGTCCAACGCCTTCAACCTTATCAACAAGATGGAGCTGCTGATCCTCGACCCCGAGCTGGATCAGCGGGCGTCCTATTACAGCTTCAGCAAGGCCGACGAGGCGAAGATCGCCAAGGTCGTGGACGCCTTCAATCAGAAGAAGCGCATCGAGGATCGCGCGCGTCAGAACCCGCACACGCGCGAAGAGGCGATCGTCGGCCGCAAGAGCATCAAGGATCGCGAGTCCGGCGAGCAGAAGACCATCCTGCGCGTCCACGTCATGGCGTACATGCTGGGCGGCGAGAACCGCGTGCTGATCGACACCCTGACCCCGGCGCTGCAGGCCGAGTTCGAGGACATGGCCGAAAAGGCTGGCGTCGAGCTGGACGTGAGCATGTCCCCGAAGCTGGCCGCCCTGCTGGACAACGTGACCGCGGAGCAGGCCACGCCGCGCGGCATTGACGACGAGGGCAACTACTCGCCGATCGTCAAGCAGATCATCTTCTGCGACCGGCTGGGCATGCACAACAAGATCAAGCGCCTGCTGGCCAAGCGCGCCGGCATCCCGTCGAGCAAGATCGCCGTGGTCACCGGCCAGACCAACAACGAGCCCGACCAGATTCTGGCGGTGCAGGACGGATTCAACGCCCACGGCGAGGACAACAAGTACCAGATCATCCTCGCCAACGAGAAGGCCGAGGTGGGTATCAACCTGCAGAAGGGCACGCAGGCGATCCACCACCTGACCATCGGCTGGACCCCGGACAGCCTCACGCAGCGCAATGGCCGCGGCGTGCGACAGGGCAACAAGACCGGCGTGGTCAACGTCTACTACTACGATGCCGAGGGCACCTTCGACACCTACCGCCGCGGCATGGTGAACAAGAAGGCCGACTGGATCGAGACGGTGCTCGACAGCGAGGGCGGCAACAGCGTGAACGTCGCCGGCGGTCTGAGCGACAAGCAGTACGAGGCGCTGGTGAACTCGCTGGGCGACAGCGATGCGATGTCGAAAATCCAGCGCGAAATCGAGGCCGCCGAGGCTGCTGAGCGCGTGGTGCGCACGCGGGCAAATCAGGTCATCAATGCCGAGACGGTCATCAAGAACCTGCGACTGGCGCAGAAGATGGGCAAGCCGGCCGACTTCATCAAGGACAAGCTGGTGATGCTCTACGGCCTGCGCAACGAG
>DATBUS010000065.1:0-15825 GCA_036515815.1 Luteimonas sp.
GACCTTCTTGCGCTCGACTTCGCGGGCGTCGCGGGTCATGAAGCCGGCCTTGCGCAGCTCGGACTTCAGCGACTCGTCGTACTCGACCAGCGCGCGGGCGATGCCCAGGCGGATGGCGCCGGCCTGGCCGGTGGTGCCGCCACCGCTGGTGGTCACCATGATGTCGAAGCTTTCGGTGTTCCTGGTCAGCTCGAGCGGCTGGCGCACGATCATGCGCGCGGTCTCGCGGCCGAAGAACTCGTCCAGCGGACGGTCGTTGACGGTGATGTTGCCGGTACCGCGGCGCAGGAACACGCGGGCGGTGGAGGACTTGCGACGGCCGGTGCCGTAATTCTGGGTGATTGCCATGACTTAGATATCCAGGACTTGCGGCTGCTGGGCGGCGTGCGGGTGCTCGGAACCCTTGTAGACCTTGAGCTTGCGGTACATCGCGCGGCCCAGGGTGTTCTTCGGGAGCATGCCCTTGACCGAATGCTCGATGACGCGCTCCGGGTGGCGCTCCAGCGCCTGGCCCAGGGACTCGGACTTCAGGTTGCCGATGTACCCGGTGAAGCGGTGGTACATCTTGTCGGCGAGCTTGTTGCCGGTCACGTGGATCTTCTCGGCATTGATCACGATGATGTAATCGCCGGTGTCGACGTGGGGGGTGTAGACGGGCTTGTGCTTGCCACGCAGGCGACGCGCGATCTCGGTGCTCAGGCGACCGAGGGTCTTGCCCGTGGCGTCGACAACGAACCAGTCGCGCTGGACGGTTTCGTTCTTGGCGGTAAAGGTCTTCATCGGGAAACTCTTGAGGGGTGACTGGTCGGGCTGGTTGCGCGGGCCATCGCCCTGCGGAACTTCGCCTCGCGTTTTCACGTTCGGGGAACGCAAGAGGCGGAATTGTACCGGGCCACCCCGGCGACCGCAAGTCGCGCCACCTGCGGCAGAATGATGGCATGAGCACGCGCAGCCTTTCCCCCCTCGACCGCCTGCTGGCGGATGCCCAGAACGCACTCGAGACCGTGGCCGGACGGCCGCGGGCGGAGCGGCCCAATCCCGGAGCGTCGCAGGCCGAGGTCGAGCTCGACGGCAACGAGCGCCGGCACGCGGCCGGACTCATGCGCGTGAACCACGTGGGCGAGGTCTGTGCGCAGGCGCTTTACGTCGGCCAGGCCACCGTGGCCCGCGATCCGGCCACGCGCGGGCACCTGCTCCAGGCCGCGCAGGAAGAGACCGACCACCTGGCCTGGTGCGACGACCGCCTGCGCGAACTCGACAGCCGGCCCAGCATCTTCAACCCGCTGTGGTACGGCGGCGCCTATGCCATCGGCCTGCTGGCCGGCCTGCGCGGCGACGGCTGGAACCTGGGCTTCGTGGTCGAGACCGAGCGCCAGGTCGAGGCGCACCTGGAGGAACACCTGCAGACGCTGCCGCCGGCCGACCTGCGCAGCCGCGCCATCCTCGAGACCATGAAGGCCGACGAGGCCCGCCACGCCGACAACGCCGAAGCCGCGGGCGCGCGGGTGCTGCCGCAGCCCATCCCGACCCTGATGGCGATGGCGTCGAAGGTGATGAAGACCGTGGCCTACCGGATCTGAGGCCGGGCGCCCCCGCCCGTCAGCCCGAGACCAGCTTCAGGCCGACCACGCCGCCCACGATCATCGCGATGCAGGCCAGGCGCGCCGGCGACGCGCTCTCGCCGAACACCAGGATGCCGAAGGCGGCCACACCCACCGCACCGATGCCGGTCCAGATCGCGTAGCCGGTGCCGATCGGGATCGCCCGCAGCGCCTGCGACAGGCACCAGAAGCTCACCACCATCGCCGCCAGCGTGCCGACGCTCGGCCACAGCCGCGTCCAGCCCTCGGTGTATTTCAGCCCGAGCGCCCAGACCACTTCGAACAGGCCCGCCACCACCAGGTATATCCACGCCATCACCCACCTCCGCGTCAGGAGTGCCGGGAGTGGGCGTCCACGCGGCACCGGAAAGAAAAACGGCCCGGAGCCTGCGCTCCGGACCGCCGTCGGTCATCGTTCGCGAGGCCGTGCCCCGCGCGCGGGTCGTCCCGCGGAACCGCATCCTGCCAGCGCGCGGCCGAATCCCGTGTAACCGGGCCGGCTCTGCGGCGATGCGGGATCACTCCACCAGGTTGCGCCCGTGGAACAGTTCCTCGATCTCGCGCTTCAGCAGCGCCTCGATCTTCATGCGCTCCTTGAAGGACAGGTTGCGCGCCTTTTCCTCGAACAGGTACTGGTCGAGGTCGAAGTCCTTCAGGTGCATCTTCGTGTGGAAGATGTTCTCCTGGTAGACGTTCACGTCGAGCATCTCGTAGCGCGTCTTGATGTTCTTCGCCAGGAAGTCCTGGATCGAATTGATCTTGTGGTCGATGTAGTGCTTCTTGCCCTTGATGTCGCGGGTGAAGCCGCGCACGCGGTAGTCGGCGATGACGATGTCCGACTCGAAGCTCTCGATCAGGTAGTTCAGCGCCTTCAGCGGCGAGATCACGCCACAGGTGGCCACGTCGATGTCGGCGCGGAAGGTCGCGATGCCGCCCTGCGGATGCGTTTCCGGATAGGTGTGGACGGTGATGTGGCTCTTGTCCAGGTGCGCGACGACGGCGTCGGAAATCACGCCCTTGGCGTCGGCCTTGTCGATGACCGGCTGCTCGGAAATCAGGATCGTCACCGACGCGCCCTGCGGATCGTAATCCTGGCGCGCGATGTTGAGGATGTTGGCACCGATGATCTCCGCCACGTCCGTGAGGATCTGCGTGAGGCGATCGGCGTTGTATTCCTCGTCGATGTATTCGATGTAGCGCTGGCGCTCGTCCTTGGAGACGGCGTAGCACACGTCGTAGATGTTGAAACTCAGGGCCTTGGTGAGGTTGTTGAATCCCTGCAGCTTCAGGCGAGGCAGCGGTTTGACCACGTCGTGCGGACCCCGGTTCGGGCGGAAAGTGCGCGATTATGCGGCAAAGGGGCCCGGGTCGCGAGCGCCTCGGGGTTGAGGGCCTCAGGAGCGGGTTAACCCTGTTTGCCGGATGGGGCCGGACGGCCTACTCTTGCCTTCATCCCCCGTTCAACCTTTCCATGACTATCAGCCCTGTGGCCATCCTTACAAGCCTGAGACGCCCCCAGCATCCCCTGATGCCATCGCCGGCGACGATCGAACGATTCCTCGCCCATTGCCACCGCCGACGCTATCCGCCACGCACCGAGGTGTTCCGGCCCGGTGACCAGGCCGGCACCATGTATTACGTGGTCAGCGGGTCGGTGAGCATCATCACCGAGGAGGACGACGGCCGCGAGCTGATCCTGGGGTATTTCGGTCCGGGCGAGTTCGTGGGCGAGATGGGGCTGTTCATCGAGTCGGACGTGCGCGAGGTGGTGCTGCGCACGCGGGTACAGACCGAACTGGCCGAGATCAGCTACGAGCGGCTTTACCAGCTGTTCGACGGTTCGCTCTCGGGCGACGCCACGCAGATCATGTATGCGATCGGGGCCCAGCTCTCGCGCCGCCTGCTCGACACCAGCCGCAAGGCCGGGCGCCTGGCCTTCCTCGACGTCACCGACCGCATCACCCGCACCCTGCACGACCTGACGCGCGAGCCGGAGGCGATGACCCATCCGGACGGCACCCAGCTCCGGGTGTCGCGGCAGGAACTGGCCCGCCTCGTCGGCTGCTCGCGCGAGATGGCCGGGCGGGTGCTGAAGAAGCTCCAGGCCGACGGCAAGCTGCACGCCCGCGGCAAGACCATCGTCCTCTACGGCACCCGCTGACATGGTCGCCGCGTTCGAGCCCAGGGGCACCCTGCCGGACGCGGACCTCCGCAGCGCGTCGGCGATCGACGCCGACGACGTCGGCACCCTGCTCAGCGCACTCGGCTATCCCTGTGATACCGCCGACGCCGCGCGCCGCATCGCCACCATCACCGCCAACGATCGCCAGGCGCTGGTCGTCGCCCGCTGCGGCGGCATGGTCTGCGGACTGGTCGCCATCGACTTCATGTACTACCTGCCGCTGGACACCACAACCTGCCGGATCACCGCGCTGGTGGTCTCGCCCGGGGCCCAGGGCCGCGGCCTCGGCCGGCAACTCCTGCGCGAGGCCGAACGCCGTGCCCGCGCCGCCGGTGCCGCGCGCATCGAACTCGCCAGTGGCTCGCAGCGCAGCGAAGCCCACGCCTTCTACCGCGCCTGCGGTTTCAGCGACGGCACCCTGCGCTTCATCAAGCGCCTGGGCGACGCCTGACCTGCGACAACGCGGCCTCGACCGGGGCCGGATAACCTGCTGGTCCACGGCGCCGCGCGGCGCCAGGACGCCGCGCATGGACCTCGTCGACAGCCACTTCCTGACCTTCGTGGCCATCGGCCTGGGCGCGCAACTGATCGACGGCGCGCTCGGCATGGCCTTCGGACTGGTCGCCTCGTCGTTCCTGCTCGCGATGGGCATGCCACCGGCCGCGGTGAGCGCCAGCGTGCATACCGCCGAGGTGTTCACCACGGGCGTCTCGGGTGCCGCGCACGGCATGCTGGGCAATGTCGACCGCCGGCTGATGCTGCGCCTGGCGGTCCCCGGCGTGCTGGGCGGCGTCATCGGCGCGTATGCGCTGAGCCGGGTCGACGGCGCGGCGATCAAGCCCTGGATCCACGGCTACCTGCTGGTACTGGCGGTGCTGATCCTGGTGCGGGCGCTCGGCCGGCGCGTGCCCCGGCGCGGGGTCAGGCGCGTGGGCGTGCTGGGCTTCGTGTCCGGCCTGCTCGATGCCATCGGTGGCGGCGGCTGGGGACCGATGGCCACCTCGACCCTGCTGGCCAATGGCGGCGAGGCGCGGACCAGCATCGGGACGGTCAGCGCATCCGAGTTCGCGGTGACGCTCGCGATCTCGATCACCTTCCTGTTCTCGATCGGGCTCGAGCACTGGCGGATCATCGCCGGCCTGCTGCTCGGCGGCGTCATCGCGGCCCCGCTGGCGGCCCTGCTGGTGCGCCATGTGCGCGAACGCGTGGTGCTGGTGGCGGTCGGCGTGCTGGTGGGCGCGATCTCGGTGTACCAGATCGTGCCGGTGCTCATGCGCTAAGGGCGCACCCGGTTGTGACCGCGCAGGTGTCAGCTGGCGTCAGCGGGGAGGCGGCCGTCGGCTGCCACGCCGGCAGCGACCGGTTCGCCGCCGCGCCCCGGGCAGCCCCAGTTGAGGATCGGCGTGCCCGCCGGCAGCGCGCGGCGGAACAGCGGGATCGAACGCGGCTTGGGATTGACCACGACCGGCCTGCGTGCCGCCAGCAGCAGCGGCAGGTCGGCACTGGAATCCGAATACGCCGCGGCGATGTCGCCCCAGCCGAGCTCGCGCAGCATGCGCATCTTCTCTTCGTTGTGGCAGTGGCGCGCGGCAACCACGGCGCCGAAGCGCGGGCCGGCCAGCGTGCCGACCACCGGCACGTCCTCGTGCGCGGCAAAGGCCAGGATCGCGCGTGCGAGTTCGGGCGGCGCGCCGGTCGCCACGACCACCCGGTCGCCACGTGCACGATGGGCGTGGAAGACCTCCAGCGCCACCGGCAGCAGGCGGCCGCGGATCTGCTCGACATGCCGGGCCACGTAGGCTTCGATCAGGGCGTCGAGTTCGCGCACGCGATGGAAGCCCACCGTCCCGGCCCAGACGAAGCCTGAAATGCCCGTGCGCCGCGTGGGCAGGAAGGCGACCATCGGCCCGAACACCGGCGCCAGCAGCAGTGCCAGGAGCTGCCGCCACCAGCTGCGCCGGATCAGCCAGGCGAAGAGGTGGCTGCCGGAGTCGCCGTCATAGAGCGTGTGGTCGAAGTCGAAGACGACCAGCGGCGCGTCGTCGCGCGGGGCCGGATAGCGGGACGCTCCCGGCTCCGCCGGCATCCGCACGGCGACGCCCGCGGCCGCGTCCGTGTCCACGACGCCACGCGTGCTCACGTCGAGAACATCCCGCGCAGCGCCGCGCCCGGATCCGCAGCGCGCATGAAGGCCTCGCCCACCAGGAAGGCATCGATGCCCGCGCCACGCAGCCGCCGGACATCCTCGGCGTCCATGACGCCGCTTTCGGTCACGAGGCGACGTCCGGCCGGCATCCGGGCCCGCAGTGCGAGCGTGGTGTCGAGCGAGACCTCGAAGCTGCGCAGGTCGCGGTTGTTCACGCCCAGGAGCGGCGCACGACCGGCCACCGCCGGCAGGCGCAGCGCGCGTTCAAGCTCGTTGGCATCGTGCACTTCGGCCAGCACGTCCATGCCCAGCTCCAGCGCCTGCGCCGACAGGTCGTGCAGCAGCAGGTCGTCCAGCCCGGCGAGGATCAGCAGGACGCAGTCGGCGCCAAGCACGCGCGCCTCGTCCACCTGGTAGCCGTCGACGATGAAATCCTTGCGCAGCACCGGGAGCGCGCAGGCCGCGCGCGCCTGCTGCAGGTACGCGTCCGCGCCCTGGAAGAAGTCGACGTCGGTCAGCACCGACAGGCAGGCCGCGCCGCCGGCCTCGTAACTGCGCGCGATCGCCGCCGGATCGAAATCGGCGCGGATCACGCCCTTCGAGGGGCTGGCCTTTTTGACCTCGGCGATCACCGCGGCCTTGCCGGCCGCGATCTTCGCCTCGAGCGCGGCAGCGAAACCGCGCGGCGCCGGCGCATCGCCCAGGAGCGCGAAGAGTTCGGCACGCGGCAGGCGGCGGTTGCGCTCGGCGACCTCCTCGACCTTGCGGGCGAGGATGCGCGCGAGCACGTCGGGCGTCGGCGATCGGGTGCTCATGCCCCGCCCTCCCCCGCCGCCAGCGCGCGGGTGGTGGCCACGAAGTCCTCGAGCTTCGCCAGCGCCGCGCCCGATGCGATGGTCGCGCGCGCCAGCTCGACGCCGCTTGCGATCGAATCGACCACGCCGGCCACGTACAGCGCCGCACCGGCGTTGAGCGCAACGATGCGCCCGGGCAGGCCCTCGGCGTCGCCGATCGACTCAAGCACCATCGCCTTCGATTCCGCGGCGCTTTCCACGCGCAGGTTGCGGCTGGCCGCCATCGGAATGCCGAAGTCCTCCGGATGGATCTCGTACTCGCGCACCTGGCCATCGCGCAGCTCGCCCACCAGCGTGCCGGCGCCAAGCGAGATCTCGTCCATGCCATCGCGGCCCCAGACCACCAGCGCGCGCTCGGCGCCCAGCTCCTGCAGCACGCGCACCTGGATGCCCACGAGGTCGGGATGGAACACGCCCATCAGGATCGAGGGCGCGCCGGCCGGATTGGTCAGCGGCCCGAGGATGTTGAACAGCGTGCGCACGCCCATCTCGCGGCGCACCGGCGCGACCACCTTCATTGCCGGGTGGTAGGCCGGTGCGTACATGAAGCCGATGCCGCTGCGCGCGATCGACTGCGCGACCGCCTCCGGCGGCAGCTCGATGGTCGCACCGAGCGCCTCGTATGCATCCGCGCTGCCCGAGGTGGACGACACGCTGCGGCCACCATGCTTCGCGACGCGCCCGCCCGCAGCGGCGATCACGAAGCTCGACGCGGTGGAGATATTGAAGGTGTTGGCCCCGTCGCCACCGGTGCCGACGATGTCGACCAGGTGCGTGCGGTCGGCCACCTCCACCCTGCGCGCGAGTTCGCGCATCGCGCGCGCGGCACCCGTGATCTCGCCCACCGTCTCCTTCTTGACCCGCAGCCCGATCATGATCGCGGCGGTCATCAACGGCGACACTTCGCCGCGCATCACCTGGCGCATGAGGTCGAACATCTCGTCCTCGAAGATCTCGCGGTGCTCGATCGTGCGCTGCAGGGCTTCCTGGGGGGTGATGGGCATGGCGGGTCTGGCGTCTTCGTCGGGCGGGGAAAGCGCAGCCGGCTGGCTGCAGGCGGGGTGCACGCTGATGGCGGGCTCAGGCGTCGAGGAAGTTCTTCAGCAGCGCGTGTCCGTGCTGGCTGAGGATCGACTCCGGGTGGAACTGCACGCCGTGGACGGGGTGCTCGCGGTGGCGCAGGCCCATGATCTCCTCGCGGCTGCCGTCCTGGTTCTCGGTCCAGGCCGTGACCTCGAGGCAGCCGGGCAGGCTGTCCTGCTCAACCACCAGCGAATGGTAACGCGTGGCCTCGTACCCGTCCGGCAGCCCGGCGAACACACCGTTGCCGGTGTGGCGGATGGGCGAGGTCTTGCCGTGCATGATCCGGCCCGCACGGACCACGCGACCGCCGTAGGCCTGGCCGATGGCCTGGTGGCCAAGGCAGACGCCGAGGACCGGCGTGGTGGGTCCAAGCCGCTCGATCACTTCGATCGAGACGCCGGCCTCGTTGGGCGTGCACGGGCCGGGCGAGATCACGATGTGGCTGGGCGCGCGCCGCGCGATGTCGTCGACGGTCAGCGCATCGTTGCGCACCACCTCCACCTCGGCGCCCAGCACCTGCAGGTACTGCACGAGGTTGAAGGTGAAACTGTCGTAGTTGTCGATCATCAGCAGCACGGGGGCGATCCTGCGGGCATGGGCGACGGGCGGCCGCCAGGGCCGTGCATTCTCGCCGAAAGCCCGGCCGGGGCGCGCGTGTTCACATTCGCTGGTCGCGGCGCTGGCTAGCCTGACGCGATCAGGTTCCGGGTGACGCCCGTGGACCCGGGCACGAGGAGGGGACCCCATCGCGACCACCACGCCAGGCTGCATGCGCATGCTGACGTGCACCGCGGCACTGCTGGTGCTGGCTGGCTGCACAGGCCCCCAGTCGACGCTCGATCCGGCGGGTCCGGCCGCGGACGCCATCGCGGATATCTGGTGGGCCATGTTCTGGGGCGCGCTGTTGGTCTGGGCCCTGGTCATGGCGCTGGTGACCCGGGCCCTGTTCCGGGGGCGCAATACCCGCGCGCTCGCGCAACCGCACAGGCTGATCGTCGGCGGCGGCCTGGTGTTGCCACCGGTGCTGCTGGCGGGCCTGCTCGTCTACGGCTCGATCTCGAGTGCCCGCATCACCGGGCTCGGCCAGGCGGTCGACGCGCGCATCGTGGTGGTGGCCGAGCGCTGGCACTGGCGCTTCCGTTATCTCGACGACGCCGGCAAGGTGGTCGCCGAATCGGTCGACCTGCTCTCCATGCCGCGCGGCCGCATGGTCGAGTTCCATGTCACCAGCGCCGACGTGATCCACTCGTTCTGGATCCCGCGCCTGGGCGGCAAGGTCGATGCCATCCCCGGGCGCGTGAACCGGCTGCGCCTGCGCGCCGATGGCGACGGCCGCATCCGTGGCCAGTGCGCGGAATTCTGCGGCACCGGGCATACCGTCATGGCCTTCGAAGTGATGGTCCGGGACGATGCCGCGCATGCGGCCTGGCTTGCAGACCACGCCGCCGGCATGCCACCGGGAGAGGACGCTGCCGTGGGCGGCAATACGGAGAGACTCCGGTGACCACCAACGCGACCGCTTCCGGGCAGCAATCAGCGGACCACGACGCACGCCTCGAAGCGCTCGAGGCCACCTGGTCGAGTCCGCCCGGCTGGCGCGGCCGGCTGACCGCGGTCAACCACTCCACCGTCGGCCTGCGCTTCATCGTCACCGGCCTGTGCTTCTTCCTCGTCGGCGGCCTGCTGTCGATGTTCCTGCGCCTGCAGCTGGCCTGGTTCGGCAACGAGGTGCTGGATCCGCAGCGCTACGCCGAGTTCGTGACCATGCACGGCACGACGATGATGTTCCTGTTCGCCGTGCCGATCATGGAGGGCTTCGCGCTGTACCTGGTCCCGAAGATGATCGGTGCGCGCGACCTGCCCTTCCCGCGGCTGTCGGCGTTCGGCTACTGGTGCTACCTGTTCGGCGGCCTGTTCCTGTATTCCAGCTTCCTGTTCGATGCGGTGCCGGATTCGGGCTGGTTCATGTACGTGCCGCTCACCGACGCCACCTGGTCGCCCGGACTCAATGCCGACTTCTGGCTGATCGGCGTGACCTTCTCGGAAATCGCGGCGGTGTCCGCCGCCGTCGAGATGATCGTGGCCATCCTCGTCTCGCGCGCCCCGGGCATGGACCTGCGCCGCATGCCGCTCTTCGTCTGGGCGATGCTGGTCACCAGCTTCATGATCGCCTTCGGCTTTCCGCCGCTGATCCTGGCCAGCATCCTGCTGGAGATCCAGCGCGCGTTCGGCTTCGTGTTCTTCGATCCGGCGCTGGGCGGCGACCCGCTGCTGTGGCAGCACCTGTTCTGGCTGTTCGGCCACCCCGAGGTCTACATCATCTTCCTGCCGGCCGCCGGCGTGGTCTCGATGGTGGTGCAGACCTTCGCGCGACGGCCGATGGTGGGCTACACCTGGATCGTGCTGGCGCTCGTCGGCACCGGCTTCCTCAGTTTCGGGCTGTGGGTGCACCACATGTTCACCGTCGGCATCCCGCTGCTGGCGCTGGCCTTCTTCAGCGCCGCGAGCATGGCCGTGGCGATCCCGATGGGCATCCAGGTGTTCGCGTGGATCGCCACGCTCTGGGCCGGACGGCCCTGGCTGCGCGTGCCCACGCTGTACCTGTTCGGCTTCTTCTTCGTCTTCGTGCCCGGCGGCCTGACCGGGGTCATGGTGGCGATGGTGCCCTTCGACTGGCAGGCGCATGACAGCCATTTCGTGGTCGCGCACCTGCACCACGTCCTGATCGGCGGGCTGATGTTCCCGCTGTTCGCCGGCCTCTACTACTGGCTGCCGCTGGTGAGCGGACGCGAGCCTTCGGAGAGCCTCAGCCGCACCGCGTTCTGGCTGGTCTTCATCGGCTTCAACCTGACCTTCCTGCCGATGTACTTCACCGGCCTGCTGGGCATGCCGCGGCGCTCGTACACCTATCTGCCCGAGCTCGGCTTCCACTGGCTGAACCTGGTCTCGACCGCCGCCGGCTTCGTGCTGGCGGTCGGCATGGTCGCGGTGCTTGCCGACCTCGTGCTGAGCCTGCGCCATGGCCCGCGCGCGCGCAGGAACCCGTGGCGCGCCGGCACGCTGGAATGGGCGCTGCCGCACCCGGTGCCGGCGTACGCCTTCGCCTCGGTGCCGCGCGTGCAGGGGCGTGACCCGCTCTGGGCCGACCCGATGCTGGCCGACGCGGTCGCGCGGCCGGATGGCCTGCTCGGCGATGCGCACCACGGCGCACGCGAGCTGATCGGCACCAGCCTGCTGGACGCACGCCCGGAGCAGGTGATCCGCGTGTCCGGGCCGACGTGGCTGCCCCTGCTGTCGGCGCTGGCGCTGGCCGCGCTGCTGGCCTGCTTCATCGCCAAGCTCTACTGGGTTGCGCTGGTGCTGGTAGTGCCGCTGCTGGCACTGCTCTGGCGCTGGGCCTGGACGACGGCCGATCCCGGCGGCCCCGACGCGGTGGAAGCCGGGCCCGGACTGGTCCTGCCCACGCAGGGCGCGGCGCGGAACGCGCCGGGCTGGTGGGCGCTGGTGATGTCATTGCTCGTGGACGGCTCGCTGTTCGCGTCACTGGTCTTCAGCTACTTCTATCTGTGGCTGGGCACGGAAGCCTGGCCGCCACCGGGCATCGGGATCGCCGGTTGGCCCGAGGCGATCGGGTCGCTGGTCCTCCTCCTGGCCTGCGCCGCCGCGGCGCGGTTCGCCTCGCACGCCCTGCGCGCCGACGCGCGCGGACGCGCGGCGGCGGGCTGGATCGTGGCCGGGGTGCTCGGACTCGCCTTCCTCGCCGTGCACGCCTTGACGATGGTGCCGACCGGCGCGCCCGGAAGACACGCCTACGCCTCGGTGGCCTGGACGCTGTACGGCTTCCATGCGGTGCATGTCCTGCTCGCGGCGCTGTTCGCGGCATTCGTGGCCGCGCGCCTGCACCGTGGGCTGGTGACCGCAGCCCGGCCCTTGGAAGCGCGCGTGACCGCCGGCCTCTGGCACTACACCGTGGGCCAGGGCCTGGTGGCCTGGGGCGTGCTCCACCTGTTCCCGAGGCTGGCATGAGCAGGCGTCCCGGAGGCGTGCTGTCACCCTACCGGCTGGTCGGCATCGGCGCGCCGATGGCGGTGTGGGCCGTGCACTTGGTGGTGATCTACTCGCTGCAGGGGCTGGCCTGCGCGGAAGGCTCCGGCCCCGCGCGCCTCGCAGGGCTCGAAGCCCTCACGTGGTACGCGCTCGCAATCGGCGTGGGTGCCTACGGGTTGCTCGCGTGGCTGGCCCTGCGCGCCCTGCGTGGCTGGCGCGCGGCGCGGGCCGACCGCTCCGCGCCGGCGCTCGCGGCAAGACAACGCTTTGGTGCGGCGGTCACCGGCGCGCTCTGCGTGCTGTCGGCGGTGGCCATCCTGTTCACCACCATTCCCGTCCTGCTGCTCCCGGGGTGCGCCTGATGGCCGAATCACTGAAGCCACCGAAGCCGCCGAAACTCACGCGTACCGTCGAAAGCCGGGTCGCGATCAGGAAGCATCCGCTGCATCCGATGCTGGTGGTGTTCCCGATCGCCTTCCTGCTGGTGGTGGTCGCGACCGACCTGCTGTTCCTCTGGAGCGGGCTGCCGTTCTGGGCCCAGCTGTCCCTGGTGCTGAGCGGCGGCGGGCTGGTGATGGGCATCATCGCCGCGCTCGCCGGCACCGCCGACCTGCTCCTGATCCGCGTGGTGCGGCGGCATGTCTCGGCATGGACGCATGCGCTGTCGGGCGTGATGGTCCTCGCCATGGCGGCGGGGAACACCTGGCTGCGCTGGGCCGACCCGGTCGCGGCGGTCTGGCCCTGGGGCCTGGTGCTGTCGTCGCTGATGGCGGTGCTGGTGGGCGTGGCGGGCTGGCTTGGCGGGGGCCTCAGCTTCCACCACGGCATCGGCGTGTACGGACATCCGGGCAGCGAGGACCGCGGTCCCGATGCCCCGCCGGAGGCCTGAGGCGTGGCCGCTGATCGCCCGCGGCCCCGGCCGCGCATGCGTTCACCGCGGACTGGTGGAACCGGGCGGGGGCGGAAGGTCGCCTGCGGTCTGCGGCTTGGCCCCGGTGAGCGCCGCGATGCACAGCAGCAGCAGCAGGGGCGTCCATCCCAGCAGCCCGTAGAACCACGGGCCGTGCCGGTCGCGGCCCTGGCCGAGTTCGTACAGCACGACGCCCATGTACAGATGCAGGAAGACCGCTGCGGTCACCACCACCAGCTTCATCACCAGCCAGGCACCGCTGGGGCCGAACCCGATCAGCGCCATGCCCGAGGCCACGGCCACCAGGGCGGCGGGCGTCGCCATGCGGAAGTACAGCGAATTGGCGGTGCCGTTGAAGTAGCCCGCGGCGGCATCGCGCTCGCCACGGTGCCGGGCCACGAACAGGCGCGGCAGGAAGAACAGCCCCGCGAACCACAGGACCATCGCCGAGACATGCAGGATCTTCAGCCAGAAATACATGGGCGCTCCCCCGTCGACACACCCCAGTCTGCCCGCGCCGGTGCGAAGCGGCCGTGGTGGCTGGCGACACTGGCCTCGGTGGTGCCCGCAGGCGCCGCGCTCGCCCATGCCGGCCATGAACACCCGCCTACGCTGGCCACGGCGTTCTCGCCCACGCCCTGGCTGTTGCTGCCGCTGGCGGCCTGGGTGCTGCTGTACGCGGTCGGCCTGCGCCGGCTGTGGGGCCGGGCGGGTGTCGGCGCGGGTGTCGGCCGGGCGGGGCTGGCCTGCGCGCTTGCCGGCGTCGCCATCCTGCTGCTGTCGACCACCTGGCCGCTCGATGCCTACGGCGAATGGTCGCTGGCCGCCCATATCGCCCAGCACATGCTGCTGATCGCCTTCGTGCCGCCGCTGCTGCTGGCGGGGCAGCCGCTCGCGGTGGCCGCGCATGCACTCCCGGCCGGGCTGGCGCGCCGCATCCATCGCACCCTGGGCGCGTGGCAGGCGCGTGCCGCCGATTCGCTGACGGCGGCCTCCATCGCGCACGGCGTGGTGCTCTGTGCCTGGCACGTACCCGCCGCCACCACCGCGGCGCTGCAAAGCGATCCCGTGCACTGGGCCATGCACGCAAGCTTCCTGGCGACCGGGCTGTGGCTGTGGGCGGCGATGTGGAAGCGGATCCGCGACCCGCACGTGGGCGCTGGCGCGGGCGTGGTCGCGATGGTCGCGGTGATGATGCAGATGGGCTTCCTGGGTGCGCTGATGACGTTCTCGACGCGCCCCCTCTACCCCGTCTACGCAGAGCGCGCGCCGCAACTGGGGCTCGACGTCATCGCCGACCAGCAGCTGGCCGGCGTGCTGATGTGGGTGCCGAGCTGCATTCCCTACCTGGCCGGTGCGATGTGGCTGCTCTGGCACGGGTTCGCGCGGCTCCAGCGCAGGCTGCGCTGAAGCGGCGCGCCGGGGTCAGAGGCCGCCGGCCGCCTGCGCCACGGCGCGGAACAGCGCGCGGCCCTTGTTCATCGTCTCTTCCCACTCCTTGACCGGGTCGGAGTCGTACACGATGCCGGCGCCGGCCTGCACGTGCAGGTGCCCGTCCTGGATCACCGCGGTGCGGATGGCGATGGCCATGTCGGCGTCGCCATTCCACGCGATGTAGCCGATGCTTCCGGCATAGACGTTGCGCCGGATCGGCTCCAGTTCGCGGATGACTTCGAGCGCGCGGATCTTGGGTGCGCCGCTGACCGTACCCGCGGGGAAGGTCGCGCGCAGCACGTCGGCATAGGACAGCCCGTCGCGCACGCGGCCGGTGACCTCGCTGACGATGTGCATCACGTGGCTGTAGCGTTCGATCACGAACCGCTCGCCGACCTCGACGCTGCCGGGCGTGGACACGCGGCCGACGTCGTTGCGCCCGAGGTCGATGAGCATCAGGTGCTCGGCGCGCTCCTTCGGGTCGGCGAGCAGCTCGGCCTCGAGCGCGGCGTCGCGCTCGGGCGTGTCGCCGCGCGGCCGCGTGCCCGCGATCGGGCGCACAGTCACCTCACCCCGCCCCTGCTGATCGTGCTGCAGGCGCACGAGGATCTCCGGCGAGCTGCCGACCACCTGCATGTCGCCGACGTCGAGGAAGTACATGTACGGCGACGGGTTCAGCGCGCGCAGCGCGCGGTAGACGTCGACCGGGCGCGCGTTGAACGGCACCGACAGGCGCTGGCTCAGCACGACCTGGAAGATGTCGCCGGCGCGGATGTACTCCTTCGACTTCTCGACCGCGGTGATGAAGCCCTCGCGCGTGAAGCCGGAGACGAAATCGGCCTCGTCGAGCGCGCTCGACGCGAGCGTCTCCGGATAGCCGGGCCCGCCCTGGCGCAGGCGGTGGGTGAGCTCGTCCAGGCGCCGGTTCGCGCGCGCGAACGCGTGCGGCTTCGACGGATCGGCGTGCACGATCAGGTACAGCCGGCCCTTGAGGTTGTCGAACACCGCGACCTCCTCGCTGAGCATCAGCAGGATGTCGGGCGTGCCGAGCTCGTCGGGTTTGTCGCTGCCGGCGAGCCGCGGCTCGATGTACTGGATGCACTCGAAGCCGAACCAGCCGACGAGCCCGCCGGTGAAGCCCGGCAGGCCCTCGATCTTCGGCACCGAATGCGCGGCGCGCAGCCGCTCGACCTCGGCGAACGGATCGGCGACCTCGCGGTTGTCGACGAGCTCGCCGTCCTCGGTGACGTACAGCGAATGGCCGGCGAACGCGTACACGCGCCGCGCGGGCAGGCCGATGATCGAATAGCGGCCGAAACGCTCGCCGCCCTCGACCGATTCGAACAGGTAGGTGTGCGGCCCGTCGGCGAGCTTGAGGTAGACCGACAGCGGCGTATCGAGGTCGCTCAGCACCTCGCGCACGACCGGGATGCGCGTGTGCCCGGCCTCGGCGAGCGTGCGGAACTGTTCGGCGTCGAGGTGCATGCGGGCGCAGCGGCGGGAGCGGGGTGCAGAGTATGCCAGCGGGCCCGGCGGCCGCCGCGGCCGGGCGCGTCAGACCGGCACGG
>DATBUS010000066.1:0-29727 GCA_036515815.1 Luteimonas sp.
GCGCGCGCAGGGCCTGCGCGAGCCGCTGCCGTACGCGCCCTACAGCGCCTGGTGCTACGCCAGCGCCGACAACGCCGACAAGGCGGTGGACGCGGCCCGCAAGCAGTGGCACGGCGCCGGCGGCGGGGGCGGTTTCGCCGAGGGCCAGGGCGATGCGCTGCGCCAGGTGCTGCGCGGCTGCGATCCCTTCGCCGACGACGCGATGCTGGTGCGCTTTGCCGATGCGGCGATGACGGTGTTCCTCGCCGTGCGCGACGGCAAGGCCTACGCCGGCGTCGATCCCTCGACGCTTGCAGGCCTCGCCCGCGCCCATGACCCGGAGGAAGGCGAGTGAACGCGCCGCTTGACCCGTACGCCACCCAGCCGCTCTCGGGCGTATTCGCCATCGAGGCCTCGGCCGGCACCGGCAAGACCTTCACCCTCGCTACGTTGTTGGCGCGGCTGGTGCTCGAGCGCGGGCTGGGGGTTGGCGAGATCCTCGCGGTGACCTTTACCGAGGCCGCCACGCAGGAGCTGCGTGCGCGTGTGCGGCAGCGGCTGGTGCTGGCCGCTGAAGTGGCCGCGGATGGCGGCGCGGACGCCACCGCTGCCGCCACCGCTGCCGCGACGGGTGATTCCCATGCCAGCGTCGATGCCGGTGACGCCTCGCGCGGAGACGCAGATGCTTTGGCGCCCGCAGCAAACGCGCCGCGCGTGGCTGCAGACACCTCGCCCGAAGCCACGCTGATGCGCCAGCTCATTGACGCGCACCTCGCGCGCGGCGAAGAGTCGCGCGACGCCCTGCGCCGCCGCCTGCGCCGCGCCGCCGATGACATCGACATGTCGGCCATCTTCACCATCCACGGCTTCTGCGCCCGCGTGCTGCGCGAGCACGCGCTGGAAAGCGGGCAGGGCTTCGATCCACCGGAGCTGCTGGCCAGCGACGCCGAGCTGCGAGCTGCCATCGCCGCCGACCTGTGGCGCGCGCACGCCGTGGATGCCGACGCCGTGGACGACCTGCACGCGCTGTGGCCGCAGGGCCCCGACGCGCTGGCGAAGGACCTCTCGCTGCTGGTGCGCGAGAACGTGCTACTGCCCGAAGCCCCGAAGGACTTGCCGGATCCCGGCCCGATGCTGCGCGCCGCCGTGAAGACCTTCGCCGAAGCCGCGCGTACCCACGGCGACGGTTTCCGCGATGAGCTCCTGCGCGCCGCCGAAGGCAAGCTGCTCAACGGCAACAGCTACAAGGCCGAGTGGATCCAGGACCTGTTCGACCAGCTCACGCGCTGGTGCACGCGCGCCGACGCCGGCATCCGCTTCCACCACGACAAGCTCGGCAACCTGCACCGCGAGACGCTCATCAAGCGCACCAGCAAGGCCGGCGCCGGGCGCACGCCGGACTCGCCGCTGTGCGATGCCGTGGAGGCCTATGCGCAGGCGCTGGCCGAGGCCGACCGCCTGCGCGAAGGCCGCAAGGCCGCGCTGCTGCACCGCCTGCGCGACGACGCCCGCCGCCGGCTGGCGCGGCACAAGCAGCTGGCGCGCGTGCTCACCTTCGACGACCAGATCGACCGCGTGGCCGACGCGCTCGCCGGCCCGCACGGCGACGCCCTGGTCGAACGCCTGCGCGCGCAGTACCGCATCGCGCTGGTGGACGAGTTCCAGGACACCGACCCGCGGCAGTGGGCGATCTTCGACCGCGTGTTCGGCGCCGACAGCCCGGAGCCGGCGCTGTTCCTGATCGGCGATCCCAAGCAGGCGATCTACGGCTTCCGCGGCGGCGACGTCGAGACCTACCTCGCCGCCCGCGCCACCGCCACCATGGCGCCGCCGCTGGCGAGCAACTTCCGCTCGCGGCCTTCGGTGCTGCGTGGCATCGAAGCGCTGTACGCCCAGGCGCAGGCCGCGCACGCCGCCGCGCCCGATGCCGTGCCGCCGCCCTTCATCGACGCGCGCATCGCCTTCCACCCGGTGCAGCCCGGCGGCGTACGCGACGATGCCGAATACCAGCGCGACGGCCGGCCCGCGCCGGCAATCACGCTGTGGCGCGCGCCCGAGCCCGCGGCGGACGACAAGGGCAAGGTGAAGCCGCACAGTTCGCCGTATTCGCGCGAACTCGCCACCCGCGCCTGCGTGGCCGCGATCCACCACGTGCTGACCGACGCCCGCGAAGGCACCGCCACGATCAAGGGCCGCCCGGTCCGCCCCGGCGACATCGCCGTGCTGGTGCGCAAGCACGGCGAGGCGGTGATGATCCGCGACGCCCTGGCCGCGGTCGGCATCCCGGCCGTGGCCGCCGGCAAGCAGAGCCTGTTCGCCACGCCCGAGGCGCGCGAGCTGCACACCCTGCTGCAGGCGCTGGTGCACGGCGCCGACGACCGCCGCCTGCGCGCCGCGCTCGCCACCGTGCTGGTGGGCGAGGACGCGCAGGCCATCGCCGCGCTCGATGCGGATGGCGAATTGCTGCAGAAGAAGCAGCTCGAAGCCCTGGCCTGGGGCGAACGCCTGCGCCGCGCGGGTCCCTTGGCGCTGGTGGGCGAGCTGTGCGCGCAGCATGCGCCGCGCCTGCTCGGCCTGATGGACGGCGAGCGCCGCCTGACCAACTACCTGCAGCTGGCCGAACAGCTGCAGGAAGCGCAGCGCAGCGCGCTCGGCCTGCACGGCCTGCTCGACTGGCTGGCGCGCGCCATCGCCGATGCCAGCGCCGACGACGAGGCCCAGCAGCTGCGCCTGGAGTCCGACGCCCGCCGCGTGCAGATCGTCACCCTGCACAAGAGCAAGGGCCTGGAGTACCCGCTGGTGTTCCTGCCCTACGTGGGCATCGGCGGCAAGCCGCCGCACCACGGCGGCCGCGTGGTGGTGCACGGCGACGACGGCCGCGTGCTGCACTGGAAGCTGCAGGAAGAAAGCAGCGGCTGGAAGGACGCGCTGGCCGCGTGGGAACGCCACGAACGCGCCGAGAACGCACGCCTGCTCTACGTCGGCCTCACCCGCACCCGCGACGCACTGTGGCTGGCCACCGGCCGCTTCTACAACCACGCGCAGTCGCCGCTGTGGCCGATGGTGGCCGATGCCGACGCGCTGGTCGCGCGCGCGCCCGGCACCATCGCCATCGACCCCGCCACGCCGCCGGCCGCGCTGCCTTGGCTGGGCGCCGACGCCCGCGAGGACGTGCCACCCGCCCGTAGCGCCACGCGCGCGCTGGCCAGCGACTGGTGGGTCTACAGCTTCACCCAGCTCGCCAATGCCGACGGCGGCCACGACACCGCCAGCGCCGCCACCCAGCCGGCTGCCGGCGGCCGCGACGAACCCGCCGAGGACGCCGCGCAGGTGGATGCCGAAGCCGAAGCCTTCGACCCACGCTTCGGCGGCGCCCGCTTCGGCGTGGTGCTGCACGACGCCTTCGAGCACGCCGACTTCGCCGCCTGGCGCGGCTGGCGCCCCGGTGATAGCGCGCCCGACGGCGAACTGGACAAGATCACCGCCGCGCTGGGCCGCGGAGGCTACCCCGCCGACGACATCGACGACGGCGTGGCCGTGATCACCCCGATGCTGGGCCACTGCCTCACCGCCGTGCTGCCCGAAGGCACCGCGCTCGTGGACGTGCCCGCCGCGCAGCGCCGCCCCGAAATCGAGTTCCAGTTCGCGCTCGCACCCACGCGCGTGGACGCACTGCTCGCCCTGCTGCACCGCCACGGCGTGGTCACCGCCCGCCAGGGCTTCGGCCTGCGCCGCCGCCTGGAAGGCCTGATGACCGGCCTGATCGACCTGACCTACCTGCACGACGGCCGCTGGTACGTGCTCGACTGGAAGTCCAACCGCCTGCCCGGCTACGGCGCGGCCGACCTGGAACAGGCCATGGCCCAGAGCGAGTACACCCTGCAGGCGCTGATCTACACGCTGGCCCTGCACCGCTGGCTGCGCTTCCGCCTGGGCGACGGCTACGACTACGCCTGCGACTTCGGCGGTGCGCGCTACCTGTTCTGTCGCGGGATCGATGCCGGCGCGGGCGATGGCCGCGGTATCGCCGCCTGGCGGTTCGCGCCGGAGCTGGTGCATGCGCTCGATGCGCTGTTCGCGGGCGAAGGGAAGGAGGTCGCCGCATGAGCCTGCTGAAGGCGCTTGAACGCGCAGGTGCGCTGCGGCCGCTGGACCTGGCGCTGGCGGAGAGCCTGCGCCGGCTGGATCCCGAGACGCCGGACGCGGTGCTTGCCGCCGCGGCACTGGCATCGCTGGCGGTGGCGGAAGGGCATGCGGGCTTTGATCCGGCGGAGCCGCAGCGGCTGGTGGAGGCGCCGGTTGCGTGGCCGGAGATCGGTGCGTGGCGCGAGGCACTGGAGGCGTCGCGTTGGATTGCGCGGCCCGAGCGAGGCGATGACGAGTCAGCGCCCGATGTGCCGCTGGTGTTCGAGCATAGGCTGGTCTACCTGCGCCGGTACCGCGAGTACGAGCGGCGGCTGGCGGAAGGGTTGCGGCGGATCGGGCATGCGTCGCCGCAGCATGGGGCTGCAGGCGAAGCAGGCGCGGAGGCAGCGCGCCACATGGCGGGGGCGGACGTCGATGCCCCGGTGCCTCAGCCGCTCGCGCCCCTGTTCCAGCAGCTGTTCCCCGATGCCGCCAGCGGCGACGACGCCCAGTCCCGCGCCGCCGCCGCCGCCCTGCATCACAGCCTGCTCCTGGTCACCGGCGGCCCCGGCACCGGCAAGACCACCACCATCACCCGCATGCTGGTGCTGCTGGCTGCCCAGGCCCGCGAAGCCGGCGCCCCGCCGCCGCGCATCGCCCTGGCCGCACCCACCGGCCGCGCCGCCGAACGCATGGCCGAAAGCGTGCGCCACGCCGTGCAGGCCCTGGCCGCGCTGGGCGTGGACGAAGCCCTGTGCGCCCAGCTCCCAACCGCTGGCACCACCCTGCACCGCCTGCTCGGCACCATCCCCGACAAGCCCGTGTTCCGGCATCACGCCGACAACCCGCTGCCGTACGACGTGGTGGTGGTGGACGAGGCGTCGATGATCGACCTGCCATTGATGGCGAAGCTGGTGGAGGCGGTGCCGGATGGCGCGCGGCTGGTGCTGCTGGGAGATCCGGACCAGCTGCCGTCGGTGGAGGCGGGGGATGTGCTGGCAGGGATCCTGCGGGCGGCTTCGGAAGCGGGGCAGGGCAAGTCGTCCGTCGAGGGCGACGCTGCCGCTTTCCCTGCGCGCCACATCCATCTCACGCGTGGCTACCGGCAGAGTGCGGCGCTGGATCTGGCGCCGCTGGCCGCGGCCGTGCGTGAAGGCGACAGCGACACCGCGCTGTCACTGCTGCGCAGCGGTGAACTGTCCGGCGTGCATTTCCACGAAGGTGATGGCGATGTGCTGCAGTCGCATCGCGAACATCTGCTTGCACACTGGACGGCGCTTGCAGAGGCGAGCGACCCCGCCGAAGCGCTCGCCTGTGCAGGCCGGCTGCGCATCCTCACAGCCGTGCGCGAAGGCTCGCAGGGTGCGCGGACCCTCAATGCCCGAATCGAGGAACTGCTGTCCGGCACCCGTCGCGGTTCTGGTCCTGCATCAAGCGTCAGCCGCTACTTCCACGGTCGCCTGCTGCTGATCACCGAAAACAGCTACCGCCATCGCCTCTTCAACGGTGACATCGGCATCTGCCTGCGCGACGACAGCGGCACCCTGATGGCCTGGTTCCCCGGTGACGACCCTCGAAACCCGCGCCCGTTCCATCCTGCGGCGCTGCCGGCGCACGACAGCGCGTTCGCCATGACGGTGCACAAAGCCCAGGGGAGCGAGTTCGATGAGGTATGGCTGTTGCTGCCGGCGCGCTCCAACCGCGTGTTGTCACGCGAGCTTGTCTATACGGGGATGACCCGAGCGCAGAGCATCCTGCAGGTGGCGGGAAGCGGGGGCGTTCTCGCCGAGTCGCTGTCCCGGCACACGGGTCGGTGGTCGGGGCTTGGCTGGCGAATGCAGCAGTGACAAACCTCAAACGGAGAAGGCGAATGACAAGGAATGCACGAATCGCTGGCGTGTTGGCCATCGTTCTTCTACCTGGCATTTCCGTGGCCTGTGAGCCGGCCGGGGCGCTCGAGGGAGTGATGACGATCCCGCACTGCGATCCAACAATTGCCGGTGACGGATGTGTGCCAAGCGCGCAGGCTGTCCACGAGGCCATGGAGGCGCTGGAGATCCCCGGAGCGTTCACCATCGGCGTACAGACCAGCCCTTGGCGGATGTACGACGGCGAAGGCCGGATCCTGACGGTGCAGCAAGTCGCGGACGCGGTGCGGAAACAGCGCGACGAGAGCGACACGCGCGTCTACCTGATCGGCTCGTGGACCGATCAGCGGCCGGACGGTGGGGGCGACACCTTGGCGAAGCGCCTATCTGACGCACTCGATGGCTTCACCGTGGATGGAACCGACGGGTTCCTCTGGCTCACGCCAGATGGCGGCATGAGGACCACCCGGCAGGCGTTTTCGGTCTGGAAGACCGGCCCTTACAGCGTTGGGAAAGGCGATGACGTGCTTGCACCGCTGGTGCCCGGTGCGATGGCGCAGTTCGAAGACAGGTTCGCAGAGCTGGGACGTATGGAAGGTGTCGTCCAAGCCGGAGTCGGCTATGACGTATTCCTGCTTTGTCCTGAGCGCGCGTTGGCGGCGTTCGAACGTGCCGCTGGGATGGGGAGTGCCATCGGGACATACAATGCAGGGTTGATCCATGTCCAGGAAGGGGAACTTTCAGCAGCGATGGCCTGGCTTGAAAGGGCGTCGTCGCTCGGGGAAGAGAAGGCGGTTGCCGCGTTAGAGGCTTTGCGACTGCACGAAGAAACAAGTCCTCTTTGAGGTGCTAACTCACATGCTGCTCGATCGCGGCGGTAACCAGCGACCCCAAGTGGCGCGACACTGCCTGTCACGCCTCAAGTCAGACCCCGGCTTCTCTAAATAACGGAAGAAGAGAAATGCGTGTTGAATCGATCCGAGTGCGCAAATTTAAGGCTATCGACGACCTGACGCTTCCGCTCAAACGGATCAATGTGATTGCTGGGGGGAACAACGCGGGAAAGAGCTGCGCTCTTCAAGCGATTCACGTCGCTGTAGCGCTTGCCCAAACCGCTAAGGCGGAGGCGGCAGCGAATTTTTCGCCCGAGAAATTGCGCTATGCGCCCACCGATCTGTTCTTGGACCTCAAGCACAAGGAAACTCTTTCTGAAGGCGGCGCTCCTGTGTCTATCGAATTCAGCGCCACGAGTGGTTCGGCCCTCCAGTCCTTCGCTGTCACACTCCGTCGAGGCCGAAATAGCACTATTAGTACCGTGAACCCACGCGACTTGACTTCGGGGCTCGGCGCTTCGCTAGCGAGTTCAGAGCGGCCCTTTAGCGTGTATGTTCCTGGGCTTGCCGGTATTCCGAGTAGAGAAACCTATCAAGGACGATTGGTGGTCGATCGCGGCGCAGTGAGAGGCGACGCTAATCTATACCTGAGAAACGTTCTTTACCGGCTTTACAAGGACCCAGCAAAAAAGGCCAAATTCGAGGAGCGTATTGAGCGTCTTTTCCCCGGCCTGAAGCTATTCGCAGACGGATTCGACGAGAACAAGCATGAGTACATTACCGTCGAGTACGTGCGAAATGGAGTCAGGCGCCCGCTCGATATGGTTGGGACCGGCACGCTTCAGGCGATACAAATTTTAGGATACGCAAGCTTCTACCAGCCCGTACTGCTGCTCCTTGATGAGCCAGACGCACATCTTCATCCGGACAATCAGCTGAAGCTTGTGGAGGCGCTGGATCTTCTGTCGACGGAGGAGAATCTTCAGATTCTGCTCGCAACGCATTCACGTCATCTTCTTCAGGCAGTTGGGTCAGTGAGTGATGTTGCAAGTTTCCATCTGAAATCCGGCACGCTAGTGGGAACCGACCCCGATCTGTCTGCGCTCCTGGTAGATCTGGGCGCAGTGGACAAGTACGAAGCACTCGGCCTCAACGGTAAGGATTGGCTTATTCTTGGAGAAGATAAACTGGCCGAGACCGACCCCAACCATCCCCTACGAATATTGCTTCGTAAGCACGGGGTTACCGACGAGTCCTCTCTCGTAATGAGTTTCAAGGGGTGCACTGAAATGCGATCTATCGCACTTCTGGCGGGGTTTTGCTCCGCGCATCATCCTGCCGTCAGACTCCTTGTGCATCGCGATAGGGATTTCTTGACTGACGTAGAGGTGGAGGAGCTGATCGTAAAGCCTCTCTCGGTCCTTCGGAATGTCTCAGTTTATGTCACGGATGGGTGTGATCTTGAAGCCTCATTCCTTGAACCCCCTCACGTCTCAGAGATTTGTGCAGCTGCCCCGGCAACTGTGATGGCGATTGTTCAAGAGGTGGCAACCACCGCTCACAACACGGTGGTGAGCCGGTTTAATGACAAGCGACAAGCGCTTCATAAGCAGTTCCGCTCTCCCGTGCTTGCCTCGACAGATAGCCTTCGATCCTCTGCTATTCCGCTGCCGGCTGATCAGCGTGTCGGCAAGGACCTGCTTCCCCAATTGGAGCGGGCGCTCAGGGCACGCGGGCTGCTGTCTGAAGGCACCACGCTAATAGCGTCGTCGAATGCACTAGCTTCGAATCGACTTGCCGCGGCGCTTGCTTAGGCACTGCCTAGGACGTTTAGGAGATTCGGTCATTTGAGGGGACGACACCGCCCTTCACGCTAGACCAAGCTCACGCGCGTGACTACTGGACTCTCTAGCGCACCTCCCCTCAGCGATCGAGCGCGTGATCTAGGTCGGCTAGGCCCGGGCGGAGCATCGCAAGACTCCCCACGGCGTCGCGCTGACCTGTAGCGGCGCCTTGAACGCATGCCCTACAGCCGGGCTTGGAAGGCTTCGGTGTCGACGCCGACGTGCTGGTCTACTTCGGCTTTGTGCGCGCGCTGCCGGGGCCGTGAGCGGATCGCGGCCTACGCGTCCGCGACTATAACGACTTGCGTTATATAACGGGATCCGTTACAGTTCCAGCGTGATCCGAGTTTCGCCGACAGGGAAGCGGAGAAGATCTGGCGCGGCGAGAACTCGCGCAGGTTGGCTGCTGCTATCCAGCAGACCGCCCGACGCAAGTTGCGCATGCTCAATGCCGCCGCCGTACTCGACGACCTGCGCGTCCCGCCGGCGAACCGGCTTGAAGCGCTCAGGGGTGATCGCAGGGGCCAGCACAGCATCCGGATCAACGATCAATGGCGTATCTGCTTCAAATGGAAGGACGGCTGCGCGAGCGACGTCGAGATTGTCGATTACCACTAGTCCGAAAAGGAGTCGGCCCATGGCTGCCCTGTCCAATGTCCATCCCGGAGAAGTGCTGCAGGAAGAGTTCCTGATGCCACTGGGCATCAGCCAGAACGCGCTGGCCCGCGCCATGGCCGTGCCTCCACGTCGTATCAACGAGATCGTGCTGGGCAAGCGGGGCATCACTGCCGACACGGCCGTGCGCCTGGCGGCGGCGCTCGGTACCAGCGAGCGCTTCTGGCTTGGGCTGCAGGCCGACTACGACCTCGAAGAAGCACGCCGCGCGCTGGGCGAACTGCCGGGAAGGATCAAGCGACTGGCAGCGTAAGCGGCTGTTGGACCGTCCATGGCAGATTGCCGGCGCGCAGCCAGGTGTCGGTGGAGGGCACGTTCGGCACCGTGCCCTTCCAGGCCACGCTGGAGCCGGACGGGCAGGGCAGCCATTGGTTGAATGCCGAGAAATCGCTGCTGGGTGTGGCGGGCGTCGCGCCCGGTGACACGGTGGCGCTGGACATGGCGCCGGTCGCGGAAGCGCCTGAGCCGGTGGTGCCTCCGGACCTTTGCGACGACGCCTCGACGCCAATCCGGCCGCCAGCGCTACCTGGGAGGGCATCACGCCCTTGGCTCGGCGCGGAAGGTCGATGGCGCACAATGCAGCCCCACGTAGTGACCCGCATGCCCATGGACACCGAAGACATCCTCCGCAACGCCCTCCGTGAAGCCGGCTACGGCCCCGACGCCATCGGCTCGGCGCTGCCGCGGATCATGCGCATCCTGCAGGCCGAAGACGTGCGCCTGGAGGCCGGGCGCCCGCTGTCGCGCAAGGAGCGCGAGTACGTGCGCGTGCAGCTCGAGATGGGCATGGACGTGTCGGAGATCGTGGCAGGGCTGAAGCGTCCCGAGCCGCCCCGCCCGTCCAGGGCGAAGTGACCGCCGTGTCCAAAGCCTGCCCCTGCAATCCGACGGCCACCTACGCCGCGTGCTGCCAGCCGCTGCACGAGGGCGCGTCGGCCGACACCGCCGAGGCCCTGATGCGCTCGCGCTACAGCGCCTACGTGCTGGGCCTGCGCGACTATCTCGTGGACACGTGGCATCCGTCGACGCGGCCGGTGCCGTTCGAGCTGGACGACACGCCGGGGCTGCGCTGGCTAGGGCTCGAGATCAGGCGCCATGTGCAGCTGGGCAACGAGACCGCCGTGGTCGAGTTCGTCGCGCGCTACAAGCCGGGCGGAGCGCCGGCGGTGCGCCTGCACGAGATCAGCCGCTTCGAGCGGGTGGACGGGCGCTGGCTGTACGTGGACGGGGAGTTCCCGGAATAGGCGCACCTGCGGCCACGCATGATTCATCGCCGATCCCGGAGCATGGACGCCATGGACACCTCCAACTACGAATTCCTCCACCACGACGGCGAGACCCCCATCAAGGGCTGGGTCCGCGGCGTGCCGCTGGAAGACCAGGCCCACGCGCAGCTGCGCAACATCGCCAGTCTGCCCTTCGTCGGGCCCTGGGTGGCGGTGATGCCGGACGTGCACCTGGGCATCGGCGCGACGGTCGGTTCCGTGGTCCCGACGCAGGGCGCGATCATCCCGGCCGCGGTCGGCGTGGACATCGGCTGCGGCATGGCCGCGGTGCGCACCACGCTCAATGCCCGCGACCTGCCGGACTCGCTGGCGCGCCTGCGCTTGGCGATCGAGCGGGCGATCCCGGTCGGCAACGGTCCGCAGGGCGAGCACCGCAAGACGCCCGATAGCATCGAAACCGCATTGGGCAGCTCCGGACTGTGGCAGCGGCTCGAACTCATCAAGGCCAAGCATCCGCGCATCCGCCTCGACAAGGTGGAGAAGCAGCTCGGCACGCTCGGCGGCGGCAACCACTTCATCGAGGTCTGCCTGGACGAGAGCGAGGCGGTGTGGGTGATGCTGCACTCGGGCTCGCGCGGCACCGGCAACCTGATCGGCACGTATTTCATCCAGCGCGCCCGCGAGGAGCTGGGCAAGCGCGTGCTCGGCTACCACGTGCCCGACCGGGACCTGGCCTTCTTCATGGAGGGCGAGGAGCTCTTCGACGACTACGTCGAAGCCGTGGGCTGGGCGCAGGACTACGCGCGCGCCAACCGCGAGGCGATGATGCAGCGCGTGCTGCACGAGATGCACGCGGAGCTGCCGAAGTTCAAGCTGCAGGCGATGGCCGTCAACTGCCACCACAACTACGTGCAGAAGGAGACGCACGCCGGCCGCGAGGTGTACGTGACCCGCAAGGGCGCGGTGCGCGCGGGCAGGGACGAGCTCGGCATCATCCCGGGCAGCATGGGCGCGAAGAGCTTCATCGTGCGCGGGCTGGGCAACGCCGACAGCCTCGAGAGCTGCAGCCATGGCGCCGGCCGGGTGATGAGTCGCACGGCGGCGCGCAACAGCATCACGCTCAAGCAGCACCGCGAGGCCACGGCGCACGTGGAATGCCGCAAGGACCAGGGCGTGATCGACGAGTCGCCGGCCGCGTACAAGGACATCGACGCGGTGATGGCGGCGCAGTCCGACCTGGTGGAGGTGGTGCACACGCTGCGGCAGGTGGTGTGCGTGAAGGGCTGACGGCGCGCGACGCCGGGCGTGCGCGTGTCAGCGCTCCCGGCGTACCCGCGCCTGCCGGCGGCGTTCGGCCACCCCGGCCCAGAACACGAAGCCGTGCAGGCTCGCCGCGCACAGCGCCACCAGGGTCAGGATGAGGTCGAGCGAGAGATAGACGTTGGCGGCGCGGTCGAGCAGCGGCCAGCCGGTGCTGCCGAACCACCGCGTGCCCGGGCCGAAGAGCCGGTGCGCGGCCTGCGCGTTCGTCAGCGCCTGCCAGTCGCCCTGCCGCAGCACGCCCGCGAAACCCCAGGCGACGCACGCTGCGACGCCCAGCGCCAGCGCGCCGCCCAGCCACATGGACAGTTCGCGGACCCGGCCCGCGCGCGGCCACAGCTGCACGGCGCCCAGGCCCCAGGCGGTCGCGATCAGCAGCAGGAGGAATGGCAGGGCCATGGGTCCGGATTCTGCCTCGCGCTCAGCCCAGGCTGAGCCGCAGCGCCAACGCCGCCAGCGTCGCCAGCAGCACCGGCAGCGTCAGCACCAGGCCCACCTTGAAGTAGTAGCCCCAGCTGATGCGGATGCCCTTGCGCGCCAGCACGTGCAGCCAGAGCAGCGTCGCCAGGCTGCCGATCGGGGTGAACTTCGGGCCGAGGTCGCTGCCGATCACGTTGGCGTAGACCATCGCCTCGCGCACGCCGTCCGTGGCCTGGCTGGCATCGATGGAGAGGGCGACCACCAGCACCGTCGGCATGTTGTTCATGACCGACGACAGGACCGCGGCGAGCAGGCCCGTGCCCATCGTCGCGCCCCACACGCCATGCGCGGCGAAGCCGTCGAGCAGGGCGGCGACGTGGTCGGTCAGCCCGGCGTTGCGCAGGCCGTACACCACCAGGTACATGCCCAGCGAGAACACGACGATCTGCCAGGGCGCGCCCTTCATCACCTTGCGCGTGGAGATGCGGTGGCCGTGCGCGGCCACCGCCAGCAGCACCAGCGCGCCGGCGCCGGCCACGGCGCTGATTGGCACCAGGTGACCCAGGCCGAAGAAGCCGACCAGCAGCAGGCCCAGCACGCCCCAGCCGGCGCGGAACGTGGCAGGGTCGACGATCGCGCTGCGCGGTTCGCGCAGTTCGGCGACCTCGTAGTTCGCGGGGATGTCCCGGCGGTAGAACCACAGCAGCATGCCCAGCGTCGCGGCCACGGACACCAGGTTCACCGGCAGCATCACCGCGGCGTACTCGGCGAAGCCGATGCCGAAGTAGTCCGCCGAGACGATGTTGACCAGGTTCGACACCACCAGCGGCAGGCTGGCGGTGTCAGCGATGAAGCCTGCCGCCATCACGAAGGCCAGCGTGGCGGCGGGGCTGAAGCGCAGCGCCAGCAGCATCGCGATCACGATCGGGGTCAGGATCAGCGCGGCGCCGTCGTTGGCGAACAGCGCCGAGGTCGCGGCGCCGAACAGCACCAGCAGCGCGAACAGCCGGCGCCCGTGGCCGCGGCCCCAGCGCGCCACGTGCAGCGCCGCCCATTCGAAGAAGCCGGCCTCGTCGAGGATGAGGCTGATGACGATCAGCGCGATGAAGGCGAAGGTCGCGTTCCAGACGATGCCCCAGACGGTGGGGATGTCGGGCAGCCCGACCACGCCGGTGGCGAGCGCCAGCAGCGCGCCGAAGCTGGCACTCCAGCCCACGCCGAGGCCCTTCGGCTGCCAGATGACCAGGACGATGGTGGCGATGAAGATCAGCAGCGCGAGGAGCATCGATCAGGCCCCGTGCGCCTGCGTGCCGCCCTCGCGCGGTTCCGCGGGACCGGGCTCGATGGCGCCGATGCCGTCCAGCGCCTGCTGGAGCGCCTCGCGGTCGTCCCACAGCGCGGGAGGCAGCGCGATGAAGGCCTCCAGGCGCGCCTTGATGATGCGATGGGCCTCGCGGAACGCGGCGCGCTTCGCCGCATCGTCGCCCTCGATCGCGGCGGGATCGGGCAGGCCCCAGTGCGTGCGCATGAAGTCGCCGAACACGGCGGGGCAGGTCTCGGCGGCGGCGGACCCGCAGACGGTGACCACCAGGTCCAGCGGCGCGGCATCGGCGGTCGCGAACTCGTCCCAGGACTTGCTGCGCAGACCGTGGGTCGGGATGCCTTCGTCCGCCAGCTGGGCGAGCGCCCAGGGATTGACCCGACCCGTGGGCTGGCTGCCGGCGCTGGAGACGTCGTAGCGGTCGCCCGCCCACGCACGCAGGGTGGCTTCGGCCAGCACGCTGCGGGCGGAGTTGCCCGTGCACAGGAACAGGACGCGACGCTTCATCGGGAGGTCCTCGTGGTGGATCAGGTGATGGGGTGGGGGATCAGCAGCGGCGCGTCGACGTGGCGCCGGGCGCGCAGCCATCGTCGCCGGAGCCGGCGCAGCAGTTGTGCGTCAGGTAGGCGACCAGTGCGTCCATGGCGTCGAAGCGGGCGCGGTAGCAGACATGCCGGCCCTGGGCGTCGCTGCTGGCGAGCCCGGCGTTGACCAGCTCCTTCAGGTGGAAGGACAGCGTCGCGCCGGGCACGCCGAGCGCCCCGGCGATGTCGCCCGCCATGCGCCCGGCCGGGCCGGCCTCGACCAGCAGCCGGAACGCGGCCAGCCGCGTGGGGTGGCCGAGCGCGGTCAACGCGGCGATTGCCTGATTCGTTTCCATGTTTCTAGAATAGTCGAATGAATGTCGACCCGCCAAGCCAGTCGCCCGACCTGCCCCACGTGGAGACCGGCCTCCGCGGCGGTGGAAGACGCGGCCGCGGCCTCGATCTGATCGACGCCATGCCGCGGTGCTAGTGTTCCGGCATCGTCGATCCGGGACGGCGCCATGCGATTCAAGGCACTCCTCCAGCGGCCCGCGCAGCCGAAGAATGCGACCTGGGCCTTCCTCGTGCTGCCTGCCGCCGCCAGCGCGAAGCTGCCCACGCGCAGCCAGGTGACCGTGGCCGGCACGCTGGGCGAGGCGCCGTTCCAGGCCACGCTGGAGCCGGACGGCGCGGGCAGCCACTGGCTGAAGGTGCCCGCGGCGCTGCTGGACGCAGCCGGCGCCAAGGCCGGCGACACGGTGCCGCTGGAGATCGCGCCGGTCGCCGTCGAGCCCGAGCCGACCGTGCCTCCGGACCTGCGCAAGGCGCTGGCGGCGAATCCCGCCGCGAAGGCCACCTGGGAGGACATCACGCCGGTGGCGCGCCGCGACTGGATCCAGTGGATGACCTCGGGCAAGAAGGCGGAAACGCGGGTGAAGCGCGTCGCGTCGGGGTGCGACATGCTGGCCTCGGGCAAGCGGCGGGCCTGCTGCTTCGACCGTTCGGGGATGTACAGCCGCGGCCGGCTCGGCCCGCCGGATGCGGCGCAATGAGCGGTCGGGACCGGCGGGCAGCATCAGCCGCCGGCGCTCGTGCCACCATCGCCCGGCGCTGCAGGCTCAGCGTCCCTGCAGCGGCCTGGGCCGTCCTTCCGGATCGAGCGCGATCATCACGAAACGGCCGCGCGTGCAGGCGTGCCGCACGCCGCTCAGCAGGTCCTCGCTCACCAGTTCCACTTCCACCTGCATCGACGTCCGGCCGACGCCGACCACGCGCGCGATTGTCTCGACCAGCTGGCCCTGGCGGATGGGCCGGCTGAAGTCCACCTGCTCGGAGCGCGCCGTGACCACGGTGCTGCGTGCGTAGCGCGAGGCGGCGATGAAGGCCGCCTTGTCCATCCAGGCCAGGGCCTGGCCGCCGAACAGGGTGCCGAGGTGGTTGGTGTGGTCGGGGAAGACGATGTCCAGCATCCGCGCCTCGGTGGGGGCGGCCGTCATGCGGGCGCGCCGCCGGCGTGCGCTTCGACGGCCTGTGTGATCTGCGCCGGCGTCTGGAAGCCGGGCAGGCGCGCGGCCTCGCGGCCGTCGACGTGCAGCGCAAGCGTCGGCGTCTGCCGCAGGCCGAGGCCGCGGAAAAAATCTTCGCCGACGGTTTCCAGCTTCACCTTCAGCAGCACCAGGCCGGCGGCGGCGGGGCTGGCGGCGAACTGCCGCAGTGACATGTCGAGCATGCGGCAGGCCGGGCAGTCGTCCTTGTAGTAGTCGACCAGAAGCCGCGGGTGGGCGGCGACGGCGGCGTGGACGTCGTCAGGCGTCGAGGCGTGCAGGATTTGCATGGAGCGTGTCCTTGGCAGCGGGTGCGGGGAAGTCGGCGCGCGGGCGGGCGCGAGTGTCGGCAACGGCAACGGCCGGCGGCGCGGACCCCGCAGTTGCGCCGGCCGCGGCAGTGGAGCCCATGGTCGCCAGCACCCGGTCGGTCCAGTTCCGGACCTTCAGCGCATCCCGCGCGCCGTGCGGCATCTGTTCGATGTCCAGCGGTGGATGGACGCTGCCGAAGAAGCCGGCCATGCGCCGCAGCGCGCCGCAGTAGTACTCCTCGCCCCACTGCGTCTCGCCGGTGCCGAAGACGGCCACGCGATCGGGCTTGCCGACGGCCTCGACCAGCTCCGAGATGAAGCGCTTCATCGCCGCCGGCGTGCGGCCGGCATTGTCGGTCCAGGTGCCGAGCAGGTAGAGGTCGTGGCGCGGATCGGGGCCGGCATCGGCCAGGGTCTGGATGCCGGCTTCGATCCAGGTCACGTCATGGCCGCGCGCTTCGCAGCATCCACGCACCATCCGCGCGAGGTCGCGGGTGTTGCCGCTGAGGGAGTCGTAGGCGATCAGGATGCGCATGAGCGGTCGCTCACAGGTCGTCGAAGCCGTTGTCGAGGTTGGTCTTCTTGTACGAGGCGTTGCGCATCTCGAAGAAGTCGGTCTTGGTCTCGGTGAAGTTGTCGGCGTAGGCGCGGATCCAGGGCATCACGTTGCCGGTGGATTCCGGGTACAGGCTCTCGATCCCGAGCATCCCGGCCATCTTGTTGGCGCGGTACTTCACGTACTGGATCATCTCGTCGACGTTGATGCCGTCGATGCCGTCCAGCACTTCGCCGGTCCACTGCACTTCCAGCTCCACCGCGTGCTCGAAGGCGCGGTGCACGTACTCCGTCAGCTCGTCGGTGCGCAACTCCGGGTTCTCGCCGACGATCGCGCGGATCACCTCGCTGATGAACTTGGTGTGCGCCAGCTCGTCGCGGTTGATGAAGCTGATGATCTTGCCGGTGCCGGCCATCCGGTTCTGGCGCACCAGGTTGTAGAAGTAGGCGAAGCCGGAATAGAAGTTGATGCCCTCCAGGATCGAGGACTGGATCAGCGAGCGCAGCAGGGTCTCGGCGGTCTTCTCGCGCATGAAGTCGTCGTACGATTCCATGATCGGCGCGTTGCGTTTGAGGATCGTCGGATGCGTGCGCGCGATCTCGAAGATCCGCTTCTGGTTGTCGAGGTCGGTGATCGAGGCCAGCACGTAGCTGTAGCTCTCGTTGTGGATCACCTCCTGCTGGCCGATGATCGCGGCGTTAGCGTGCGCCGCCGGATCGGTGATGTATTCGGCGACGTTGTAGATGAAGCGCGTCTGCGGCGAATCCAGCGTCGCCAGCAGTCCGATGATCGAGTCGTAGGCGTTCTTCTCGCGCGCCGACAGGTCGCCGTACTGGCGTGCGTCGGCCTTCATGTCGACCTCGTCCGGAATCCAGAAGTTGGTCGAAAGCTCCTTGTAGGCGCGGTAGAACGACGGATACGGAATGTCGTTCCAGTTCAGGATCCCCGAAGTGCGCCCGTTGATGATCCCGGTCGAACGGTTCGGATGCCGCGGCTCCAGGATGCGGATGCGATCAAGCGGCGTGGACGTAAGTGGTGCGATGGCGGACATATAAGCGTTCTCATTTTCCGATTGCGTGCAGCAGCGCGCACGTTCTGGAGGAAAGCCCCCCTGAGTCAGGGGGGGCGCGCCGAAGGCGCGGGGGTGTGGGTGCGGATGAGTGGAGGGTCCACGGTTCGCCCCGCGAACCGGGAGCTGAAAGCGCGAATGCGCTATCAGCTACTACACCACTCGCATTCGGCGATATCGATGTCGTTCGAGCGCACGTAGTAGGTGGTCTTCAACCCCTCCCGCCACGCCGTCATGTGCAGCTCCAGCAGCGTGCTGGCGCGAATGGTCGACGGCACGTAGAAGTTGAAGCTGATCGACTGGTCGACGTGGCGCTGGCGGCGCGCGTTCTGGCGCACGCTGGCGAACTGGTCGACCTTGTACGCGCCCTTCTCGTAGTAGGGCCAGGTCTCCAGCGACAGTCCCGGCGCGGCCACCGGGCGCCGGTAGTCCTTCTTCTCCTCGTAGTAGAACGCGGAGTAGATCGGGTCGATCGAGGCGGTGGAGCCGGCGATCTGCGCGGTCGACATGTTCGGGGCGACCGCCAGCAGCCAGCCGTTGCGCACGCCGTTCACCGCGACCTGTGCGGCCAGGTCCAGCCATTGCGGGCTGTTGTAGCCGCGGTCGCGGAAGTAGCTGCCGGTGTGCCAGTCGCTGCCCTGGAACACGGGGTAGCTGCCCTTCTCCTTCGCAAGCGCCATGCTCGCCTGCACGGTGAGGAAGTTGATGCGCTCGTAGAGCGCGTCGCTGAAATCCTCCGCCTCGCGCGCGTTCCAGTGGATGCCCTTCTGCGCCAGCAGGTGGTGCCAGCCGAAGGTGCCCAGGCCGATCGCGCGGTACTTGCGGTTGGTGATCGTGGCCTGCGGCACCGGCAGCAGGTTCAGGTCGATCACGTTGTCGAGCATCCGCACCTGGATCGGCACCAAGCGCTCGAGCACGTCGGTGATCAGGTCGCCCTGGCCGTCCTGCGGCACGATCGCGCGCCCCAGGTTGATCGAGGACAGGTTGCAGACCACGAAGTCGCCGGCCTGCTTCGTGGTCACGATCTGGTTGCCGCTGATGATCTCCTGCATGAGCTTCGTCGGGCTCATGTTCTGCAGGATCTCGGTGCACAGGTTGGACGAATACACCATGCCCGCGTGCTTGTTCGGGTTCTTCCGGTTGACCTCGTCGCGGTAGAACATGAAGGGATTGCCGGTCTCCAGCTGGCTGACCATCAGCCGCTTGAAGATGTCGATCGCCTTCACCGTCTTGCGCGGGACGCGCTCGTCGGCGACCACCTCCTCGTACTTCTTCCGGAACGTGCCTTCGCCCCTGGTCTCGTCGAAGAAGTCCTGCAGGTACCAGCCCTTGATCCGGTGCACCTCGTGCGGATCGAACAGGTACCAGTCGCCGCGGCGCTCCACGGCCTCCATGAAGATGTCCGGGATGCAGACCGAGGTGAACACGTCATGCGCGCGCAGGCGCTGGTCGCCGTTGTTGAGGCGCAGGTCGAGGAAGGCCTCGATGTCGCGGTGCCAGACGTCCAGGTATACGGCCACCGCGCCCTTGCGCTGGCCGAGCTGGTCGACCGAGACGGCGGTGTTGTTGAGCTGCTTGATCCACGGCACCACGCCGCCGGACGAGTTCGGCACGCCGCGGATCGCCGAGCCCGAGGCGCGCACGTAGCCCATGTAGGCGCCCACGCCGCCGCCGCCCTTGGACACGCGCGCGATGTCGGTGTTGGAGTCGTAGATGCCCTGCAGCGAGTCGTCGACGGTGTCGATGAAGCACGACGATAGCTGGCCGCCGGTCTTGCCGGCGTTCTGCAGCGTCGGCGTGGCGACGGTCATGTACAGGTTCGACAGCGCCCAGTAGGCCTCGCCGACCAGGCGCATGCGCCGCTCGCGACCGTCCTGGCCGCCGCCGCCTTCGCCCTGCATCAGGTACAGCGCGATCGTCAGCCAGCGCTCCTGCGGCAGCTCGTAGACCTCGCGCGAGGTGTCGGTGGCGAGATACCGCGTGGCCAGCAGGTACAGGCCGTTGTAGGTGAACAGCAGGTCGCGCGCCGGCTCGATCATGCGCCCGGCCTCCTGCAGCTCCTCCTTGGTGTAGGCGCGCAGGATGTCGTTGGAATAGACGTTGCGGTCGGCCAGCGACTCCTGCAGGCCGACGTAGGAGCCGTACTTCTGCGCGGTGTCGTAGAAGCGGTTGCGGCTGGCGCGCTTGTACAGGCGGTGCAGGTAGATCCGCGCCGCGAACATCTCCCACTCCGGCGCGCCCACGTCCACGCGCGCCTCGGCCTCGCGGATCAGGTGGTCGACGAGGTCGTCGGCGTTGACCGTTTCCTTGCGCTCGACGAAGCCGAAAACGCTGCGCTTGTAGTCGGCGGCATCGAGCTGCGGGAATTCGGCGTGCACGCGGTCGATGGCGCGCTCCAGGCGCGCTCGCTCGTAGGGCATGCGGCGGTTGCCGGCCTCCTTGGTGATCCAGGTGGCGACGCCGGCGTCGTGGCCGGTGCCCGTGTCCGGCATCGCGAGGGCGGGCGCGGGGTGGCCGTGGTCGGCCAGGGCGTCGGCTGTCGCGATGCGGGTGTCGGTCTCGCTCATGGGTGTGCTCCCGGTGCATGCGCACGGCCGCTGTCCCTCGACAGTCGGCGGGCCAGGAGTCACAGGTTGGGAAAGCGGCGTCGCAGCGCCCGCGACGCGCTCCGGTGGACGGATCGCGGCCGCATGCCTGCTCCACCAGCCATCTCCCCCCGGAGATTCCGCAGCCGGCACCGCGCGATGTGCTTTGCGCGCGGCTGTCGGCAGGTCTTCGGGCTCGTGGATCCGGGAACCACCGGCTGTGCGCCGCGATTCCTCGCCTCGGTCGCCGCTTCCCGGGACCACCGTCCCAGTGCGTGCGCGACCTCGTTTCCACCTACCGCTGCGGGGCAGCGCCGGGATGGGAGGGGGTCTGGACGCATCCGACCGCCGCCGCACCGGCTTCCCTTTTCATCCCGAGCCCTGTGGCGCGGGAACCGACGGGGCACAACATATCGGGGCTGGTGCGATGCGTCAACGCAATATCTGGTGCAGCCAGGAGAACAGACGCGCGCGCTGGCGCTTCAGGACATGCCCCGATCCCGGCATGATGCGACAGGATGCCTGAGGGGAACGCTTCTTGAAGACGCCATTCGTGCTCGCGCTGGCCCTGGCCGGCCTGGGATCTCCCGGACGACGAGGACCACCTGGGCGTCGCGTCGCGTGGCTTCACGCACGGCCTGGACGACCTGGTGGCCGTGCAGCGAACGGGCCTTCCGCAACTCCGCGCCTCGCGGTCTTTCTCGCCTGCAGCCTGTTCGCGGCCGACGCGTGGGCAATCGACATTCCCGACGTCGACGCCCCGGACATCGTTGAACACGCCGCCACGCCCGCCGGCTTCGTCCCGCCGGGCTGGCGCCTCGAGCACGAAACACGCGGGCGCCTCGACGGCGATGGGCTCGACGACGCCCTGCTGGTCCTGCGCATGGACGCCCCGGCCAACATCGTCGACAACACGGGCCTGGGCCCGGCCCGCTTCGACACCAATCCACGCGCGCTCGTGGCGGCCCTCGCCACGCCCGACGGAAGGTGGCGGCGCGTGATGGCCAACCACAGCCTGCTGCCTCGGCCGGCATCACCGGTGATGGACGATGTCCTGGCCGGCGATGCGGCCTCGGCGGTGCTCATCCGGCCCAACCGCACCTGGTCGGTGAACCTCCACAGCTGGGCGAGCGCGGGCACCTGGAGCACGCGGGAAGTGACCTATACGTTCCGTCTGGAGGGCGACTGCATGCGCCTGGTGGGCCTGGACGAGATGCACCTGCATCGCGGCGCGGGCGAGATCACCACCACCAGCGTGAACTACCTCACCGGCCGCGCGTGGACCCGGGCTGGCCACGTCTCGGAGGACGCAGCCGGACCGGAACACTGGACGCGGCTGCCGTCCGCGGCCCGGATCTGCATCGCCGATATCGGTGACGGCCTGTCGTTCGACGCCCGGTTGTCGTTCGTCCCGGCGCCGTGATCAGTACGGACTCGCCGTCGGCCGCACGATCAGCTCGCTCACGTCGACATCCTCGGGTTGCGACAGTGCGAACGCGATCGCGCGTGCGATGGCCTCCGGTGCGATGGTGATGCGGCGGAAATCGCGCATCGCCGCGGCGGCGCTGTCGTCGGTGATGGTGTCGGCGAGCTCCGACGCGGTCGTGCCAGGGCTGACCACGGTGACCCGGATGCGGTCGGTCTCCTGGCGCAGGCCCTCGGACAGTGCCCGCACGGCGTATTTGGTGGCGCAGTACACGGCCGCCGTCGGCGAAACCGCGTGCGCACCGATCGATGCGATGTTGACCACATGGCCGCGGGCGGCGGCTTCCATCGCCGGCAGCACGGCGGCGATGCCATGCAGCACGCCGCGGATGTTGACGTCGATCATACGGTCCCACTCGTCCAGCCTGAGCGCCGACAGCGGCGACAGCGGCATGACCCCCGCGTTGTTGACGATGGCGTCGATGCGGCCGTAGCGGGAGAGGGCGTGGTCGGCGAAGGCCTGCATGTCGTCGCGATCGGTGACGTCGAGGCTGCGTGCGTCCGCACGGCCGCCGGCGGCACCGATGTCGGCGACGAGGCGCTCCAGGCGATCGAGGCGCCTGGCACCCAGCACGACGGTGGCGCCGCGCGAGGCGAGCTCACGGGCGGTGGCTTCGCCAATGCCGCTGCTGGCGCCGGTGATGAGGACGATACGATCGTGGAGGTCGTGCATGGGGGTTCCCGGGAGCCTGGCTGATGGAGGAGGCATCTTGGTGCCGCGCCGCTGTCGCCGGTAGCCGCCGGAAACTGCATACACTGGTTAGAATCGCTAACCAATGGACGTCGATCTCAACCTGCTGCGCGTCTTCCTCGCGGTGGCGGAAGCCGACAACTTCCGCATGGCCGCCGACCGCCTGGGCGTCACCCGCTCGGCCGTCAGCCAGGGCATCCGCCGGCTCGAGGACACGCTCGGCATCGCGCTGGTGCAGCGTTCGACGCGCAGCGTGCGGCTGACCGAGGCCGGCGAGCGCCTGCTCCGGCAGGCCGCACAACCGCTGTCGACGCTCGATGCCGCGCTGGAGGATGTGGTGGATGACGGGCCGCCGCGCGGGCTGCTGCGCGTGGCGGTCGCGTCCATCGCCGAGCGCTTCCTGTCGGGTCCGCTGCTCGCCGGATTCGCCGAGGCCTATCCGCGGATCACGCTGGACATCACCGTCACCGACGAGGCATCGGACATCGTCGCCGCCGGATTCGACGCTGGCGTCCGCCTCGGCGAAGTGATCGAGCGGGACATGGTGGCGGTGCCGCTCACCGGTGAGCAGCGCCAGGTGGCGGTGGCGTCACCGGACTACCTCGCGCGCCATGGCGTCCCGATGCACCCGCGCGAGCTGGTCCCGCACCGCTGCATCGGCTGGCGGCCGGCGCCGGGCGTGGCCCCGTACCGATGGGAGTTCAACGAAAACGGGCGCGACTTCGACGTCGCGGTGAACCCCGTGCTCACCACCAACGACATGCTGCTGATGGTGCGCACGGCGCTCGCGGGCGGCGGCATCACCTTCGGCATCGAGGAGACCTTCCGCGCGTACATCGCGCGCGGCGAACTGGTCCCACTGCTGGAGGCCTACCTGCCGCCGTTCCCCGGCTTCTTCCTGTACTTTCCCGGTCGCCACAACCAGCCGCGCAAACTGCGCGCGCTGGTGGAGCATGTGCGCGCCTGGCGCGACCACTGACGGGTGCCCGGCGTTTACTTCAACCCGCGGTGCTCCAGCAGCGGCTCCACGCTCGGCTCCTTGCCGCGGAATTCGCGGTAGGCCTGCGCCAGGTCCTGCGAGTGCCCGATCGACAGGATCTTCTCGCGGAACACCTGGCCGTTCGCCCGGGTCAGGCCGCCGTTCTCGCGGAACCACTGGAAGGCGTCATGGTCCAGGACTTCGGCGCCGAAGTAGGCGTAGTAGCCGGCCGCGTAGCCGCCGCCCCAGACGTGGCTGAAGTAGCTGGTGCGGTAGCGCGGCGGCACGGCGGCCAGGTCGACCTCGTACTTGGCCAGCGCCTCCTTCTCGAACGCGTCCACTTCCTTCTTCGCGTCGCTCGCCGGCAGCGTGTGCCAGGCCATGTCGAGCAGCGCCGCCGACAGGTATTCGGTGGTCGCATAGCCCTGGTTGAAGGTGCGTGCCCGCACGATCTTCTCGACCAGCGCCTGCGGCATCGGCTCGCCGGTCTGGTAGTGCTTGGCGTAGTTGGCGAACACCTTCGGGTCCAGCGCCCAGTGCTCGTTGAACTGCGAGGGGAACTCTACGAAGTCGCGTGGCACGTTGGTGCCGGCCAGGCTCGGATACGTCGTCTTCGAGAAGATGCCGTGCAGCGCGTGGCCGAACTCGTGGAACAGCGTGGTGGTGTCGTCGAAGCTCAGCAGCGCCGGCTGGCCTTCCGCGGGCTTCGTGTAGTTCTCGACGTTGTAGATCACCGGGATGTCGCCGGTCAGGCCGTTCTGCTCGACGAAGTTGCCCATCCAGGCGCCGCCCTGCTTGCTCTCGCGCTGGAACGGGTCGAGGTAGAACAGGGCGAGCTGGGTGCCGTCGGCGTCGAAGATGTCGAACACGCGTACGTCGGGGTGGTAGACCGGCAGGTCGGTGCGCTCCTTCGCGGTGATGCCGTACAGCTGTTCGGCGGCGAAGAAGACGCCGTCCTTCAGCACGCGGTCGAGCTCGAAATAGGGCTTGATGGCTTCGGCGTCGAGGTCGAATTCGGCCTTGCGCACCTGCTCGGCGTAGAGGTCCCAGTCGGCGGCGCCGGCCTGGAAACCGCCGTCCTGGGCATCGACCACGGCCTGGATCTTCGCAAGCTCGGCCTTGGCACGCGCGGTGGCCGCGGGCACGGTATCGGTCAGGAGCTTCAGCGCGACCTCGGGCGTGCCGGCCATCTGGTCGGCAATGCTGTAGGCGGCGTAGTTCGGGTAGCCCAGCAGCTCGGCCTTGCGTGCACGCAGCTCGGCCAGGCGCTGGATGGTGGCGCGGGTGTCGTTGGCATCACCCTTCTGCGCGCGCTCCAGCGAGGCCGCCAGCACCTGCTGGCGCAGGTGGCGGTCCTTGAGCGAGGCCAGAACCGGCTGCTGGGTGGTGTTCTGCAGCACCAGCATCCACTGGCCCTCGTGGCCGGCGTCCTTCGCGGCCGCGGCCGCGGCGGCGATGGAGGCCTCGTCCAGGCCGTCGAGCTTCGCGACGTCGTCCACCAGCACGCCGCCGGCCTTGGTGGCCGCCAGCAGCTTGTTGGAGAACGCGGTGGTGAGGGACGACTCCTCGCTGTTGAGCCTGCGCAGCTCGGCCTGCTTCTCCGCGTCCAGCTCGGCGCCGGCGCGGACGAAGTTGTCCCAGGTGCGCTCCACCAGCACCACCTGTTCCAGCGTCAGGCCGGCGACGGCGCGCTGCTCATGGATCGCCTTCACCCGCGCGAACAGCTTCGGATCCAGGTGGATGGCGTCGGAATGCTCGGCCAGCTTCGGCGCCAGCGCCTCTTCGGCGGCCTGCAGCGCCTCGTTGGTATGCGCCGAGGTCATGGCGAAGAACACGGAGGCCGCGCGGGTCAGCAGGGCGCCGCTGCGCTCCAGGGCCTCGATGGTGTTGGCGAAGGTCGGCGGCTCGGCGCTGTCGGCGATGGCGCGCACCTCGGCCAGGTGCTGGCGCATGCCTTCCTCGATCGCGGGCTGGTAGTGCGCGTCCTGGATCAGGTCGAAGCGCGGGGCCTGGAAGGGGAGCGTGCTGGCAACCAGCAGCGGGTTCTCGGACTGGGCGGTGGCGGCGGGCGCCGTGGCGGTAGCGGGCATCGGGGACTCGGTGGCGGTGCGGTCGCAGGCGCCAAGCGCCAGGGCGATCGCGGAGGAAAGCAGCAGGGTACGCAACATGGGATGGGGCTCCGGGCGGCCGTGGACAAGGGTGCGCGGCAAGCATGCGCCTGTGATGGCGGCCCAAAACGTGCCGATTGGCACTCCGGGCGCGTCGGCTGGCCGCCCGTAATCCCTCCCGCGGCGCGGTTGCTAGACTTCCCGGTTTCCCGCGCGCGTACGCCCTGCATCCGCAGGCATCCGGCGTGCCGCATCCGTCCGGTGCCGCCACCGGCAGAGGTCCTCTCCGTGAACATCTCTTCCCGCCTGGGCCAGGAATGGTTCGGCAATGTCCGTGGCGACGTGCTCGCCGGCCTGGTCGTGGCGCTGGCGCTGATCCCCGAAGCCATCGCGTTCTCGATCATCGCCGGCGTCGACCCGCGCGTGGGCCTGTACGCCTCGTTCTCGATCGCGGTGATCATCGCCTTCGTCGGCGGCCGGCCCGGCATGATCTCGGCGGCCACCGGCGCCATGGCGCTGGTGATGGTGACGCTGGTGAAGGAGCACGGCCTGCAGTACCTGCTGGCGGCCACGGCGCTGACCGGCGTGCTGCAGATGCTGGCCGGTGCGTTCCGGCTCAGCAGCCTGATGCGCTTCGTGTCGCGCTCGGTGATCACCGGCTTCGTGAACGCGCTGGCCATCCTCATTTTCATGGCGCAGCTGCCCGAGCTCATCGGGGTGCCGTGGACGGTGTACGCGATGACCGCCGCGGGCCTGGCCATCATCTATCTGTTCCCGCGGCTGACGAAGGCGATCCCGTCGCCGCTGGTGACCATCGTCGTGCTGACCGCGGTGGCGATCTGGCTCGGCCTCGATATCCGCACCGTCGGCGACATGGGCGAGCTGCCCGACAGCCTGCCCACCTTCCTGCTGCCGGACGTGCCGCTGACCTGGGAGACGCTGGCCATCATCCTGCCGTACTCGGCCACGCTGGCCGTGGTCGGCCTGCTGGAGTCCTTGATGACGGCGCAGATCGTCGACGACCTCACCGACACGCCCAGCAACAAGGACCGCGAGGCCGTGGGCCAGGGCGTGGCCAACTTCGCCACCGGCTTCATCGGCGGCATGGCCGGCTGCGCGATGATCGGGCAGTCGGTGATCAACGTGAAATCGGGCGGGCGCGGGCGGCTGTCGGCGCTGGTGGCCGGCTCGGTGCTGCTGGTGCTGGTGGTCTTCGCCGGGCCCTGGGTGAAGCAGATCCCGATGGCGGCGCTGGTGGCGGTGATGATCATGGTCTCGATCGGCACCTTCAGCTGGTCCTCGATCCGCAACCTGCGCGTGTATCCGGCCAGCTCCAGCATCGTGATGCTGGGGACCGTGGTGGTGACGGTGCTGACCCACGACCTGGCGCGTGGCGTGCTGACCGGCGTGCTGCTGTCGGCGCTGTTCTTCGCGCGCAAGGTGGCGCGGGTGCTGCACGTGGAATCCAGCAGCGAGGCGCCGGGGACGCGCACCTATACCGTCGCCGGCCAGGTCTTCTTCGCGTCGGCCAGCGGCTTCGTCTCGCAGTTCGACCTGAAGGAAGTGCTGCAGCGGGTGACGATCGACGTGTCGCGTGCGCACTTCTGGGATTTGAGTGCGGTGGGCGCACTGGATACCGTGGTGATGAAGTTCCGCCGCGAAGGCACGGAGGTCGAGGTCATCGGGCTGGACCAGGCCAGCGCCACGATGGTCGACCGCCTGGGCGTGCACGACAAGCCCGACGCCGAGCGCCTGATGGGTGGCCACTGAGGAGCAGGTGATGAACACGACCCTGATCAATGCCGAAGGCCGCGTGCTGGCCGCGATCGATCCATCGTCCTATGCCGAGGGCGTGGCGGCGCTTGCCGCCTGGGCTGCCTCACGGCTTGGCGTGCCGCTCGAACTGATGCACGCCATCGACCGCGATGCCGGGGGCGGCAAGCGCGACCTCAGCGGCATGCTGGCGCTGGGCACGCAGGAAGTGCTGCTGGCCGAGCTGACCGCGCTGGACGAGGAGCGGGCCAGGGTCACCCAGGCGCATGGCCGCGCCATGCTGGAGCGCCTGCAGGCCGGACTCGCAGGCCAGCCAGGCGCGGTCCAGGTCACGCTGGGGCAGCGCCACGGCGAACTGGTGCAGACCCTGCTCGACATCGAGGACGACGTACGCCTGTTCGTGATCGGCAAGCGCGGCGAGCACGCCAGCGTGGTGACCGCCCACCTGGGCAGCAACCTGGAACGGGTAGTACGCGCCGTGCGCCGGCCGGTGCTGGTCGCGTCACGCAGGATGCGACCGATCAGGCGCTTCATGATCGCCTTCGACGACAGCGCGACCACGCGCAAGTGCGTGGAAATGGTGGCGCTCAGTCCCCTGCTGGGTGGACTGGAGTGCCACCTCATCGCGGTGGGAGGCAAGGGCGGCGGCGCTGGGCTGGAGTGGGCCCGCGCCCGCCTGGCGGAGGCGGGCTTCGAGCCGCGTATCCATGCGCTGCCGGGTGATCCCGAGGAAGTGATCGCGCACCAGGTCGAGGCACTGGGCATCGACCTGCTGGTGATGGGTGCCTATGGGCATTCGCGCATCCGCGCGCTGATCGTCGGCAGCACCACGACGCAGCTGCTCAGGGCCTGCGAGATCCCGATGCTGCTGCTGCGCTAGTCGACCACTCCCGGCACGCCCCGCCGGATGCTGCGGGAGAACCCGGACGGCGCGTCTCCGGTCGGCAGCGCGTCGGCATCCAGGGCCCGCGCGTTGATATGGCCGAGCGCCTGCAGCTCGGCGAAGTCGTAGCCAGGTGTCAGCCCGCCCTGGTCATGCACGTATTCGGCGAAATGGCCCGACAGCAGCAAACGGTAGTCGAGGGGAAGGGTGGGTGCGATTCGCCGCGCCAGCTCGAAGATGATCGTGGTGCAGTTGCTGACCAGCGTGTTGTAGAACCGTGGCGCGCGACGCAGCTCGGCGGCGCTGTCGATATAGCCCAGCAACAATGCACGCAGCTGCTCCGGTTGCATGCGCAGGCGATAGAGGTACACCTCCTCGCCGCGCACGTTGCTGCGCGTGCGCACGATGTCGCGCTCGTCGGCGGCGATGATCACCTGCTCGAATTTCCGGAAGAAGCCGCCGATCGCCGAGAAGCCCTCGTGGCGTTCCTTGCGGATCTCCAGCGAGAACACCAGCTGCCGGCCGTCGTCGAAGCCGAACGACACCAGCGTGTGCGCGATCTGCGGGCCCATCCAGTAGGACAGGAACAGATCGGCGGATTCGAGGCGGTCGAGGTCGTAGCTGCGGGTTTCCCAGCGTGGGGTGTAGTCGGTTTCGCTGCGCCATTCGAAGTTGCGCACGTTGTGCAGGGTCAGGCGGCTGCCATCGACTTCGGCCTCAAGCAGGCGGGCGACGTCGTCTGCCCAGACGCGCTGGTGGGAAGGCGTGAGCGTGCTCCACCAGCCGAGCATGGCGATGAAGGCCAGCGCGAAGGCCACGCCCGGGGCGCGGCGGTGAAGCCGTGCGGGCCTGAGGATGGCGACGAAGCCGAGCGCGCACCAGCCGCCGATGACCAGCGCGCGCAGCGGCCACGGCCCCGGCAACTGGAACCACAGGGCCAGGGCACCCCAGGCGGTGACGGCGACGACCAGGGCTGCGCGCAGTGCGCGCCAGATGCGGGTGCCGACCCGGTGTCCCTTGTTCCGCTGCATCGTCAGCGCGGCCGCCCTGCGCAGCCATGCAGGCGTGTCGGGGGTGCATTTCTGTCCATGGCGATCGGGGTGTCCGCGAACGGCGGCCCATGATGGCGGCTGCGTGGTGAGCGGGATGCCGTGGCCCAACCGCCGCCGGTGGGCGGCACCCGGCCGGGGCGCGACCTAGCGATACGGCCCCGGGCCACGCCAGACCAGCTCGCCGCGGCGGTACACCTGGTTCATGGCGATGACTTCGCGCGCATCGCCGATGCGGGCCAGTTCCGGATCGTCCGGTTCCACCAGCCGGCAGGGGCCGGATTCGCGGCGCAGTGCGGTCTCCAGCGGGCAGACCATCAGCTGGCGCACGCCCGGCAGGGGCAGGGAGACTTCGGTCATGCCCTCGTCGCGCCAGCCGCGCAGGCGGGTTTCGCTGACCAGGTCGTAGACCACCTGGAAGCCGCCGGCCTGCATGTTCGGCTCCGCCGACGCGACCTGGCGGCCGCGGCCCCGTGCCACCGCCTGGGTAGGCGCGCGGCCGGCGTCCACCGGCGCGTGCTGCTCGCGCATCGTGCCCGGCGGCTGGCCCCAGGCGCGC